>JAUNPN010000002.1 GCA_030536655.1 bacterium | reverse complement strand
GTTCAATGCGTGCTAAGCCGTTAGGCGTTAATTAATCAGTGGTTCCTTAAAATATCTTTTTATTCATAAAGCTCCGAAATATCCGCATATACCGCTTCAGTCCTGTCATTTTTTCCACCATTCCGCCGTTCATGCCGAACATAGCTGAGTATTCATCATCAAAACTTTTATTTATCATCATTTTGTGTCCCCGCCTTCAAATGTGTATTTTTGAATATATATTTATCTTCAAACTCCCTTAACGTAATCGGCTTTGAAAAAAAGTACCCCTGAGCGGTATCATATCCGCACTCCAACAGAAAATCTATCTGTTCCTGTGTTTCTACTCCCTCAAAAATAATTTCTTTTTTTGCCATTATTATAAGATTTCCTATACTGTCAATGTATGCTCGGTATAAAGGATTCTCATATCTGTCCATAAATCCTTTATCTACCTTTACCACATCAATCGGAGCATCAAGCAGCATATTCAGCGACGACGCGCCCGTTCCGAAATCATCCATTGTTACCTTAAATCCTTTTCTGCGAAGCTCATTCATATAGTTCAGCATTCTTGTATCATTGCTTGAAATTGTGCTTTCCGTGATTTCAATTTCAAGATATTTCGGTTCAACACCGAAGCTCTCTGCCATTGCAATAATTTTTTCTGCAAAGTTGCCTGTCCCGACATGCGCACGCGAAAAGTTTACCGATACCGGAACAACATTAAATCCGCTGTCCTTCCAGCTCTCAATCGCCTGCAGTACCTGCTCAAATATGCAAAAATCAATATCAACAATCTGTCCTTCATTCTCAAGAATCGGGATAAAGTCGTCCGGAAATCTGTAGCTGCCGTCCGGATTTCTCCAGCGGCACAGAGCTTCTGCTCCTACAACCGTCATTGTCTTCATTGAGAACTTCGGCTGAAAAAACGCTTCAATCTCTCCGTTTTCAATTGCACTCCTTACACTGCTGATCACCTCAAGCTTATGCTCACGTTTTAATCTGAATTCATCATCATAAATCCTGTATGGCACCAGACCATCATTCATTATTGTCTTCCATGCAAGACTTGCATTGCTCATGGCTTCCTTCAAATCAAGCTTGTTTTTCTCCATGAAATAGACTCCGCTTGACGAACGGAGATTACTCAATGCACGGTTTCCGGCATTAAGCTCATGAAAGCTTCTGCCCATTTTCTTTACCGCTTCCTCAATCTCTTCTTTTGTGTCCCTGATAAGCAGACAGATAAATATGTCCTCCTCCATATGGCAGCTTAATCCACCCTCACGACAGACCTCATCAATAATGTCCGCATACATTTTAAGTATTCTTTCGCCCACTTCAACTCCGTAATTAGAATTAAAATAAGCAAAATTATCAATATCTGTATGAACAACTGCATAACATTTGTTTTCATCAAAGTTTTTGAGTATTTTTTCCGCTTCTGCCACGAATGCCGGTAAAACATACAAGCCGGTAACAAAATCCTTTGACAGCTTTCTGAGCCGTTTCTCTTCCTCCTCATTTCTTATACGCTGAGAAAGAAAAATCTCAATAATTTTTGAAACTTGAATAAGTGTATTAATGCTTGTCCTGTCCCATTCTCCGCTCTTTTCAGTGCGGCAGTAAGAAACATAACCTGCCGGCAATCCGTTATCATGCAGGAGAAAGTTTAAAGCGGAGCCTACTTTGCGTATCCTGAAAAACTCCCTGTCTTCATCAGAAAGATATTCAGCGCTTGTATCGTCAATTCTTG
Organism: bacterium; assembly: GCA_030536655.1. Lineage (GTDB taxonomy): Bacteria > Bacillota > Clostridia > UBA1381 > UBA1381 > UMGS1958. The sequence continues at coordinate 61,912 of JAUNPN010000002.1, read as the reverse complement.
ATATTCCGTTATGGTCAAAGCTGCGCATAAATTTGTCCCAGTCGTTCATGTCTAAAACCTCGTCCTCATTAAGGGCAATGCCGACGCCCCGCACATAGCGGTTTACGACCCGTACATAATGTTTTTTTTCAAATCTGCACACAAGCGCATACTGAAATTTATATTTCCATGCAGTACGCTGCAAAAGAACGTCCAGTGAACTTTCAGGATCTCGTGCATTCGCAAGAAGCGCAACCGCAAAAGAAACAAAACGGTTGTCATAATCAAATACTCTTTCATTCTCTTCCGGCAAATCATCTTCTATATTGTGTCCCTCCGGCTTGCTATAGCGATTCTCCGCATTTCTGTCATAAATCTCAAATTCCGTACCGTTCTTATCTGCATATTCAAGAGCAAGACCAGCAGTGTAAAACGCTTTTTCAAAATCATCATCGCCCAAGTCCATATGGCTTATGCCGAGTTCAATACCGGCGCTAATCCCCTTCCTGCGCCCGTAATAACTCTTTTTCAGTTCTTCACTAATCCACTTTGCGTTTTTTTCAACCTTTTCCGGCTCATCACCGCATTCAAAAACAAGAAATGTATCTCTGCTCAAACGTCCCGGCACAATTTTCACACCCATATCAGAATAATAACGGCTGATATACATTGCCGTATTTTCAATAATCGCACCGGTAAATGCGCTGCCATACAGTTCGTCCATCTTTTCCACATTTCGCAGCCGCATCAGTATGCAGGAGTGATATTCTTTTCCTCCGCGTTTTAAAAGGCGTGCAATCTCTGCCCTTGCCGCCGCATAATTATAAAATCCTGTCAAACGGTCATATCCGCCGCCGCCCGAATTCCATTCCTGCTTATCCTCGGTTATCATAATATCTATTTTATCATCACCACGATTGCGTCCAAAACATGACACATTAATTACACTTCCGTCCTTTCTGCGTATAAAATGCTCTACGCACGCCATACCGTTATTAATAGTGTTATCTGTGAGACTTTTAAATCCTTCATCATTTTTATCCTGAACCATAAGCGATCGATATGTTATACCGCTGCTTGCCAAATCTGCTTTTTTATAACCCAGCATCTTAGTAAAGCCTTCATCGACATCAATAATACGGCTGTCATATACCATATCAATTGTGCACATTCCGTAATTCGCCTTCATCACAATACTCTCCATCAATATTCTAATCTATATATACTGTCCTTCCCTTGCTGTACGCACAAAACATCATATTATAATTATAGCATGTTTCCTATAATTACGCAAGATTTATCATATAAAATAACAGAATTTTGTTTATAAATATTATTTTTATTGTTCTTTTTTGTATAAAATCTGCCGGACAATTCTTTTATAGTTGCTATTCACGTAAGAATGCCTTAAAATATGCATTCCCGAAGTTCTGAAAAATTCACAAAAATAAAAAATCAAGAATTTCGGCACATGTAACGCAAAAAACATAGTATTTTTGTAATAGAATTTACACTTATTATAAATAAGATATTACGCGTATTGTTATGTTCCGGCTCCCTCTGATACCTTAATAGCAACCTTTTACGTCTAAAGCGGTAAAAAAAATTCAAAAAATCACTTGACAAAATACTATAAATATGTTATACTGTATAAGTACTTTGGTTGGAAGTGCTAAATAGGGGTGTAGCTCAGTTGGTAGAGCAGCGGTCTCCAAAACCGCGTGCCCAAGGTTCGAGTCCTTGTACCCCTGCCAATTTTAAAAGCCCGTAGTTATCGAGAAAATCGCATAGTTATGGGCTTTTTCTTGTCTTTTCAGCCCGCAAAAACAAACACAAAAAAAAAGCACATAGAAACATATAAAAATTAGTCAGGAACGAACAATATATAACTAAGAATTTATTCATCAAGACATATCAAAGATTTGGTATGTCTTTTTTATTCTAAAATTTACGGTAAACTTGATAACAATTCACACTGTTACTATTATACTTTGTCGATACATTAAGGAACTGGAATAGTATAATATAAATAGAGTCGACAAACACCCAAAAAAGTGATATAATAAATAACAGAAAGTAGGGTGTAACATTATGACAAGGTACAATAAGGAATTTAAAGAACAAGCGTTAAAACTCTCTGATGAAATAGGAATCAAGAAAGCTGCCTCTCAATTAGGTTTACGCTACAATACTCTCTCAGACTGGCGTAAGCAGCGAAAGATAAAGCAATCAAGCGAAAAATCGGGTGATGCTGAAACAACACGTCGGATAAAGGAGCTTGAAAAAGAAAACGCTGAACTGAGGCGTGCTAATGATATATTAAAGGATGCTCTCGGTTTTTTCGCAGAAGACCGGAAGAGGTAAAGACTGCCGAACGTCATTTGTTTGTGTTTCAATATAGGGAACAGTATTCTGTAAAAGCAATGTGCGCAGCATTGCGAATCAGCGAATCCGGTTACTATCGTTGGTTAAAGCATCGGGATAAGCCTACAAAACAACAGCTTCTTCTGGTCTAAATTAGAAAAATTCTTGATGAGCATCCGGATAACGACAATTACGGTTCGCGCAGGATGCACACAGCGTTAACACAGAGGAGTGTTAATGTTAGCGAAAGAACTGTATATAGAGCTATGAAAGCGGGCGGATATATTCACAAGTGCCGAAAACCACACAGCATAACAAAGGCCACAACCGAAGTTCAAGAAAAAGAGAATCTTATCAAGAGAAACTTTAAGGCGAATGAGCCGATGACAAAGCTTCTTACTGATATTACAGAGATACCTTGTTCTGACGGAAAACTGTATCTATCCGCAATTCTGGATTGCTTTAACGGCGAGATTGTCGCATTTGAAATGCGTGACAATATGAAAAAAGAACTGTGCATAGATACTGTAAGACAAGTCACTGAAAAGTTTGGCAATTTGCAAAATGTCATTTTGCATTCGGATAGGGGAAGTCAATACACGAGCGCTGAATTCAGAGAGGAATTGAAAAAGAATGGAATAGTACAAAGCTTAAGCGGCACAGGCCATTGTTTTGACAACGCAAGGATGGAAAGCTTCTTTGCGACATTGAAAAAGGAAAAAATATATCGTATTCCAACATATAAGATGACGCGCGATGAGGTGAAGACTGTAATATTCCGGTACATAGTTGTCTACTATAACAGATTAAGAATTCACACTTCTAATCCGGAAGGCTTGTCGCCGGTACAGTATCGGGAACAGTATGAGGCTAAAATAGTATTGGCAGCATAGGAGGATTTCAATCGCTGACAGACAGTATATACATTTTCAAAATACTGTCAAGGTTAATACAAGCACCTTCGGTGACCTTGACAGTATTCCGAAAATGCGTGGTAAGATGTTACAGCAATTGAAATCAGCAAACTGCACAATTAATGGGAAGAAATTTTGGGTGTTTTTTTGACTGCACAAATCTTGACAATTCCATAACAAGAATGTAAATCATTTAACCTTATGCACTTATTATACATCACTTTTCCCAAAAATGCAAGAAAAATCGTCATACATGTTTCGACACCATCCGACAAACAGTGCATATTTTACCGTTTTTAAAGCTCAACGCCGCCGCAAATTTTAGCTGTAACACGTGCGGTACGGTGCAGTACCACGCAATACTTCAAATCCTTATCATCAAGTCCCAGTCCTTCTCCTGTGCCCTTGATAATGCCCTTGTCCACGCACCACTGTACGCTTTCACGCGCCCACTCCGGTATATTATCGTCTATGTATCAATTTGAAACTAACCATTGTAATTTTAAGTGCTGCATAATGTCATTTCTCCTTTATCAACACGCTGTTTCAGAATTAAGGCTAAGATAGCAGATAAAATTCTTGCAAATACTGTACTCCACCAAATCATAATCTGACCGCCGAATAACGGTGGCAGAATAAGCATTAAAACCAACATCAAAAATGGCTCTATAAATGTTAGAATATAAGAAAATGCGCTTTTTTCCGTTGCATAAAAACTTGCGGTTGTAATACGGTTTATTGCAACAAAGGGAACTGACATCAAAAATATCGGTATTATTTTTGAAATCTCCGTATTTACTTCGCTTGATGCTCCGAATAATATTCCAAGTTTTTCTCTTGTTATATACATAACCGCACAGCCAATTAAAGATAGCAGCAAGGCAAAACCGCATGCCAATTTCCGTATATTTTTCATATTATCAAAATTTCTTTCGCCGTAATATTTACTGATTAGCGGCTGGCTTCCATCGCCGACACCCTGTAAAATCAAATATATAATACAAATGATATAACCAATACACGCATAAGTGGCGATTGTCGATTCGCCGCCGTATGATATAGAAAAACTGTTTATAATTATCAATGAAATATTTGGCGTCATCGCAAGCCCAAAAGGCGCGATTCCTATTTTAAAAATAGAAGCATATACTTTTCCAATTTTTGAAAACGGGATACGCAGTGTAAACTGTTTTTTTGTGCAGTAAATAAATCAATGCAATCAGCATAGTAATACCTTGACCGATTACAGTAGCCCTCGCTGCACCTTCAACACCCTGTCCAAGCACCCACACAAACAGATAATCAAGTATAATATTTGTTATAAATCCTGCAACCATAGCAAACATAGCATAAAATGAACCGCCGTGATTACGTATAAACGGAATTAGTCCTGTACCGATAATTTGTAGACCTGCACCCAAGGCAATAATAGCAATATATTCCTCCCCCAAAGAAAGCAGACTGCCCTCTGCTCCTAATAACCGTAAAAGCGGATTGTTCAGAAAGAATATTGAAAACGTTAATATTGCGCTTGCAATAATTAACACCCACAAGGCGCCTGCTGTAAATTCTCCGGCTTCTTTTTCCTTTCCCTCTGCTTTATTGATAGAATAGTAAATAGCGCCGCCCATACCTATTCCCGTACCCAATGCCTGAATAACAGCGACAATGGGATAAGCGATATTAACTGCCGACAGACCAATATCCCCCATACTGTTTCCGACAAAGTACCCGTCTACGATTGCATACACTCCTGATAATGCAAAGGATAACACAGATGGGATAACATACCGAAAGAAAGTTTTTATATCACGCATTTGTTTCATTATCTTGTTTACCTCCCGCTTTACGAAAAAGCTCTACAAATAAAGCCGTACTGTCATTTAACTGCTTCATACGCTCAATTCCCATTTTCTCTATTACAAACAATTCCACTTTTCGTAGCTTGGAAATGATTGTGTCTGCATATTCTTTTCCTGTCGCTGTAAAACAAATAACTTTATTTCTTTTGTCCTCTGACATAGGGGACAATTCAACAAACCCTTTTTGTTCAAAGTCTTTCAATACCATATTGGTGGTTTGCTTGGGTATCAGCCATTTTTGACTTATTTTCTTTTGTGTGCAATCCTCTCCATCTTCATAAATAGCATATAAAATTAACAGGCTGTTGACGGATAACCCTTGCGCTTTTGCCCACTCCTCATATACATAGTTGTATTCTTGTCACAAAGTATAGAATTGGTTTAACTGTTCCATAAAAGCATTATTTTCTATCATAGTTACTCCTCCTTAATATTAGTCTGCTTCCGTACTAATTATATTATAGTCCAAAACTGTACTAATGTCAAGACTTTTTGAAAATTATTTATAAAATACATTTGATAACTCGCAAAACCCGCCTATCCAATATAAACACACATACTGCCTTAAAATTAGATTTTCCTTGCTGAATTTTGCAAGCCTATTTTTAACGCTGTATTCTGTTTTGGAGTACAGCGTTTTTTAAATTTTTTTGAAAAAATTTTTGAAAAAATTTTATTGGCTTTAAACCTCATAGATACGCAAAAGTTACCATTCAGAAACCGCCCAAAAGTCACCAACAGGTAACTACAGCACAAAAAAGTGCGTACTTTACAAGCATTCAGAGCGGTGCTATAATGTAATCACAAGGTAAGGAGATGAGCGGACGGCATCTCAGCCAAAAAGATTTTCCTAAGGAGGACAATGACAATGAAAAAGAGAACATTAAGCATATTATTAACAGCGGCATTGCTCGCAAGCGGAGCAGTAAATGTTATGGCAGACACGAATATAAATGTAACGGTTGATGGCACAACGGTAGCCTTTGAGGACGTAACCCCCGAAATTGTTGACGGAAAGACTTATGTTCCCGTAAGAGGTGTATTTGAAAATATCGACGCAACGGTTGACTACATCAACGAAAGCTCGACGGTAGTTATCGACTGCAATAATGTAAACCTAAAATTCGTTGTCGGTTCAGACACCGTAGCAGTGACAAAGAATAAGGAAACAAAGAATGTCAAACTCGACAATGCAACTCATATCAAGAATGACAGAACCCTTGTTCCTTTCAGATTTATTTCCGAAACAGTCGGCTATGACGTTGATTGGGACGAAGCGGCAAAGACAGCAAGCGTAACCACTAACACAAAGAAAGCTCTTGATTTAATCGGCAGCTTTGCAAGCGGCGATACAAATGTTGCGAAAAATCTCTTGACAGAGAACTACATTCAGCACAATCTCGCATACGGAACAGGACGGGACGCGTTTGTAGGCTCGGTTGAGTATCTCGCGTCAGCTCCGGTTAAAACGACGGTAAATAATGTCCGCGCATTTGCCGACGGTGATTATGTATTCCTGCAAACAGTATATAACTTTGCGGGCGCAGGAGAGCAGGTAGCTTTTGACATATTCCGATTTGAAAACGGTAAAATCGCAGAGCATTGGGATAACTTAGCGTCAAAGGCAGAGCCTAATCCAAGCGGGCGCACACAGATTGACGGTGCGACAGAATTTAAGGAACTTGACAAGACAGAGGAAAATAAACAGATTGCAGCAAACTTTATAAAAGACGTTCTTGTAGGTGAAAATCCCGACAATCTGACCTCGTATTTCAACGGAAACGAGTATATTCAGCATAACACAGGCATAGCAGACGGTCTTGACGGTCTGGGTGCAGCTCTCGCGGCATATGCAGAACAGGGTATCGAAATGATTTATACCGATACACCGATTATTGTAGGTCAGGGCAACTTTGTTCTTGCGGTCAGCGAGGGAACTCTCGGCGGCGCACCGACAGCATTCTATGATATGTGGAGAATTGAAAACGGTAAAATTATAGAACATTGGGATATTATCGAAACTATTCCTGACAAGAGCGAATGGGCAAACGAAAACGGCAAGTTTTAAGTAAATAATCGGCAAATGCCGAATATAAAATATATTAAAATTTAATTTTATGGAGGTAATCAAAATGAAAATAGCAGTAATTTGTGCAAACGGAAAAGAAGGAAAGTTAATCGTAGAGGAAGCAATCGGCAGAGGTCTTGACGTAACGGCAGTGGTGCGCGGCGAGAATAAAAGCGCGGCGGATAAGGCAATCGTTAAGGATTTGTTTGAACTTACATCAGAGGATTTAAAGGGCTTTGACGCGGTAGTTGACGCATTCGGCGCATGGACGCCGGAAACACTTCCGCAGCACAGCACATCATTAAAGGTATTGTGCAACGCTCTGTCCGGTTCAGACACAAGACTTCTTGTAGTCGGCGGCGCAGGCAGCTTGTATGTAAATCCCGAACACACATTGACAGTTTCGGACGGCGAGAATTTCCCGGACGCGTTCAAGCCTCTTGCTGCTGCAATGGCAAAGGCTCTCGGCGAGCTGAGAGAGCGCAATGACGTCAAGTGGACATATATAAGTCCTGCCGCAGATTTTCAGGCGGACGGCACAAAAACAGGCAAGTATATCTTAGGCGGCGAGGAATTTGTATTGAACGGCAAGGGCGAAAGTGTAATCAGCTATGCGGACTATGCCATAGCAATGGTTGATGAAATCGTAAACGGCAATCACATTCAGCAGAGAATCAGCGTTGTTGCGGAATAAACTATGTAGAGAACGGAGTTATCAAGCCGATAACTCCGTTCTTTATAATTCCTTTTCTTCTTGTTTAACCATTTCTTTAGGCATATTTAAAATCATATCCACATTCGATTTGATAACATCGATCTCAGAGGACTGCATTTTCAAATTTTTAAGGAAGCACTGATTAAATATAGTACGCAGTGAACACAGTCAGATTTTTCGTCAGATTATATAAAAAGATCGAAGGCATACTCGCGTATGTCGAGAGATTTTTGTATGATATGACGGAAAATATGCAAGTTCAATGCGTGCTAAGCCGTTAGGCGTTAATTAATCAGTGGTTCCTTAATGTCTTAAACCAAACGCAATAGGAACCTCACCCAAACGCACCTTTTTAATCGAACCTGAACCCGAACTTTCAAGATGCGCATAATTGTAGGCCGGCTTACCTCTGTTTTTTCCGCCGGAGAGCGCATTGTCATTTTTGAAACCTTCTTTTTATTGCGCAAAATATAATCGGCAACCTTCTTTTCAGATTTTCGAAGCATGGGGTATACCGATTTTATTTTAAATTCTATTGATTGAACTTCGTATTCCTGCATATGAGTTCCTCTGAGATATATCAGTTTTTAGATTGAGGTGCATTTTTATATGCTTTATTATAGAAATACTCCTGCGAGTTCAGCGGGGCGTTATCGGAATGAAGCTTGACATATGTTGAATCAGGCATCTGACGCCTTGCTTTTACATTATCGTCCAGCATTATATTAAACATTTCAAGCACCTGTATTTTCAGTCTTTCATCATAAACAGGCACACCTACCTCTACACGGTGGAGCGTATTTCTCGTCATGTAGTCCGCGGAGCTTATATATACCTTACAATCCGGCTCCGCTCCGAATATGTAAATTCTTGAATGTTCAAGGTATCTTCCGACAATGCTTATTACGGTGATATTATCCGTGTAACCCTGAACACCCGGAATAAGACAGCATATACCTCTTACTATCAATTCTGTTTTCACTCCTGCCTGTGATGCTTCGACAAGTCGGTCAATAATCTTTTTATCAGTAAGCGAATTTATCTTTGCGCCGATATAGGCAGGCTTATTTTCCTTTGCCTTTGCGATTTCTTCATCAATCATTGCGAGGATTTTATTCTGTAAGCACTTAGGTGCGACAAGCAAATGCTTTGTACGCTCTACAACCTGCCCCATAGCAAGCTCGTTCAGGACATTAGCAGCCTCCATGCCGATATCCGCAGACGCAGTCATTAAAGAATAATCTGTGTACTGCTTTGAGGTTTTTTCGTTATAATTTCCCGTACCGATTTGTGTAATATATTCTATCGAGTTGTTTTCTTTCCTTGTTATCAGACACAGCTTGGAATGTACCTTCAGATGTTCAAGACCGTATATAATTCTACAGCCTGCTTCCTCAAGGCGTTTTGACCATTCTATATTATTTTCCTCATCAAATCTTGCGCGCAGCTCAACAAGAACGACAACCTCCTTGCCGTTTTCCGCCGCTTCAATAAGCGTTTCCACTATCTTTGAATACTTTGCCACACGGTACAATGTCATTTTTATAGATACGACAGCATCGTCATTTGCCGCTTCACTCAGAAGTCTGAAAAACGGCTTCATGCTCTCATACGGATATGAAAGAAGTATATCATTTTTCTTGATCTGCGCAATCATACTTTCCTTATTATCCGCAAAAGGAGTTTTCTGCGGAACTCTCGGAGAATAGAACAGCTCCTTTTTGTCACTGAGATAATTCTGCAAATCAAACACAAATGACAAATCAAGCGGGATTGAGGAATAGAACACTCTGTCTGCTGTAAGGTCAAGATTTGCGCTCATTGCTTTTACGGTGCTGTCGTCTATTTTTCTTGAAAGCTCAAGCTTAATCGGACAAAGCTTTTTGCGCTGTTTTATGATGCGCTCCATCATATCGCGGTAATTTTCTTCATCATTATAAGCGTCCTCCGTATCAATATCGGCATTTCTGATTATGCGCATCAAGGTTTTTTCTTTGACTTTATATTTATCAAACACCTTAGCCGCATAATGCAGAATTAATTCCTCCGCAAGCATGAAAACTCCGTCTATGCCGTTAATTGGAATAAGACGCTTAAAAACATTGCTGCCGCATGGAACAATACCTATTTTTTCATTGTTATTTTTTGTTTTAAGCGTTACCAGCACATATATTTCCTTATTTTTTAAAAACGGAAACGGGTGTCTTTTGCCGACAATCTGCGGCGACAGAAGCGGCTTTATTTCTTTGTTGAAGTAATCCTCCACAGCCATTGCCTGTTCTTCTGTAAGGCTTTTGAAATTCACAAGCTTAATACCCTGCTTTTCCGCGTCAGTCATAATGTCCGCAAAGGTCTTGTCACACTCAGCAGTCAGCTCTCTCGTCTTATCAAGAACAGCATCAATCTGTTCGCTTGCCGTCATATTTGTTTTATTTTCTCTCGGATTTTTTGAAAACAGCATACTGTCATGCAGCATACCGAAACGTACCATAAAGAACTCATCCAGATTGCTCTTGAAAATAGAAGCAAAGGTCATGCGTTCGCAAAGCGGATTGTTCAGATCCTGCGCCTCCTCTAAAACTCTCTTGTCAAAATCCAGCCATGAAAGCTCCCTGTTACGATAATAACTCTGTGACATATTAAAAATCTCTCCTTTATTTTGTATATCGGGCATTTTTTCTTCATGAGCGGGTCTGCCCATTAATGCTCTATATTTTATTAATCTTTTTATAAACTGCAAAAATCTATTCATCAATCAAACCATCCGTCAATCAAACCATTTTTTCTTTTTAAAATATATAATTTCCGCTGTCACGGCTATAATGCAGATCACCACGGCAAGTAAATAGCCGTATTTCCATGCTGTTTCGGGCATGACGCTGAAATTCATCCCATACCAACCCGTTATAAGTGTAAGCGGCGAAAATATTGCCGTCAATACCGTCAGCACCTTCATCGTCTGATTCTGCGATATATCTATCTGTGACTGATACATTTCACGCATCTGAATTGTATATTCGCGCAGAAGCTTTGTGTTGTCATACATACGCTCAACACGTTCCTCATACACGTTGAAAAGGCGGCAGTCCTCGTGATTGAAAATATAATTCTTGTTCTCGCTCATGCTTTCTGCCATGTCCATAAGCTGCTGATAGTAGGAGTTAAGCACGAGTATTTCCCTGCGGCATTTAAGTATCTCCCTGTGAAAATCATCAATATCATTATCCAGAAGCTCTTCCTCGATCGCCACCAGCTTATCCTCATACTTCTGAAGAAATATTACATCGTCCTTGACTATATATTCCAGAAATTCAAGGAAAAATCTTGCCGCAGGTGTATTTTCGGGCGACTTGATTTCCGGAAGATTTTCAAGCACCGCCTTCATTTTCATGGTATCGTCTATAAAAACAAGATGATTTTTATGTATGTAAAATCCCAATCCAAATTCGCCGTCTGTAAGGTTATCCTTATCAGGTATAAGCAGAGTGCCTATTATACAGTTTCTGAGCATTTCCACCTTGCAATACTGTATGCTTTTCAGGTTTTCCATAAGCACCTCATGATGATACTCGTTCCTGTATCTTTTATCATATTCATCCGAATATATTATCTCAACAATAGTTTCACCCGGATTTATGCAGTTTCCCTCAACTGCTGACAAGCGTCTGTTTAAAATGTATTTCATATATTATTGTTTATCCAGACTTGTGAAATAGTCAAAGCTGACAGGACCTGTTACCGCTTCTGCAATATTCACACAGTTATTGCCCATACGGTCAATGATGTGAAGAATACTATTAAAGGACGCAGTAAGATTAGCGTCACATTTACCCTTGGCGACACGCTTCATATGCCCCTTCCGCATATCTATATCAATGTCAAGGACGTTTTCCTTCTTGTTCAGAATATCCGTTATGCCGGGTTCATTTTTCATAATATGAAGTGCTCCCGAATACATTTCTTCAATCATGGAAAGCGCGTTTTGCAGATTTTTCAGTGCATCCTTTGAATATTTCTTTTTGCGCTCCATGTTTGCTTTCAGATTATCGGCAATTTCGCTGTTCAATGAGCCTATGCGGTCAATATCGCTAAGAACGTGCATTATGCCTGCCGTTTGAGTTGCCTGTTCCTCTGTAAGCACACCTGATGCGAACAGCTCGGCAAGGTACTCCGTAATATCGTCATTCAGACTTCGTGCAACAGCCACTTTTTCCACAATTAATTCAAGCTGTTTCTTTCCGCCCTCTTTAACAGCATCTATCGTATCAAGCAGGATTTCACCAACAATATCACCGCAGTGTATGATCTCCTTCGATACAAGGTGAAGTGCTGCGGCAGGCTGTGATATCAGCTTATCATCAAGATATATAGGCTTGTTTGTATCTTTTTCACCGTATTTTTGGTCAGGAATAAGCTTCATTACAATTTTCACCATCAGCCATATAAGCGGCATCCATATAAGCGTCATAACCACATTGAATGTAGTATGAGCGTTTGCAATCTGACGCGAGATAACCTCTATTTCGGGTCCCTTCGGTGAAATCCATCGAATGAATTCGGCAAAGAACGGTATAAACCATATGAACAGCAGACAGCCCGAAATATTAAAAATACAATGTGCAACAGCCGTTCGTTTTGCGTTTTTCGGCTGACCTACACTTGCAAGCAGTGCTGTGATTGTTGTACCGATATTGTCACCGAGCAGAATAGGAATTGCGCCCGTAAGTCCGAGAATACTTGTAACTCCGTCTGCGCCCGCCTGTGACGCAAAGTTTTGCAAAACCGCAATAGTCGCACTGCTGCTCTGTACAACCAAAGTCATAAGAGTTCCTACAGCCACTCCAAGCACAGGAATACCGGCAACCTTTGCAATCATATCTGTAAATACAGGGCTTGACGCAAGAGGCTTCATGACACTGCCCATCGTTTCAATTCCTAAGAACAAAAGGCCGAATGCAAAAAGTGTCTGACCGATATTTTTAAGCTTTTCTGATTTTGCAAGAAAATATATAATGAAACCTACAAATATAAAAGCATATATGTAATCAGTGATTTTAAAAGCAATAATCTGCGCTGTTATCGTAGTACCGATATTCGCACCGAGGATTATTGATATTGCCTGGGGAAGCGTCATAAGTCCCGCGCTTACGAAGCCAATCGCCATAACCGTTGTTGCGCTGCTGCTCTGCAATACCGCTGTTGTAAGCGCTCCTGCTATAACGCCAAGAACAGGATTTTTGGTGAGCAGGGCAAGAATTTTCTTCATCTTTTCCCCTGCCACCTTTTGCAGACATTCACTCATCATATTCATTCCGAATATGAAAACTGCCAGTCCTCCAAGCAGTCCGAATATTGTTTGTAATACTTCCTTCATCATTAATTTCTCCTATCTCTTTTTTTGAACGATATACGTTCAATTTCTTCTTTTTTTAATAGATTTGATTTTATATATAAACATATATATCTTAATTGTTTTATCATTATAGAGTTATCTGCACCATGCGTGTGGGTAACCCAGCCGGCTCTGCCTTATTACCGATGCCTTATTTATAGTATAACACTTTATTTTTTTTATAGCTATCAAGACAATGTAAATGTCATGTTAATTCTATGTAAATGCACATATTGCAACTTGCAACGCAAAATAATTTAGAAAGCATTGCTCAGTCTGTGCTTCCTTTACACTCGCTTTACGTATAAGAGGGTATAGCAAAGATGCGGATTTTGTTACACCCTCTTTTTCCGCATACCCAAGTCATCAGAGTCGCAGTACTGATTTACAACATTCCCATCATACAACAACAGCCCTGTTCAACGTTGAATAGGGCTGTTATCATTAAGCTGAAATGACATAGGGGAAACAGGTCATTTCATGGTTCTATTTTTGCACACATTCTGCCGCATCCAAAATAATCATTTTATTCCCACCGCGTCAGCCATTGGTGTCATTCCTTTCAAGCTGTTCCAAAGCATGAATTTAACATTTCCGTCATTAAAGTCAGTGCTGACCTGTATAGGAGTATTAACAGTCGTTACAGGATATGTAATTAACTTATTCAAGCTGCCGTCATCGTTATAGACCGCCTCTATCAGCACATATTCTCATGCAACAGCCTCAGACCCGGTTACGGTTACTGCACCGTTATCGTATGTTAATGTATAAGCGCGGTCTGACGGAGAGCCATCAGAGATTATTTCATCGCAGTTACGCACACACAATACCGGTACTGACACGTCCGAACCGCCCTCCGGGTGCTTATAAAGCAGACCCGCAGCTTCAACCTCTGTTCCGTCAATGAGCCAATTCCCTATATCGTTTACACCGCTTGCATTGGTTATGTATCCATCAATAAATACTGTTGCTGCAATGCCTGATCTGTCTATAACCTTAAACTGCGAAACAACTCCGTTTTCTTTGATAATATCACTCGCAGTTCCCGAAACCTTGACTAACTGTCCGCCGTATGTGTCATAATCCGTTGCCTGCGCCGTAGTCAGCAGTTTCGGTTCATAGCTGTACGGATCGTCATCCAGAATTTCAACAGAGAGAATCTGTATTTCTTTGTCTCCCTGATATTCATCCGTATAACCTGTAATACGCACCTTTGTGCCTATTTCAAGACCGGTTTGAGAATATGGGAATACTGTGATTCCACCGGTTTTGTCCTGTACATAAACAGCATCGAAGAATGTCGTATTCTTATCTGCTGTTCCGCTTGTTACATAGCCTTCAATTGCAGATATACGGTTCAGCTCCGCGCCGTAAAGCAGCAGATCCTCAGCTTCTGTCATCTGAAAGCCGTTCAAAGGTGCAATAACCCCGACAATTCCCGCACCATAGCCGCAATAGTGACTCCGCCGATACAGCCTACAGCAGCGCATAAGGTTTTGGGAGAAAATCCGTTTAGTAATATAAGACTTGCTATCGTAACAACAGCTACCAAAAATATGGTATATGGTAAAGCCGAAAATCCCCGAATCAGTCCGGGAATCAGAAGCTGCCATATACAAAGCAGTGTAAGCGCCAGTCCCGCTAATGCCCGCGCTCCTTTTTTCCCTCCAAGCACCACCAGAACAGCCACAAATAAAAGCAGAACGATTCCCATTATAACCCCTCTGTCATAGTTATACATTGAAACATAATAGGAGCCATCCTCATTTGTATGGAGCCGGACTATCACACGATCATCCTTCTTAACATCAACATTAAACAGCGCGCCCAGATAGTTAGTCATAGAGAGTACCTCTCCTTTGTGTTCGCCTGACAGAAGCTTTACCTCCAATTCCTGCGAGCCTTGACGCTGACCTTCATAATGTTCATAGTCTTCCTCAGTATTATCACTGATAATTGCCTCAACTCTTGCCGGAATATATATAATCTGACTGACTGCGGTCGGCACACTATCCTCATTCGGAATATGCAGCCAAATACCCATTAAAATCAATCCAACTGCAATAACTGCGCATGGTATTCATTGTAGTATCAATTGTCTTTTGTTTATTTTAATTTTCAGAATATTCACTCCAATAAAATGATTTTAATGAATCTTCCGCCTTTGCGGATAGCTTCAATTCAAATTTATTTTATCACACAGATCTAAATTCTGATACCAATATTACGTAAAACATAAGTAAAATGTTTGTTAATTTTACAAAGGCTTAACTCAAAATTTAACTCATCAGGGCAGTACGGCAAAGCTGCGGTACAGTATAATATTATTGCGGAAAAATATCGCAGAATACGGAAAAAGAAGCGAATTAAATATAAACTCATTACGGCTTGCTGAGGCTCACTTGTTTTGCTTTACACAGACTTAAAATATATTTTACCTAAATACGATAGCAAAAATTTAAAAATGTGTTATAATTAATTTGTGAAAATAATTTTCACATTCGGAGAAATCCGAAAAATTTACGTTCATGAAAGGAGATAAAACAGCATGAATAAGAAACAAGCAGCGGCTTTGATGATTGCTGCCGCCATGACGGCGGGAGCATTCCCGTCTGTATATGCGCAGACAACCGTGGCTGTAAGCAGCCTTACGCTGCAACCGGGCGCAACGGAGGAATCCGTCAATGTAACATGGTATGCGGAGGGAGAGCCTGACAGTGTCATACCGAAAATCAGCATGGATGGAGTCGAATACGCGGCAAGCGTAAGCGACACGACGATTCCTACGGGAAAGGACTCCGCGTCTGATCCATATGCGGGTTATGTCGTGTGCAAGGCGACAATAGACAGTCTTAAGCCCGACACGGTGTACACATACAAGCTCTCAAACGACAACGGCGAAAGCTGGACGGAGGATTACACCTACAAGACACCGAAAAGCGATTCCTTCCGTTTCGCATTTACAAGCGACCCGCAGATTAAGGAAAACGGCGAAAGCAACAGCAATGGCTGGAATCCGTCAGACGGCACAAATCAAACCGGTTGGCAGGCTATGATGAAAAAAATTGCGGATGAAGGTGCAACTCTTATTGTATCAGCAGGTGATCAGGTAGAGGACCAGAGCTGGGGCAAAAAGAGCGAGTATGACGCGTTTTTTGCGCCTGCTGAAATGGCTTCAATCGCATATGCACCGGCTGTAGGCAATCACGACCGCCACTATATGTTCCGTGACCATTTCAATCTTCCCAACGAAATGAAAATAAGTGCTGATGCTTCAGATGACCCAAAGACACTTACCGAAGTAAAGACCACATTCCGCGGTCAGAACAACGGCTCAAGCCTCAGCCACGGTAACTATACTGCGGCAACAGCGGAGGAAATCAGCAGTGCTAAAAATGAAAAAGGCGTAATACCTGACGCTGACGGCAGATATGACTACGTTGAACGGCGTGAAATGGAAACCGAGGGAAATTATTATTACCTGTATAATAACGTGCTTTTCGTAACCTTGAATACAGGAGCCTATCCGGGCGGCAATGATGCGCTTGACGGTGAGAATACAGAGCTTGAAAGCGCAAAAGCCGAAAACGAAGCTGTCGGAATTGTAGAAAATTTCCGCAAAACGCTTAGTGCCGCAACGGAGGATTATAATGGGCAGTACAATTGGATAGTGGTAACGCACCATAAATCCACGCAGACTGTGGCAAAGCACGCCGCCGACTCCGATATAGAAAATTACGTTGACGCAGGCTTTGAACAGCTTATGGAGGATTTTGACGTTGATTTTGTTCTCGGCGGTCATGATCACGTATATTCCCGAAGCTATGTTTTAAACGGCAGCGGTGAAAGAGTGAGCGAACGTCTTGACATCATAAACGACCCGGAAGGTACAATATATATCACAGGCAACTGTGCAAGTGATATGCAGTACTATACACCGTTTGAAAAGGTTGACAAGGAAAATAACATTGACTATCCGCTGCTCGCAAACGGCGAAAGGGGTTCTCAGGCATATCTGAAAGGAGCTGCCGCAGACAATCAGGCAGATTATCTTCCGATAGGAAATCAGGAATATAATCAGGAATACAGTCCCTGCTATGTCATGTTTGATGTAACCGGCGACACAATATCGGCAAAGGCATACAACCTTGACGGTGACAGTGAAAATCCGGCTTCAAAACAGGTTGACGCATTCACTGTAACAAAAAACAAGGACGGCGGAGAACAGAGTGAAGGCTTTGAAAACGGCAGTGCCGCCCTTAAGCTTACACAGCTTGCGCGCTATGATTCAGGCATGACCAATGCCGACGGCGGTGTTATGGAAATCGTGGATTACAATGCGGAAACAGGCTGGGCATATGCAATCAATGGTCAGGCAGGGATTTTAAGCGCGATTCCGCTTAAAAAGCTTGAGGATACCGAAAAGATCGACTTACTTGACGGCAATGATATTGATGTAAAATCACTTGTAAATGATGAAACCTTTATATACGGAGATATGACATCCTTAGCCATTTCACCGGACGGCACAAGGCTTGCAGCAGCTGTACAGGCTGAAAGCTACAGCGACAAGGGACGTGTTGCGCTGTTTACCTGCAACGATGACGGCACGCTTACATTTGAAGCTACGATCGAAACAGGCGTGCAGCCTGATATGGTAACCTTCACACCGGACGGAGCGCATATTCTTACAGCAGATGAGGGTGAGCCGAGAGAAGGTTATACCGCTCCCGCGATTGACCCGAAAGGAAGTGTTACAATAATTGACACATCAACACTTACGCCTTCAACAATCAGCTTTGATGCTTTCAGCCATGACACTCTTGCGGCAGCGGGTGTAGTACTTAAGAAAGGCGCAGAGCCGGCAGCGGAGCTTGAGCCGGAATATATTGCGGCAGACAACAGCAAGGCATACATTACATTGCAGGAAGCTAACGCTGTTGCGGTGCTTGATATTGCAGGCAAAGCATTTACGGGAGTATACCCGCTCGGAACAGTTGATTTCGGAGATGTAAAGGTTGATCTTAACAAGGGAGATACAGCATACAATCCCGATAATTATGAGAATGTACTGGGACTTCGTATGCCGGACGGCATCAGCACTTACGAAGCAAACGGCAAGACATATATTATCACAGCCAACGAGGGCGACAGCCGTGAATGGGGTGAAAAACCGAATCAATATACAAATGAAGTCAGCGGAAAACTTACTTCTGTATCCGGTGCTGAAACCGGTAAAAAGGTAACATATCTTGACAATACAGATTATGACGGACTTGAAGCGGATAAAACATATTTGTTCGGCACACGCACATTCACAGTATTTGAGGTAACAGAAAACGGTTTGACGCAGGTATATGACAGCGGCAGTGATTTTGAATCAAAGACGGCACAATATCTGCCCGATTACTTCAACTGCTCAAACGACAGCCTTGACATAGATGACCGTTCCAATAAGAAGGGACCAGAGCCCGAAAGCGTGGTAACAGGAACTATTGACGGAAGAACGTATGCGTTTGTTACGCTTGAACGCATAGGCGGCGTAATGGTTTATGACATTACCGACCCTGAAAATGTTGAATATGTAAATTATATTAACAGCCGTGATTTTGATGCAGAGTTGGGAGCAGATGATTCTCCTGAAGGTCTGAAATTTGTCCCGTCCGAAAAGAGCCCTACAGGAAATGCGCTTCTTCTTGCTGCATGCGAGGTGGGCGGTACTGTAGCTGTATATGAGCTTACCGAAAATTCCGATATGGACATTAAAATTACCGATTGCCGGTACGACACGGAAACAAAAAAATTACAGCCTGAGTTTAATGTTATCACCGGTGACAATGACGAGGAAACCGTAATTGCTGCAATTTATAACACAAATGGTATGCTGGTAAAAGTCCTGACAGAACAGAAATCCTTTGCCTCAGCCGGTGAAAATACAGCGGAAATTGATGTTTCATCAATACCGGCCGGAGCATATATCTATAAAATCATGGTATGGAATAACCTTCCCGAACAAATGCCAAAGGCGGCAGCATATTCCGGCAGCATGACCATATCACAATAAACAAAAAACAAGTTACATTCATATATTTTTTGAGGTGCGATCACCTGCACCTGCTTTAGAAAAAGAGGATTTAAAAATGCGGATTTTGTTACGTCCTCTTTTGAAAGCTGTCCGGAAAACATGCAATAATATTTTCCGGACAGCTTTTATTTTATCTAACAAAAGATATTGTTATAATGCTTTGGATAACGTGCAATTAAATTGTGCTAAAGAGAAATTTATATTCCCATAATTTTAAACACGGCGTAGTAATAGATATTAGTGCCAAAGAATATGAAAGAATCAAGCAGCATATGTGGGATTAAAAAAACGGTATACATATTCCAGTTTATCAACCACAACAAAATAATAACACAAACAGCGCTCATTACTGTGGACTCTATTTTTTAATAAAAAAAATCAGAAAGAAAAATTTTTAAACGAAACATAAGTTAATAATCGCAGAAAAGCCCTCAATGGCGCGATCTATATTGAGGGCTTTAAATATTACGAAAAAAACGGATATATCCAAAATAAGAAATGTATCATAACTTGGTGTATCGGACACCTTGCAGGATTGGCGAACGCGTCTGAGTATGATGATAAAAATTAACAAACTCTTTATTGAAAATACTTGATTTTTTCCTAAAAGAATTATATAATATAAGTGTAAGAAATTCAGAAAATCAGAGCAAGGAGTGATTATATGTTGGCTGAAATAAGAGGACGTTCGCAGATTACCATTCCGGCAGAGATTATCAAAAAGATGGGTATTTCCGAAGGAGATAAATTTGATATTACGGAAAAGGACGGCGGTATTTTCCTATGCCCTGTTGTAGTGTACCCGAAAGATAAGCTTGTAAAAATTGCAAGGCTGATAAAGGAGTCAGAAAACGATACAGCAAATCAAAAAGCCTATAAAAATGTAGATGATATGTTTGCGGATATGGGGATAGATATAGACAATGTATAAGTTGAAATTTACAATGGTCTTTGAAAAAAGTCTTAAAAAACTATCCCCTAAAGAGCAAAAAGCCGCTGCACAGAAATTACAGCTGCTTATTCAAAATCCGTTTTATCCGTCACTGCGAACAAAAAAAGTACAGGGACTTGATAATATATTTGAAATGAGCGTAAATATGGATATACGGATATTGTGGCAGTATGATAATGGAATTATCATTTTATTGCTTGATGTGGGACATCACAAGGATATTTTAGGATTATGAAACGGAGTACACTTATGAAAACAAAGAAAATCCCGGACGGTTTCACGGCGGCGGATATACAAACAGAGTCAAGTATTTGCACATGCGAAACGCCAAAAGCGGTTTTAAATGAAAAACTCCGTATACTTTGCGAGTATGCCGATGAATATTCAGAGATAACCGTTACCTATTTTGTTCCCGATAAAAAGAAATCCGGCGGCGAATATGTAACAGTATGCGTAACGGTTCGGAAGTTTGATAATTACGAACGCAAGCTCATTTTACAAGACGGCACGGAGATATTATTCGAGGATATTACGGAACTGGATAGCGAATTGTTTAACAGGTTCGACATAGAGTAAAGATAATTTACAATTTATTTATTGATTGTGAGGCTGTAGTATGGTAAAATTATATGAACAGATAAATCGGAATTTGAATGGAAGGTGAGACTATGGAAAAAATCAAAAGTTTGAATCGCTATCAAAAAGGTGTCCTAATATTTATGATTGCTATGGCACTGGTATTTGCGGTGGTTTATCCTATGACAATCTCACAAGTTGGATTTGAATATAAGGACACAATTCTTGTCCCAAGTCAAGAAAATGGCAATACGGTGTATTCCGGTAAAATCCAAGGGCAACAGGCACATTTTACGGTGTCTAAGGATAGGACCGTTGTGTTTCAGCATGGTGATAAAACCTATGGTCCTTATACAGCAAAAGAAGATCCTACAGCTATTCCGAGGGACGAAGAAATGGCAGAATATATGACTGGTATGGAGCTTCGTCAAGGAGAAGATATTTTGTTTCGTGGGGGTGTTTTGGAAACCGGGGATTCATATTGGCTATACAATGAGGACGGAACCTTAGATAACTATGGAGTTTCCTATGTAACCAGCGATGGAATCGAGAGGAACGAAAACGGGGACGTAATTGATCCCGTAGAACCATCTGCATCTACTATACTGGAGCTTATGAATGATCCCGAACTAACACATAAGGGCGAATGGTTTGCATTGTTTGGAGCTGTGTTCATCTGCGTTCTCAATACAATTTCTATTTTGTTTGCAGATGAGCTGTTCCGTTGGAATCTGGCATTTCAGATTCGCAATGTCGACCATGCAGATCCGTCTGATTGGGAAATTGCAGGAAGATATATCGGCTGGACTGTTCTGACGATTATGGCATTGGTACTCTTTATTATAGGGCTACAGTAGCACAACTTCCAGTTTGTCTATCACAACAATTCAACAATTATAATAAACAGCGCTCATAATTGGGCGCTGTTTTTGTATGCAAAAATTTAAGTAGAATATTTAAACAATGAAACATAAGTTAATAATCGCAGAAAAGCCCTCGATGGCGCAGTCCATAGCGAGGGCTTTAAATATTACGGGGAGAAAAAACGGATATATCCAAAATTAGGAATATATCATAACTTGGTGTATCGGACACTTGGCGGGATTGGCGGACGCGGTAACGGCGGTTATTCATCTGTCGGCAAAACACCCGCCGTTTTCAAATTGCACGGATTTTACACCCGAATGGAATGGTCTGTCGAAACAATGCACCGGCTTCTTGATGTTCATTTTGATGAAGACCATTGTCGCACACAAGATAAAAATGTTCAGTTTAATTTAAATATCGCAAGGAAATATGCTATAAATCTTATTAAGCTTTTCAAATCAGAAACAGGCTCAAAAAACTAATATCTAATATCATGCTTGATTGTTTGGTCGATGAATGGAATTTGTTACAAATTATTTACAAAAATTAATTTAAGTGATATCTTCTTGTATTGTATTGACAAAAAGCGTAAACGGGTGTAAAATATAGTTAGGTATAGCTAACTATAAGGAGGAATTTAATATGAGTAATACTAAATCATCATATAAAAAATTAGGCAAAAGCAATTTTTATGATGGAATGATAACAAGCACAACTTTTTTAGGCTCGCTTGTAAACCGTATTGTATGGCGAATGAATAAGGAAGAAAATAAGGAATATCTTGAAAAAGCATTATCGCCGATTACTGAGGATTTTTGCGGCAAATTACTTGAAGTGCCTGTCGGAACAGGAATTTTGACAATGCCACTGTATAAAAAACTCAAAAAAGCGGATATTGTCTGTCTTGACTATTCCCCCGAAATGATGGCTCGTGCTGAATATAGAGCTGATGAAATGAATATAGAAAAGATAAAATTTATGCAGGGTGATGTCGGCAAGCTGCCGTTTGACAATGAGAGTTTTGACATCGTTTTATCCTTAAACGGCTTCCACGCTTTTCCCGATAAGGATGCAGCATACTCCGAAACTTATCGTGTTTTGAAAAATGACGGTATTTTGTGCGGCTGCTTCGCCGTTGTGGGAGAAAGCAAGCGCACGGATTTGTTTCTTACAAAACTTTACACAAAAATGGGCTATTTAACGCCGCCGTTTGAAACAAAAGATAGTCTTGAAAAACGGTTAAAGTCTATGTATTCAAAGGTGCATATTGAAACTGTTAAATCAATGGCTTGTTTTCGGTGTATAAAATAAAGAGGTGGGACAATGGAACAAAGATATGATATAAACACGAAAATCAAATTCAAAACAGGCGTGTATCAATTAAACGATAATTCAAATTTTGATTTTCAGCTAAACAGGGTTATAAATTGGGACGGAGGACGATATGAGGATGTTGCAAAAATATCCCATAGAATACATAACAGCAAGGATTGGAAGCGCGAACTTATTGCTCTTGGTGATAAAGCGATGTCTGAACACCGCATCGAAAATGCAATCGGATATTATCGTATGAGTGAATTTTTTATGTATGACGGTGATAGCGATAAAAAGAAATATTACAAATACGCAACTGATATGTTTTATGAGTATTTTGCGGATTTCTTCACGGGCGATACACCTGTTGTTACCAAATACAGTGTTCCTTATGAAAATATCTGTCTGCCTGTTATGAGAGTAAAACCTAATACCGAAAGTAAAGGAATTATACTTTTACACGGCGGCAATGACAGCTATTTTGAAGAATTTTTCTTCCCTATGCTCTATTTGAGAGAAAATGGCTATGAGGTATATATGTTTGAAGGCCCGGGACAAGGCGGTGTTGTGCGATTACAAAACAAACATTTCACACACGAATGGGAAAAGCCAGTCAAGACGATATTAAATTATTTTAATTTAGATGATGTAACGGTTATCGGCGCATCGCTCGGCGGCTATCTCGCACCACGCGCAGCCGCGTTTGATACACGCATCAAAAGAGTTGTTGCGTGGTCTGTATTTCCTTGTTTTATGGACATCATTATGGGCGATATGCCGACAGCCGTGCAAAAGCTGTTAAATGTTTTAATAAAGCTCAAATGCCGGGCTGTCATAAATGCAATATTTAAAATAGCGTCAAAAAAGGAGCCGAGCATTGATTGGGGATTAAAACACGGCTGCTATGCTTACGAAGCAAAAGACGCTTACGAATATGCTAAAAAGTTAATGCTTTATGATTTAACTCCGATAGCTTATAAAATAACACAGGATATTTTAATTCTCGGTGCAAATCAAGACCATTTTATAAATTACAAAATGGTGGGTAAAGAGATAAATATGATGAAAAATGTGCGTTCACTGACTTTCCGATTGTTTACCGATAAGGAGCAGGCGCAAAATCACTGTAACTGTGGTAATACTAAATTAGTCTTTGACACAATTTGTAATTGGATTGAGATGTGCAATATCACATATAGGAGAGATTGAGAATGACAAATTTCTCAAAATTGACTACAGCTTGACTACATACCATTTACTTTTTTATGTTCTTCTATGCACTTTTTTGAAATCTAAAAACGTAATAAAACCGCATAACTAACGTATTTCAGCGTAGTTATGCGGTTTTGTAAATGGTGGAGCTGACGAGAATCGAACTCGTGTCCGAAAACAAATCCACTCAAGTTTCTCCGAGTGCAGACTGTGATTTACATTCCCTTTACCGCAGCTCCGCAGTCAAAGCAGCGGTATCAGTAGTTCCTAATTCATGGAAGGAGCCGGAACGCTCTCCAACGCACGTTCACCACTGGTATGCGCCTCAGCCTGTGCCGTGGTACTCACAGGGGAGACGAAGCTGCTTAGGCAGCTAAAGCTAATTCTCTATCGTTAGCGTTTATTTTAAAAATTTGAGCCTTTTTAAAGCGGCTGACTCATCCGCTACTCGCTTCTCAAGCTTCCTCATCCCCGTCGAAGCCATTGCAGCCCCATGGATTTAAATATATTCTATCATAAGTTTACTGCAATTTCAAGTGCTTTATTCAATTTTTTTGTAAATATTCTGTGAATAATATTTCTACCTATTGTACCGCTTGGTCTTTAAAAAAAGAAAATATACAATAGTCCAACGAGCAAAAATATACAGCCGCTGAAAATATCATCAGCGGCCGTAATACTTGTTTACGCGTTCTGAATAGCCTGCTTAAGCCACCACTCGCCTATATCAATCGCCGAGTACAAGTCTGAACGTTCAGCCTTCCTGAACACCGAGCCTTTGCCAAGCTCACCGGTATTATCCATAACCTGAATAATAACCTTTTTCGACACCTCAATATCCTTGAGCTTTTCACTTTCAACCACATCCAGAACAAGGATATATTTGTCATCAAGATAACCGTAATATACCCTGTTTCCGCATCTTAAAAGCGGTTTACCCTTATAGGTCAATAATTTTCTTTTTTTTGCTGCTGCCATGCAAAACCCTCCTATTATTTATTCTTTCTGATATATTCAGCTCCCATTTCAACCGCTTCAATATTAGGCGCTGCAAGAGCCGCCTTTTTCGCAGGAATGGATTTTATTATTGTTTCTTTCATTTCATCCGTACTGAAAAGTCCGGTTTTTTCGATAACCGCACCGAGCATAACCATATTTGCAAGCGTCTTTCTGCCGGCTTTGTCCGCCGTTTCCGTGGCGTTAATATACACAGCTTCAACGTCAGTCCTTTTGACCCTCCGGTCAATCAAGGAGCTGTCAACAAAAATCATTCCGCCGGGCACAACCTCATCCTCAAACTTATCCAACGACGGTCTGTTCATCGCAACCATTATATCCGGCTTCAGAATAATAGGTGAACCGACCGGATCATCGCTTATTATAACATGGCAATTCGCGGTTCCGCCCCTCATCTCCGGGCCGTACGACGGAAGCCATGACAAATGCCTGTTCCTGAGCATAGCCGCATATGCAAGCATCTTTCCCGCAAAAAGTATTCCCTGACCGCCGAAGCCTGCAAGTATCATTTCACAGCTGTTCATTTATTCCGCCCCCTTCTCATCCTTGTACACTCCCAAGGGATAGTAAGGAATCATCTCCGTGCGCAGCCGTTCGACTGCCTCAAGCGGCGGCATACCCCAGTTTGTCGGGCAAGTCGACAGTATCTCGACAAAGGAAAGCCCTCTGCCCCCGCACTGGTATTCAAACGCCTTTTTAATCGCCTTTTTAGCCTCTTTTATATGCGGCACACTGTCAACAGCACAGCGCGCAATAAACGACGGACCGTCAAGCGTGGAAAGCATTTCGCATACCTTTACCGGGTAGCCCTGAGTTTTAGTGTCCCTTCCGTAGGGAGAGGTCTGCGTCACCTGACCCGGAAGCGACGTCGGAGCCATCTGCCCGCCTGTCATTCCATAGATAGTATTGTTAATAAATATAACAGTTATGTTTTCACCTCTTGCTGCTGCGTGGACGGTCTCGGCAGTACCAATAGCCGCCAAATCTCCGTCTCCCTGATATGTGAACACTATATTCCCTGGCAGCGACCGTTTTATTCCGGTTGCAACCGCCGGAGCCCTTCCGTGCGCAGCCTGCACAACGTCAAAATTAAAGTATTCATCTGCCGTAACAGAGCAGCCGACCGGCTCAACGCATACAGCTCTGCCTGTAAGCTCCAGCTCGTCAAGCACCTCGCAGACAAGCCTGTGTACAATTCCGTGCGAACAGCCCGCGCAGTAGTGAAGCGGCTTATCTCCCAACGCTCTTGGCTTTTCAAATATAACCTTATTCATTCGGGCATACCTCCCCGGCAATTTCTTTTACTTTAGCAATAATCTCATCGGGGGTAGGAATAATTCCGCCGGTTCTTCCGGTGAAATACACCGGTACTCTGCACTCACATGCGAGCCTTATATCCTCCACCATCTGACCCATGCTCATCTCAACCGCGAGAAAAGCCTTAGGGTGAACCTGCTTATATATCTTTTCCGGAAACGGCCAAAGTGTAATCGGACGTATAATACCCGCCTTAATCCCTTCGGCGCGGAGCTTCTTAACCGCGGTTTCCGCCACGCGCGAGGTTATGCCGTACGCGGATATGATAATATCAGCATCCTCAGTATCATGCGCTTCATACCGCTGAAGCTCCTCCTTAACAATTTCATACCTATTGTACCGCTCAACGACCTTGTCCTCAAGCTCTGACGGAGTAAGATACAGCGTCTTTACACAGTTTGCGGAACGCTCATTATTAGTACCCGTAACCGCCCACGGTTTTTCATACCTGACCGGCTTTGGTATATCATCGAAATCAACCGGCTCCATCATCTGACCTATGGTTCCGTCACCCAGGAGCATTACCGGAATCCTGTATTTATCGGTAATATTAAACGCGTCGGCAGTAAGGTTTGCAAGCTCCTGAACGCCGTTCGGAGCAAGAACTATAAGATGATAATCGCCGTGACCGCCGCCCTTTGTAGCCTGGAAATAATCCGACTGAGCCGGCTGAATACCGCCCAAGCCGGGCCCTCCGCGCATAATATTTACAATAACAGCCGGCAAATCTCCCGCCGCTATATAGCTTATACCCTCGGACTTAAGGCTGATACCGGGACTTGACGAGCTGGTCATAGCCCTCATGCCCGCAGCAGCGGCTCCGTAAACCATATTTATCGCGGCAACCTCAGATTCAGCCTGGAGGAAGGTTCCTCCTATCTTCGGCATTTTCTTAGCCATATATGCAGACAGCTCCGTCTGCGGCGTTATCGGGTAGCCGAAAAAGTGACGGCAGCCGGAGCGTATTGCAGCCTCACCGATAGCCTCATTGCCCTTCATAAGTACCTTTTCTCCCATGCGTCACACCTCCCGTTCCGGACTGATCCCGTTATTGTCGTCATCGGTCGCATCATATATGCTTATTGCGCAGTCGGGACAAACTGTCGCGCAGAAAGCGCAGCCGATACATTTCTCACTCTCCGATACTTCTGCTGGACGGTATCCCTTTGCGTTCATTCTATCCGCCGAAATTCTGAGAATTTTTTTCGGACATACACTTATACAAAGCTCACAGCTTTTGCAGCGTTCCTCATTAAATTTAACAAGCTTCATTTTCTTCCCCTTTCAGAAAGGCATTTTAACAGTAATATCCATTTCAAACGTCCTGTACCCACCGGGAATATTTTTTATAACATCGCTTGTGCCGCAATGATATGCTACAGGTATATTCATCATCCCGGATAATTCTTCCGCTGTTTTTATTCCGGACGTCAGAACTTCCGCATCGGTCTGCGCCGCAAGATTTGTATTATTATATATATCCGTAAAACTAAGTCTTGAAGCGGACTCAATTCCTCTTGCCATTTCGTAAAGCGACAAAGCATCGGGAGTAAGCGGACGCCTTGTATTAATCACAAGGTGCATAAAATAGCCGTACGTTTTAAAAAATCTTGAATACTGTCCGAGAGCGAATGCTCCGTCCTCATCTCCGCCCACATCAAAAATAACGGCTTCTTCCTCTCCGTAAAATACGCCCTGTACCTCCGAGGGCACAACAGGCATATCCAGGTTAGTCGAGGCGAAGCCGTTGGAAATGAGACGAATCCCCATTTTCTGCAGCTCCCTTGCCGCATCATTAGTGCGAAAATACGGATTCACGATATCCAGGTCAATTATCGCGGTACGTTTTCCTTTCGCGCGTTCTTTCATAGCAAAATTAAGTGCAGTCTCTGTTTTGCCGCTCCCGAAGTGACCGGCAAATACATGAATCTGTTTTTTATACATATAATTATATTTCCCTTTGCTGAAATTATATATTTATTATACCATCTCTTTTCAATATTTGCAACATATATTTAAAAATTATCATCTTTTTCATGTTCTGCGGCTATATTTGAGAAATATTTTTAAAATATTGGCGTCATCTCCAATCCTCAAGCATTTCCATCGCGTGCCGTCTTGCGGTATCGGAAGCGTTCTCACCGTCAATAATTCTTGCGATTTCCTCAATTCTTCCCTGCAAGTCAAGCTCTGTGAGAGTTGTTGACGCCATTTCTCCCTCAGTATTTTTCTTAATCAGATAATGGTTATCCGCGGCGGCAGTCATCTGCGGCAGGTGTGTAATACAGATAACCTGCTTTGTTTTGCCTATGCTGCGCAGCTTCTTCGCAATCTTCACTGCGGCGCTGCCGGAAACTCCGGTATCAATCTCGTCAAAGATAAGGGTGCCGACGCTGTCGCTCCCGGCAAGAATGGACTTAACCGCAAGCATAACTCTCGAAAGCTCACCGCCGGACGCTATTTTCACAAGCGGCTTAAGCGGTTCGCCGGGGTTTGTGCTTATCATGAATTCTACCCGGTCAATGCCGTTCGGCTCATAGCTTTTTGTTGTTTCAACGCAGACGCTGAACTTTGCCTTTTCCATATCCAGCTCCGAAAGCGCTTTTTCAATCTCTCCGCCCAGAGCCTTGGCTGCTTTTCTTCTTATTGACGAAAGAGAGATTCCCGCCTGCTTAAGCTCCTTTATTGTTTTTTCAAGCTCCGCTCTAAGCTCCTCTGTCAGCTCGCCGGCATCCTCAATGCTTGCAAGCTCCCGCGCCGCTTTTTTGCCGTACTCATTTATTTCCTCAATCGTGGAGCCGTACTTCTTTTTCAGCCTTGAAATAAGGTCAAGCCTTTCGCCGACCTCCTCCAGCGCCCGCGGATCATATTCCACCTCTGACGCAAAATCCCTTACTTCATGAGCCGCGTCCTCCACAGCATACATTGCCTCGCTGAGCTGCTCATAAATTCCGCGTATAACGGGGCTTACATCGCTTATCTCGCTCAAGGCGTTCACCGCGATGCTGATAGAGTCGTAAGCGGACTGAGCCTCCTCCATCTCATATAAATTCGCATAAGCCTCCGCCGCCGCCTTTGAAATCTGTTCCGCATTTTCCAAAAGCTCCCGCTGCTGCATAAGCTCGGCTTCCTCTCCGGGTATAAGCCTTGCCTCGGTTATTTCCTTCACCTGATATTCAAGCAAATCAATTCTCTGCATTTTTTCCTTTTCATCAAGCGCAAGGGAAGCAATTTTCTTTTTAAGCCCGCGCATACGCTTGTAAATCTCCCTGTAGCGTTCCAGCGCGGCGGCGTCCGCGGCATACGAGTCAAGAAAATTGATGTGCTTTTCCGGCGTAAGCAGAGCCTGATTATCGTGCTGACCGTGGATATTAATCAGCTTGTCCGCAGCTTCGCGCAGAACGGCAAGCGTAACCACTGTATCATTTATTCTTGCGGAGCTTTTTCCGTCCTTGGTGAGAGTGCGTGTGATAATAATATCCCCGTCGTCGGCGTCAATATCGTTTTCCTCCAAAAGGCGGTATATTTCCGGACTGCCGTCAAAAACAGCCTGAACCATAGCCCTGTCGGCGCCGTAGCGAACCAGTTCCCTGCTCGTCCGCGCGCCCAGAATCATGTTAATTGAATCGATTATTATCGATTTTCCCGCGCCGGTTTCACCCGTAAAAGCCGTAACGCCGCCGTGAAAATCAACCTTAAGCTTTTCGATTACAGCTATATTTTTTATATTTAAGCTTTGAAGCATTTTTTACCTACCTTCAGTTTTAAAAATTTTCCTAAGCCTTGCCGCGGTTTCAACCGCCGCTTCCTCGCTCGGTGTTATAATCAGCAGAGTATCGTCGCCGGCAATTGAGCCTAAAATATCCGCGCGCATAACCGTATCCAGCGAAGCCGCAACTGCGGACGCCATACCCGGATATGTACGCACGACCACCGTATGGAGCGCGGAGGAAACACCCCTGACCGTATCGGAAAAAAGGTTAAGGTGCTTATCCGCATTTTCGCTCTTATCCGTCGGCAGCGAATAGCATGAACCGCCGCTCTGAGAGGGCGCCTTTACAAGTCCAAGCTCCTTTATATCTCTCGAAACAGTAGCCTGAGTAACGTCATAGCCTTTTTTGGTAAGCTCCTCAATCAGCTGTTCATGCGTTTTTATTTGTTTTTCGCTGATAATTTTAATTATCTGTCCCTGTCTTTTATACTTCATAGTTTTATCCCTCTATATTCTTACGATAACTTACTGATAAGAGTGTCATAGAATGACTTATTCCCTATTTTAATCAGCTTGAACCTGTATTTTGATTTCAAAACAACGACCTCGTCACCGCCGTTTATATAACCCTGAACATCTCCGTCTGCGGTAACCACCGCCTCATTGCCGCGGTATCCGTCGTCCATGCGGATAGTGATAGGTCTGTCCGCGCTCAGCACGGCGCTTCGTACCGAGAGCATATGCGCGCAAATGGGAGTTGCGACATAAAGCTCCATATCGGGGGCAACCACGGGACCTCCGGCGGATATTGAATAGCCTGTGGAGCCTGTCGGCGTTGCGATGATAAGACCGTCCGCCGTATATTTATACATAAGCTCCTTGTCGGCATACAGCTCCATGGATATAAGCCTTGCGCCGGACGGCTTTGAAACGACCACGTCATTGAGCGCATGATGCGAAAAGACGGTCATCCCCTGCCTGCGCAGCTCCACTCTGAGGAGCATACGCGATTCAAGCTTGTAATCTCCGGCAAGGAGCTTTTCAAGAGCGCGCTCGACGTCATCCACTTCAACCTCGGTAAGAAAGCCCACCTTGCCGAGGTTAATGCCCAAAACGGGAATATCCGCCCTTGCACAGTCGGCTGCTTCCTGAAGGATAGTTCCGTCGCCGCCGATAATAACCATTTTGTCGGCGCGGTTAAAAAGCTCCTCCTTAGGCAGATAATCCGCATTCATCTTTGTTACTTCAAAAGATTTTTCCATAAGGATATGAGCCTTGCCGAAAAGATAATCCACCGTCCGCTTAGTTGCCAGCAGACCTATATCCTTTATGGTATTAGGAATTATTGCTATATTCTGCATAATAATCTCCGGTAGTTTAGTATAATACAATATAATATATTATAACATTTTTGAAACTGTTTTTCAAGTATTATTCGCATTTTTTACAAAAATGCTGTATAAATATTAAAAATGTACCGAAAAAGAAAAAAACATTCCGTCGAACGTCCAAAGCACTACTATAACATAAAACTGCCCCAAAATTTGTTTTCATATAAATTCTTCTCCATGCACAAAATTATATACTTTGCCATATACGAAAACGGAGATGCTATGTTGTTATCCCCACAAACTACACAATATCTCCGTTCTCGTATATTTACTTCACTATGTGTTTACATATTACGATTCTTAAGTATATAATCGACCGCATCCTCAATGTCATCAAAGTCATACCCTGTCAGCATTTCTAAGTTACTGTCAATAATACAAAAAACATCGTTTTTTTCTGCGATGGAGTATTTTCCAGCTCCATCAATATATGAATAAACGTGGTCATAATCGTAATTGAAACCTACTACAATTTCATTATTTCTGTCTACCTTACCCCATTTGTCATTTTTTTGAGCAAATACAGGCAATACTCGACCTCCTTCTATGTCATCATATTCTGTATCAATAATTATATTTCCCTTAAGATCTGCAATACCATACATTCCGTCATCATCACTTACATGAAGCATTCTCTGCTCATAAAACGGAAATATATAATTGAAATCAAATGGCACAACTTGATTTTCATTAATATCAATAACACCGTATTCATCATCGTATTCTACAACAATATAATTGTCGCTGCAATAATTCATTTCTGTATACTTGCCAACCGGAATTATTTCTCTGCCTTCATAATCTATTAATGCCCATGTTCTGTCTTTCCCAGTTCCTGCTGAGCAAACCGTCAAATATTTATTGTTATCACAAAAGTCTATTATACTATAGTCAAAATCGAGCACAATATTGCCGTTCACGTCAACGAGTGCGCTTTTCTTTCCGTTGTTCACTATGATATATTCTCCATCACCGCGAATGTCGACATAATCATATTTAGGACTTATCACTTCGTTCCCTTTGGAGTCAATGACTCCCCATTTTTCATCTTTCTCCATTTCAGCAAACTGATGATGATTATAATTAAACCAGCCGATATAGTCATATTTTTTTATAATGTTTTCACCTAATATTTCCTCCGGTTTGTTTCTGCAATTATATATGAGCATTGCAACATCAATTCTCGGTAGATTTTGTCCGTTTACAGTAACGGTCATATCATCTGTTAAATGATATTCCTCAGCCGCATAAACATATCCATCCGGGTATCCGCCCATTTCATATATGCTGACCTGCTTTTCATAGCCACAGAGAACTGTTATAATTTTTACTGCTTGTTCAAATGTAACCATTCCGTCCGGATTGAATTTATTATCACCTATTCCATTAATCGCTCCTTTATCAGTACACGCACGAATGTATGAGGAAGCCCAATGAGTATCCTGAACATCATCAAACAGGGATTTTTCGCTTGTCGTAAATCCGAAGCGTCGGCACATCATAGCAGCAAACTCTGCTCGCGTTATGCTGTTATATGGTTTGATTGTTCCGTCATCGTAACCAGTCATTATTGCGTTTTCCGTAACATAATTTATCGCTGCTTTTTGATATTGATTCAATGACGTTGTATCATCATTTTGATGAACATTATCATCGTTTTGATCAATTTTACCATTATTTGATTCATTCGTGATTTTTTCCGTGGATATATCACTGTCTGTTTCGAGCAGCTTTTTTACTGCATCGGCTTTATTTTTCGCAGTGTCATAATCCGGCTCAACTGTGCTGCCGTCCAAAGTCAGCGTATACTCCCCGCTGTCCTCCGATTTGTATACATCTCCTCTGCTAATTAACAAATCATCAAAACCTACAGTTCTTTCAGTCTTTCCTTTTTCGTTATATTCATCTATTGTAATATCCATAGTACCGTTGCCTGTAGCTTTATACTCCAGACTATATTTGTCATCATCAAGATAAACAAATTTTTCATCGTTATATGCTGTTATAACGATATCTGAATTGTCATTTACCGAGGTTTTGTTGTTTACTACAGAAGCAACCTCTTGTCCGATTTTATCATATACATATACGTCTACAGGACACGCTATATGATAACGCTTATTTATACGTTTTTCAGATTCCTCTAAAACATACTTATATTGTTCATATGTTTGCTTATCATCTTCTTCCAGCTGATACACCCAACTTGTAAGAATACTCTCATACATCGAATATGATGAATCCTGAATAGACTTCACTGATTTTTTTCTCTCTTCCGCTGTTTTATCTC
The DNA here is from genome assembly GCA_030536655.1 of bacterium. Taxonomy (GTDB): domain Bacteria; phylum Bacillota; class Clostridia; order UBA1381; family UBA1381; genus UMGS1958. Next base: position 27,885 of record JAUNPN010000002.1, on the reverse strand, counting down.
CCAATAAAGAGATTACTGCTCCTGCCGCAGAACTGCTTACTGAATCTATAAAGGATATTGATGTATCACAGTCATAATCTTTGGCATTAAACATAATATCAATAGCGCTGTTATAATGTGCCGCATTTGTTTCTGTCTCATCATTGATGTATTGCTTTTTAAGCTTGTAATATGCACTGCGTGCGACATTCTCTACTTTTATTACAGCATCAAGCTTATGATATGCTTCTTCAATTGCATCAGTGTTAAACAATGCATTGCTTACAAACGTTCCGCTTTTATATGCCATCATAAACACTGCCACAGCCGGGTGAGCATTTTTGACCCCTGTCATCACACTTGACCACATCGCCGACATGCCTATCATTCCAAAACGCTTACCTGTAGTGCCTGCAACAGACGCCGCTATCTCTGCCGAAACAGCTGCTTCATTTGAATTCATAACAGTTACGCAATTAAGCAGAGCAGCCTTCATAGCAATTTCATCAGACGGACACTGCTGATACATTTCCTTTAATACCTGTTTCAACGAATCCTGCATTGACGACAATTCATAGTACGCCGCGCATCTGTTTATAAGATCTTCTATATCCTTTGCTACGTCAAAGAATAAGTCCATCTTATCCGCTATATCTATACTCTTGCTTAATGAAGAATATTCCGACTCAAATGAATCGGTAACAAGCTTTTTCCATTCCTGCTTCTGTTTATCCGAAAGAGCGTTATACATTCCTTTATCCGCAACACTCAGATTATACATTGATTTCATCTGCCCGGATACGAAATCATATACTTTTTTACCATTATCAGCTATTGTCGAATCTATATTGCTTATCAGTTTAAAATCCGCTCCCGACTCAAATATAGCCCAAATAATCGCTTCATACATATCCTTTTCTTCAAAGGCAAGGTCTGCAATTTTTGATATATCATTTACCGCGCCTACCTCATCATTCATACCACGCCAGAATTCAGTTAACTTATCTAACCCATTTTTCTTACCTGCTTCAACCAACACCTTGCCCGGAGTTTGCTCAAAATAAGTATTTTCCATTGAGAAAAGCGTTTTTCCGGATAAACCCGTCATAACCTCGTTAGCGCGGTACTTTTCAACTTCAAATAAATATGGCTTTATGGTTGGCGTAGGCGTAGGTGTGGGTGTGGGTTCCGGTGTAGGTGCAGGCGTAACCTCGGGGATATAGCTGCCGCTGCCCTCAACGGTATACGGAGCCGCAAGCGTGCCGTTGCCGGAGGTGAAGCGCGCAGATAACTGATTTAAATAGAAAGCGGGACGAACACCAACGTTATTGTAGTAGGCACTACTGTTGTTAACATAGCCGCCGGAGTTGACAACACGGGCATAGCTACTATTGTTGCTGGAACTCGGAGAACGGAGCCAGTAATACCATTTATTTCCAATACCCAATGATGAGCTCTTATATTCCGATTTTTCCACAGCCTGCGCAGTCGGCTCACCTATATAATAATCCTCTCCGAGAATATTTCCGTTACTGTATACTCTGTGCGCCTGCTTTACATCCAATAAAAAAACAGAATCCGTTACCTGCTCTGAATAAGCAGTATCGTAATTCTGCATTACATCTTCTATATATGAATCATATCTATGATAATTTTCGTTTCTAGTATTTGAATCATGCTCATAACCATCCAAAAGCGACTTCTGCGTAACCGGCTTTATCGCATTTCTTTCCCCCAGAGAAAAATTACTCAAAAATCCCGCTTCATCTGCATATTCATTATATCCATAATATACCTTATCCTCTGTCGGAGGATTGCCGCACGTCCAGTTCACATTCCCGGCGGACGCGTCGGAATTGAGCCAGCAGCGCATATTTGAATCTGCCCAATAATTTGAACCCCAACTTTTACGATAAGAACCATCACCATATCCCCTGCCATGAGAGCCGCTTGTGTTATCCCCCGCAGCGTCAAACGGCTTGATACTGATAATCTTATCGCTCAGCATAAGCGGACCGTTTTCGTCAATATCCACGCACCGCCATAATATCGGTTCGCCGTAATATGTACCCATTTGCAGGTATTCACCGATATTAATATCAGCAGACGCACCGACCGATATTACCGGCAGAAATGTCACAAGCATTGACATCGTTATCAGTATGCTCATTAGTTTTTTCTTCATTTTCATTCACTGTCCTTTCTCTGAATCTGTTTAAATATTTCACTTACAAACCCTTAACTTTAATCGTTTCATTATATTTTTTCTAAGATAGTAGGTGTTGCCATGCTTCGCGTGCCCCACCCATGATGATATGCTTTGGCTGATTCTTTCATATGATATTTCTTGTGCAGAATACCCGATATTAAATTTTTTAATTTTCCGCTTCATTGCGGCTTTTGACTTTTTTCGTATTTTCCTTATCACCCTCCCCGTTTCTGTAAGATATGAATGAAATCCTAAGTAGTCAACTCCATTCTTAACAGGAAAAATCTGGGTCTTTTCATTTAATTCAAGTCCTAACATTTCCTGTAAAAATAACCTTATTTTTTTCAAACATTGCTTTAAATACTCTTTATCATTATGAATAAGTATAAAATCATCCATATACCTTGAATATAACTTTATTTTCAGTTTTTCTCTGATATATTTATCCAACTTGTCAAGATAAAATACAGCAAACCACTGACTTGTCATATTACCTATAGGTAAACCCACGTCACCGTCTGTACTGTCTATAATTATATCCAGCAACCAAATTATATTCTTATCCTCTATATATTGATAAAGATTTTTCTTTAGTATATTATGATTGATATTATAAAAATATTTTCTTATGTCGCATTTTAATATGTAATAACCGTTCCCCCATTTATTATATCCCTGCTTCATAAAATATTTCAGTCTGTCTAACGCAAAATGTGTTCCTTTTCCCTTTCTGCATGCCGCATTGTCATAATCAAGTCTTGCGTCAAGATATGGTTCCAGAACCTTGTCACACAAACAGCGCTGTACAACTCTGTCACGATATGACAGCGCCATAATATCCCTTTCCTTTGGTTCATAAATCTTAAAAGATTTATATTTCCCTATAACGTATGTTTTGTTTTCAAGCTCCGTCTTCAAACCTGCTATATACACATCAAATCATATTCAAATAAAAGCACTTCTGTTTTTGCACCTTTTCCCAAACGTGATTTTCTGTGTGCTTCAAGCAAGTTTTGGAAGCTGCATACATCATTAAATTGATTTCTTATTGTCTTAATTATATATCACCTGCCGTTTTCTTATATATGATAATCTGATTATATATTTTGTGTTCAATGCAAAACATCTACTTACACAATATATTTTCCGGCATCGTATGTTTATCAGACACAGAAAAACTAATGGAATTCTCCTGCACCTGACAGGAATAGGATTCCTTTCCTCTCTTTGTACTGAATGTATTTACTTAAATACAATATCTCACTAAAAAAGAGAGCGGGACGAACACCAACGTTATTGTTGTTTGCATTATTGTTGTTAACATTGCCGCCGGAGTTGACAACACGGGCATTGTTACTATTGTTGTTGGAATTCGGAGAACGGAGCCATAACCCTATCCCTAATAATTAAATCTGCGCTTATCACTCTTTATAAAACCGCCTATAAGGCTTCTAACCTCATAAACAAGCATAGCCAGCCGCTCTTGCTGCTTTGTTGTTATACATTGCATTTGCGCTGACAATGTAATAAGCCAGTCTAATTCCTTAATTTTTGTAAGAGCCGCATAACTATGTTCCAATCTTCTTGATACTCTTTCTTCTGTTTTTACAGCTCTTGTCATTTTTAATTCAAATATTTTATTTCTGTAATATATCCTTTCTTCCTCACTTTTAAAAGATTTAATATTTTTTGTAAAGTCTATTGTTTTATTCATATCAGATATTATCTTCATATCAACAAAAGTATCATTTGCCATGTATAACTCACTTATAACTTCAAGAGACAAATTCTGCATTTTAGATACAAGAGTAAATCTAAATTTTTTCGGAGACCTTTCTGTTATTTCGAAAATCATACCCGATAAGTCTTTTGATTTTTTTATTACATTTAAATCATTTCTCATGCTTTCTCTACAATGGTCTCCTTATGTTTCTCTTATAGACTTAAAAACATTATACCTATTTATTGCTAATTTGTCAACACTTTTGCAGAATTGACACGTTTTAAGCCATTTTTGACATATTTACTATCAAAAAAGTATAATATTCATTTATTATCTTTTATAAAAGGCGCTTATTAATGCCAACCACACCTTTGCATAAAAAATGCGCAGCCGCATTGCACAGCTACGCAATAAAAACGCAGCTTGCAATTGTTGCTACACAATTCATTCTCATTCACGGAGTATGACAGCAAAGCCTACGTCTTTTAACAAACGTAAACTCCGTGAATTCTGAGATTATTAATAATTGTGTAGCACTTATAGTATACCACATTCCAACGGAAATGTAAAGTATAAAATCGGAAAATTTTATTAAAAGTTTTCCAATGCAATTATAATTCCGTAATAGAATTAATTACATTATAATTCTTTTACGGAATTTTGTCAATACTTTTTTATAATATAATAAAAAAAAATATTAAGGAAGGTATATATGAAAACAAGAACAACTGAAATAGGAAAGCGAAACATGGTCGGACAAAACATCGAAAAAATAAGAAAATCACTTGGCATAAAGCAAAAAGATTTCATTGCTCAGATACAAGCCTCCGGCATAGACATGAATCCGACAAGCTACTCCAAATTAGAAGGACAGCTCCGCCTTGCTACCGATAAAGAAATATATGTTATTTCCAAATTGCTTAACGTAGATATTAACCTGCTGTTTGATTCCGATATTTCTTAACGCAGCGTAACATTGCAGTAATCCGAACCTCAAAAAACAAACATTTGTATTGACGGATCAATATTTTTTGTGTATAATGGCAAAGCCGCTTGCTAAGGATAATGTTCTTGCACAAGGCGAGAAGCTCCAAAGCATGCAGAGCGCTGATTAATAACGATTACAGCAGACTGTGTCAAACAGACACAGTCTGTTTTTTCGCGCCCGAATAATGTCGAATTATGGTACACGAAACACAAAAAATATTATAGGAATAAGCTTTTCCAGCGGGGTATTAATATATATAGGAGGTAATGCATATGCAGAAATACATAAGCGGGAACACACTTGTCATCGCTCCGGAGGGAGATATTGACCACCACAGCGCGGCGCGCATACGCGCCGAAGCAGATAAAATCCTTGAAACCACAGGAGTAATAAACATAGCCTTTGACTTGAGCAAAACGACTTTCATGGATTCATCGGGCATAGGCATGATAATCGGACGTTACCGCAGGGTGCAGAGCATCGGCGGAAAAATCATCATACGCGGCGCAGACCCCGTCCTAATGCGGATCATAGGCTTGTCAGGGCTGGGCAGTATAGTAACGATTGAAAAGGGGTGTAAAGATGAACAGGATGAAGCTTGAATTTATAAGCGTATCACAGAATGAGCGATTTGCGCGGAGTGCGGCGTCCGCCTTTGTACTGGAGCTTGACCCGACTTTGCAGGAGCTGTCGGAAATAAAAACGGCTGTTTCGGAAGCAGTCACAAATGCGATTATTCACGGCTACCGCGGCACAACCGGCACAATCACGATGGAAGGCTCGATATACAATTCCATTGTGGAGCTGAGCATTTACGATAAAGGTGCGGGAATTGCCGACATAGACAAGGCAATGGAGCCGATGTATACCGGGGCGCCGGACGAGGAACGCTCCGGACTGGGCTTCACGATAATGCAGACGTTCATGGACGAGCTTGAGGTTGAGAGCGAGCCGGGAATGGGAACGCGGATTACAATGAGGAAAAAAATTGGCAGCGCCGGATAATGCCGGTCTTATCGAACGCATCAAAAACGGCGATACCGGCGCAAAAGGACGCATGATTGAGGAAAATCTGCGGCTTGTTGAAAAAATCGCACTGCGGTTCAAAGACAGAGGCTACGATAAGGAGGAAATAGTCCAAGTCGGTGTAATAGGACTGATAAAAGCGGTAGATAAATTTGATTCGGCATACAATACTCAGTTTTCTACATACGCATACCCTGTTATTGAGGGCGAGATAAAGCGTTTTCTGCGCGATGACGGAGGAATTAAGGTCAGCCGTTCCTTAAAAGAAACTGCGGCGGCCGGAAGGCGCGCGGAGGAAAAGCTGCGCCGTCAGCTTGGACGCGAACCGCTGATGAGTGAAATTTCCGCAGAATGCGGCATTGCTGCGGACGAGCTTACCGAAGCATTTTCAGCGGCGGCTCCGATGCGTTCGATATATGAGAGCGTATATGACAGCGGTTCGGGAGAAATCATTTTGGGAGACACAATAGCGGACAAGCCGGAGGAGGAGCGTATAATAAATAAGGTCATGATTTCGCAGATACTTGCCGCGCTTAATCCGCGCGAACGCAGGATAATAGAAATGCGTTATTTCGAAAACAAAGCACAGAGGGAAATCGCCGAGGAGATCGGAGTTTCACAGGTTCAGGTGTCAAGACTCGAAAAAAAGATACTGACCCGGCTGCGTGAAATTATGGTATAGTGCCGCTATTCCGCTATCAGATTATGAGCCTGTCCGCAATTAAAAAAGCGCATACGGCGAAGTCTATGTATAGGCTCTAAATTTTTTCAAAAAGTACTTGCAATTCAAGCTCGTATATGCTATAATGTAAATATAAAAGCTGAAAGGAATGATTTTGTATGACTGAAGAGAAGAATCTCATGCCGGAGGCTGCCGAGGAACCGAATGAAAAATCGGAGAACTGGCCGGAGGAAGCAGTACAGGACATTCTTGATTACATTGAGGAACAGGGAATTTATATCAGAGAATAAGTGATTTCTAAAACAATATAACGGCAAAGGGGCTGTTCATGAAAATGAACAGCCCTTTTGCCCTCAATTAATCAGGAAAAGCAGCTCCGCCGCGGAAAGAACCCGCGGCGGAGCATTTTATGTACAACTTAATAACCAAGGATCTCAGGTACAAGAACAACAGTAATTCTCTTAGGGAAATAGTGACATCCGTCAACGATACTTGTCACATTACATACGCGGACATCCGAACGGCAGTCGCTGCACTTATAGCAGTCATCAGTCGCGCACGGCGTCTTATGTGTAATACGTCTTGCATTCATCGGAGCAATCTCCTTAGCGCGCTTGATTCCCTCCTCAACATTCTCAACAATCTTGTTCACTCCCGCAACAATGATAACCTTCTTCGGTCCGAACACAATCTGACTTGTACGGTTTCCGGTACAGTCGATATTTACAAGCTGACCCTCCATTGTTACCGCGTTTGTACTTGATACGAACACATCAGCCGTATATCCCTCTCTGTACTTGTCAAGCATTTCCTCAAAGGATTTTGTGTTATATCGGTCGATAAACTTATACTTCGGGCTTCTGATTTCATCGAGAATACCCGTTTCATTAAGCGTTACGCTTCCGCCTACCGCAATGGTTGAGCCTTCCGGGATCATATCCATAACGATTTTACGGGCCTCATCCTTGTCAGCCGCATAAACCGCGTCAAAGCTTCTTGATTTCAGCACCTCAATAAGCTCCTTTATTTTGAGGTCATTCTTCCATTTTACAACTGCATCTGCCATCTGATTTCTCTCCTTTCATTAATTTATGTCAATCGTGCAGCTTTCTGTTATCTATAACTCTCTTAGCTTTACCCTCGCTGCGGACAATCGAATCCACATCAACAAGATGGACATTCGCGCCTATGCCCAGCTGACTTCTGAGCCTCTTAACAAGCAAAGCTTCAACAGACGCCGCATCACCGGTATAATCCGGCTGACGCTCAACATTAATATCAAAAGTATCGGTATTGTTCTCGCGTCCCACAACAATCTGATAGTTCGGTGACACAACCTCGCCGTACTTTAATAATACTTCCTCTATTTGTGACGGGAACACATTTACTCCGCGGATAATAAGCATATCGTCCGTTCTTCCCGCCGGCTTCTTCATTCTTACATGAGTTCTGCCGCAGCCGCACTGTGAATAGTCGAGAACGCATAAATCCCTTGTTCTGTACCTTAACAGCGGCTGACCCTCCTTTGTTATCGTGGAAAGCACAAGCTCGCCGAACGAGCCTTCCGGCAGAACCTCGCCCGTATCCGGGTCAATAATCTCCGGTATAAACATATCCTCACAGATATGCATTCCCGCCTGCTCTCCGCACTCGTAAGAAACACCGGGACCCATAATCTCGGTAAGTCCGTAAACATCGTGAGCCTTAATGCCAAGCGCTTCCTCGATATTTTTTCTCATTTCCTCCGTCCACGGCTCCGCACCGAAAATTCCCGCCTTAAGCTTAAGCTGATCTCTGCATCCCATTCTCTGTACAGCCTCTCCCAGGAACATAGCGTACGACGGCGTACAGGCAAGGTGTGTTGTGCCCAAATCGCACATAAACCTTATTTGTCTTTCGGTATTGCCCGACGAAGTCGGAATTACCATAGCGCCGAGCTTTTCCGCTCCGCCGTGAGCGCCAAGACCGCCCGTAAATAATCCGTAACCGTATGATACCTGTACAATTGAATTCTCATCACCGCCCGCCGCGACAAGCTGACGCGCGAAACCGTTTGCCCACTGATCAAGATCGCCTCTTGTGTAACCCGACACAATCTGCTTTCCGGTAGTGCCCGATGACGCCTGAATTCTCACAATATCCTTCTTCGGCACTGCGAGAAGGTCATACGGATAATAATCCCTCAAATCCTGCTTGCTTGTAAACGGCAGCTTTGCCAAATCCGAAAGCTCCTTTATGTCCTCCGGCTTAATGCCTGCCTCGTCCATACGTCTGCGGTACATCGGCACATTTTCATAAATGCGCTTTACCTGCCGCTGAAGATGCTTTAACTGATGAGCGCGTATATCCTCACGGCTCATGCACTCAATTTCCGGCTGAAAGTACTTCATATTTTTTCTCCATTTCTTATTTACTCAAAGCTTGTCCGTAATTAAAGAAGCGCATATTGCGAATCCGGATTTTTCGCCGGATTTTTTGAAACAGCAGAAATCAGCACGCAAGATGCGCTTAATTTAAGGAAGCACTGATTAAATATAGTACACAGTGAACACTGTCAGATTTTTCGTCAGATTATATAAAAAGATCGAAGGCATACTCGCGTATGTCGAGAGATTTTTGTATGATATGACGGAAAATATGCAAGTTCAATGCGTGCTAAGCCGTTAGGCGTTAATTAATCAGTGGTTCCTTAATTTACGGATACGCTCTTAATGCTGTAGCCTGATTCAAAAGCCTTCAAGTTCATTTCAAGGAATTTCGGCGGTACGCATTCCTTAATAACTTCAAGCCAAACTTCCTTTTCAATATCCATGCTTCTTGCAAGCAGTCCGATAAGCACGACATTAACAGCCTTGATCGTGCCCGCCTGCTCCGCGAGCGGAATCGCGTCAACCGCTGTAACCTCAGCCTTTTCTCTAAGCTTTTCCTCAATATTTTCCGGATAAGCCATTGCGCCGGTAATAACCGGCATCGGATTCATACGCTGACGATTTACAAGCAGCCTGCCGCCCTTCTTAACGAACGGCAGCGCTCTGTACGCCTCAAGCAGCTCGAACGCAAGCACCAAATCCGCCTCGCCCTTATCAATAATAGGCGAATACACCTTATCGCCGAACTTTACATATGTAACAACACTGCCTCCGCGCTGGCTCATGCCGTGAACCTCACTTACCTTCACGTCATAACCCTTTTTAATAGCAGCGCCGCCCAAGATACGGCTGGCAAGGAGAGTTCCCTGTCCGCCTACACCAACTATCATAATATTCATAATATTCAAACCTCCAAACAGCTCGTTGCCCGGTCCTGTGCCCGGTGCGGAAAAGAAGCACGCATGCTGCTCTCCTCAGGATAAAGCGTTTACGCTTCGAGACTCGAAAGAGGGCAAACTGCGCCGCTTAACTTTCACGCTGATTTCTCAATCGCATGGAACGGACATACGTTGATACAAAGTCCGCAGCCGTTGCACTGTGTCGCGTCAATCTTAACCGCTCCGTCAACAAGCGAGATTGCCGGACATCCAAGCTTCATACAAACCTTACACTTCTTACATTTATCCGTAACTTCACATAAACCGTTATAAATCTTTCTCATGTTAGGCAGAAGCGCGCACGGTCTCTGAGCAATAATTACCGACGGTTCCTCACGCTCAACTTCTTCCCTGACAACCTTTTCAAAGTTCTTTACATCAAACGGATCCGCAACAACAATATGCTCTACTCCGATTGACCTGCATAGCGCCGCAAGATTAACCTGCTTTGTCGGCTCCCTGCGGATTGTATATCCGGTTGTCGGGTTATCCTGGTGCCCGGTCATGCCCGTAATGGAATTGTCGAGAATAATAACGGTGTTGTTTCCCTTGTTGTAAACAATATCAACAAGTCCCGTAATTCCCGAATGCATGAAGGTTGAGTCACCGATTACGCTGACAAGCTTCTTATTAAACTCCGGTCCTCTTGCCTTAGCCATTCCGTGAGCAGCGCTCACCGATGCGCCCATACAAATAGTAGTGTCAATGCTTTGCAGCGGAGGTGCAGCGCCGAGCGTGTAGCAGCCGATGTCGCCGGATACTACCAAGCCAAGCTTCTTTAATACATAATATGTAGCCCTGTGCGGACATCCCGCGCACATTACCGGCGGTCTTACGGGAATTGCTTCCTCAACCGCATTGTACTCAGCCGGGTCCTCGCCGGTTACAGCCTTTTTAATCATCGCGGGCGTATACTCACCCAAGAGAGTAAATACATCCTTGCCGATTACATCAATGCCGAGCATTTTGCAGTGTTCCTCAATAATCGGGTCAAGCTCCTCGACTACAAAAACCTTGTCATGTTTTGCCGCAAACTCCTTCAGACGCGCGTCCGGAAGCGGATAAATCACACCGAGCTTAAGGAAATCAACGCTGTCGCCGAGAGCCTCCTTTGCATAAATGTACGCGATACCGCCCGCGATAACGCCAATCCTTGAGCCGTTGTCCTCAATCGGGTTAAGCGAGTCCGACTGCTCCGCCATAGCGCGAAGCCTGTTTATTCTTTCCTCAACGAACACATGACGGCCGACTGCGTTTCCCGGCAGCATAACGTACTTCGACGGATTCTTCTCATACGGCTTAAGCTCATATTTTACCGGTTCCTCCTCCTCAACAAGGCTCTGTGAATGTGAAACTCTTGTTGAGAGCCTTATAAATACCGGAGTATCAAATTCCTCAGAAAGCTCGTAAGCCTTCTTGACAAAGCTCTTACATTCGCCGCTGTCGGACGGCTCAAGCATAAGTATCTTTGAAGCCTTTGCATAGTGGCGCGAATCCTGCTCATTCTGTGACGAATGCATTCCCTGGTCGTCGGCAACGCAGATAACCATACCGCCGTTCACACCTGTGTAGCTTGCGGTAAATACCGGATCAGCCATAACATTCAGACCGACGTGCTTCATGCAGGTCATTGAACGCGCGCCGGCAATCGACGCGCCGACCGCAACCTCGCAGGCAACCTTTTCATTCGGCGCCCACTCCACATAAATATCCTCATATTTTACAATATTTTCGGTTATTTCAGTACTCGGTGTTCCCGGGTATGAAGAAACAACGCTTGCACCGGCTTCGTATGCACCGCGCGCAACGGCTTCATTTCCGAGCATTAATTTTTTCATTCTGAAATCTTTCCTTTCTCTATAAAAAGTACAGCGCGGCAGACTGCGGAAATCCCGAACAAAGCAGGAAATTTTTCCGCTCATGTCCGGTGTTTTCCCGCGTGCCGCTTATTTAATCTTAAGTCTTGTCTTAAGATTATTAACTAACTGAGCGTTAAGACGCAAACCGTCCTTTTCCATATCAACAAGAACCGCCCATGCAGCCTTTAACATACTTGCGCCCTTAACCTCATTATTAAGCTTATCCTGATAAATCGAACCGCAGGCAGCCAGATTTGCCGCATAACCCTCCGACGGAATAACAATGTCAACAACCATAAGTTCCTTCAGCTTCAGAAGCGCCTCCTCAATCATCCCGGCAGCCTTTTCAAACTCCTGCTTCTTCACATACTCATTCGCGTCGCGCAGCTTATCCATCTCAGCCTTAGCCTGCTTCATAAGCTCCTGACCATACATTGCCTTCGGGTTTTCGCTCTCGGTAATCTGCTTCATTCTTCTGATACGTCTTTTCAGTATAACAAGGTTCTGCTGGGTCAGCTTCCTGCCGTCAACATACTTGTACGCGGTATCGATTGACTCCTTAGCTTCCTCAATCCTATCTTGCTTGCCGAGGCATACGGAGCGGTTCATATAAGCAGACGCAAGCTCTCCGCAAATTCGCTCATCATTATCCTTGCTTTTTATGCTCTTAAGAATTGAAATAGCCTCGTCATAGCCTTCTTCCGCCTCTGCAAGCCTGTTAAGCTCCGTATAAGCGGACGCGCGTCTTGCATAGTCGGCAGCGATTACGATGCGCTTCTGGGTATCAAGGCTGTTCTTGTAGTCCTTGCGCATATCGACTACTTCCGTGTAATTTGCAAGGGCTTCCTCATGTCTTAAGGTGCTGAAGAAGATATTTGCCTGTAAACTTATCATGGAGCAGACTATGTCCGTTACTCTCTCATCATTCGGAGCGACCTCCATAAGGTTTCTGCCCTTATCGACAAGGAGCTTAAGCATAGGCTCATTTCTTTCTCTGAGAAAGAGCTGAGCTATCTCGTGAATCATATTAAGGTAACGATACATATTCTCCTTATTGTTCTGCTGATAAATCTGGTACTCGCAGAGACCGATCGAGAAGTTTACATAATTAATCATACCGGCATTGTCGCCCATCTTAGAAAGCTGGAATGACTGCTGCTGGCAGAAGGTAAGCCACTTTTTAGCCGCCTCGCCGGTCTTTTCATTGATACAGATTGTATGAGCAAGCTGCGCTATTGATTTGTACCGGGTTCCGAAATCCTCCGGGGCCTTGAAATTCTTGTTATGAGCCAAGCCGTCATAGCACGAAATCGCAGCCGAAACAGCATCGATTGCTTCAATCGGGTTGCCGCCGTTAGCAAGAGCCGCCGACATAAGCATCCATACGTTGGATAAATCTATAATAGTTTCAATCTTGTTATACTTCTGCTGATATCCTGTCAGTGAGTCAATAGCCTGCTTGCCCCATGCAGCCGCGCCCTCAAAATTCTTTGAGTTGAATTCAATCCTTGCGTAAGCGAAGTAGGTAAGACCCATATCTCTTACAACCTCATCTGTCACAAGAACCTGCTGTACCTTGTCAAGCGTATCATCAAACGCACCGTGACCTGCCTCGGCGTCTTTGCGGAGACGTCTGAACATTTCCATAGCGTCATCGTAAAGGTCGCCGGCTCTTTCCGGGTCGCTCTGTTCAAGCATTGCCGCGTTCTTATTTACCGCAACAGCTTCATTCCTAAGCTCCTCCGGATTATACTTTTCAGCGCTGCCTTCCTTTAAGGCGTTCCAGACCGGCGTTTCAACCTTGTTAAGGTTAATCGGGCCCTTGTTCATCTTATTTTCGGGAATTTTTACGTCCTCAGCCCTTTCTTCCGCGGTTTCCGTTTCAACGGCAGCGGCAGCTTCTTCCTGCTCCGCCGCCTTTGCCTTTTTGTTCATATCCGCGGCTATCAGCAGCTTTAAATCTTCTGCAATACGGCTCGCAAGAGCATTTGCGCTTTCCTCGGTCGGAACACCGTTCACCGTTTCAAGCTTGTACTCATGAATCGTCAAAGCCTTCATTTTTCTTATCGTGCTCTTGAGCTTTTTAACCTTTCTTCCCTCTCCGAAGCCTGCGGCAAATACCTTGTGCATCGGTCCCGCAATTTCCTTCTTAGTAAACGGCTCGCGGAAGTATACAAGAGCTTTTTCGGGGTCGTTAAGCGCCGCATAAAGCGTTTCAATCTCCATAACGCTGCATCCGATTACATTTTCATCGGCATGAATACCAACCTTTTCAAGGAAGCCGTCCGTAACATCCGACGGCGGCACATTACCGTAACGATCGCTGAGCAGCGACACGAAGTATGCGTCACCCTTCTTAAGCTCGCGGAAGCATGACTTAAGCTCCTTGCGGCAGCCCTCGTCGTCCGATGTGTCGCCGAAGCCCATAAGAGTTGCTTCCTCATCGTACTCTTCTTTCAAAAACGCGTTAATCTGCGGCATAACGACTGACTTAATCGCCTCATACTCCGCCTGCATATCATTAACTGTTCCGGTTAAATAAATTGTTTTCATTCTGTTAAATTATCCTTCCCTTATTCTTTATGCTAATTCAAGCGTAAACGTGAACTTTGTATACTTCACGTCAGCGCCCTCCTTTGCTTTTACACTTTCCACCCAAATGCTTTGTTTATGAAGCGTAAGGATGTTTTTGACCAGCGAAAGTCCCAGTCCTGCTCCGCTCCGCTCCTTGCCGCGCGAACGGTCGGTCTTGTAGAAGCGGTTAAATACATTTGATAAATCAGCCCCGTCAATTCCAATTCCGAAATTTCCGATGCTGACATGAGCCTTTTTGTCCGCTACCCACGTATTAATGCCTATAACGGTATTTGGATAGCTGAACTTTATCGCATTGTCTATGATATTTATAAGCACCCGCTTTATCGAATCCTTATCGGCGATAACCATAAGCGGCTCATCCTCCGGCTCGTCAAACTCCTCGTCAAAGCTGTCGTCATACTCCCCGTCGCCGTTAAAGCTTATATCAAGATTATGCTCCTCAATCTTTGAATACAATCCGACTATAGCGACGCGTACAAGCTCATTCAAATCAAATGCTTCAATCGTAAGCTGATACTTATCCGAGGACATTCTCGACATATCAAGCATATCATTTACAAGCTTGGTAAGCCGTTTTGATTCATCAAGTACTATTTTCAAATAATATTCCCGTTTTTCCTCCGGAATAGTCCCGTCCAGAATACTCTGTACAAAGCCGGTAATACTTGTCATAGGAGTGCGCAGCTCATGCGAAACATCAGAAACAAAGCTTGAGCGCTGATTTTCCAAATCCTCTATGCTGTCAGCCATAAAATTGAAGCTTGCGGCAAGCTGTCCGATTTCGTCCATACTGTCAACCCGAACACGGCCTCCGAAATTCCCCGCCGCAATATCACGTGCAACTGAATTAATACGGTTAATCGGTCTTGAAAGCTTTCTCGACTCTAAATACACCAGAATGCAGGCAACCGCCATTGAAATAAGGCATGCGGACAAAAGCTGAAGCTGCAAATCAGCAAAAGTCCTTTTCATACGCGGAACCATTGAGTTAAAGAACATACCTCCGACTATGTTTCCGTTAAAATAAACCGGAATGCCCACAGTCATGACTTTCTCGTCATAAGCTCCGTTAAAATCGCCGGTTTTCTTTATAGTATCGCCGGAGAGAACGAAATCCAGCATTTCCTGAGGTACGGAATCAACGCTGTTTGTGCTTTTTTCGGTAATATCACCGTCAAGATTCACGATAATAATATCAGCATGAACCACCTTTGACCAGACCTCCAGCTGATAGCCGAAGGCCTGGCGTGTGCGGTTATCGTTTTCTTGTATCTGCATTGCGCCCGTCATAAGCTCAACCGTTTCAGACAGCTCAGATATAGTCTGAATCTGACGATTGACAGTATAGTTGTACATAAACAGCGCCATAACAAGACTTACAATAGTTACAACGATAACAATTATGGTTGTGACCGTAAAGAAAAGACGGGAGAATATGCTTTTAAAAAACATTTTTTATCGTACCTCAAATTTATAACCGACTCTGTGCACGGTTTTAATTTTCCAGTTCACGTCAAGTCCTTCAATTTTCTGTCTTATTCGTTTTATATGCACGTCAACCGTACGCGAATCACCGGAAAAGTTAAAATTCCAAACCTCGCTGAGCAGCTGCTCACGCGTGAACACCTTATTGGGATGCGAGGCAAGAAAGTATAGAAGCTCCAACTCCTTCGGCGGCACTTCCACAAGCTGACCGTCAAGACGCAGTTCATAATTTGAGATATTTATATTAAGCTTCGGATAAACAATCTCCATTTCAGCAGAGTTTTCCGCAGATTCGCTCCTGCGGAGTACTGCCTTAACCCGCGCGATAAGCTCCTTTGTTTCAAAAGGCTTAACCATATAATCGTCCGCGCCCAGTTCCAGCCCAAGAACCTTGTCAAAGGTTTCGCCCTTTGCTGTGAGCATAATAATCGGGATATTGCTTATGCGTCTGATTTCGCGGCAAACCTGCCAGCCGTCCATTTTCGGCATCATGACGTCAAGAATTACAATTGACGGAGTTTCCGTTCTAAAAAGCTCAACAGCCTTTTCACCGTCATTAGCTGTACAAATATCGAAACCTTCCTTCATAAGGTTTATTCGCATCAGTTCCACGATATTTTCATCATCGTCAACTATAAGTACTTTACTGTTTGACATAACATTACTTCCTTTCATCCGTTTATAATGTGCCGGATAAACCAACCCATACTATAAAATATATTATAGCATAAACTTACGTAGAAATCAACTGTACTTTGTACATTTTATTCATTTTTTTCGTTATTTTCGTTATTTTTATTATTATTCATATATAGTATTTTATCACAGAAGATCAAAAGAAGCCGTATAAAAACCCAAAGTTTCCATACAGCCTCTTAAACAACTCTTATCGGAGAAAAACCTGTTTTTACCCGGCTGCCGCCGGCATTTTACAGAAGTT
Source organism: bacterium (assembly GCA_030536655.1). Taxonomy (GTDB): domain Bacteria; phylum Bacillota; class Clostridia; order UBA1381; family UBA1381; genus UMGS1958. The sequence continues at coordinate 11,089 of JAUNPN010000002.1, read as the reverse complement.
CCTACGCAAGCATAAATAAGCTCAGCGCCATAACCGCCATACCGCAGACAAAGCCGATTATAGTCAGCTTTCCCTTGTCATACAGCCTTGCCATGGGCAAAAGCTCCTCAATAGAAATAAACACCATAATTCCGGCGATAGCAGCAAAAAGGCAGCCGAACACAAAATCATTTAAAAACGGCCGGAGAATCAGATAACCAATCAAAGCGCCGACAGGCTCAGCAATTCCCGACAGGAAAGACACAAAAAAGGCCTTTCCTCTTTTGCCGTCGGAATAGTAAATAGGTATTGCGGTTGCAATTCCCTCCGGGATATTATGTATTGCGATTGCAAGGCAGACAGCCGCTCCGAGCGAAGGATTTCTCAAGGCAGAGGTAAAAGTAACCATACCCTCCGGGAAGTTATGTATACCAATCGCAAGCGCCATAAGCATACCCATACGCGAAAGCGAAGCGGAGCGGTTGGCTGTCAGATTTCCTATATCGCCCTCAGCGGAAGGAACAACCCAGTCTATTATGCCGATGACAACAACACCGGCAAAAAACGCCGCTGCGGCGTACAGATATCCGTTTTTATCGCCGGCGGCAGCAGAAAGATACCCCCTTGCCTGGGCAAATATCTCCACCATTGAAACGAAAATCATCACACCTGCCGAAAAGCCGAGCGAGGCTGCAAGCACCCTTGTATTTTCTTTTTTTGCAAAAAGCGCGGCAACTGCGCCTATGCCGGTAGCCGCGCCCGCAATAAGCGTAAGTCCCAGCGCGTACAGCACATTACTCTCCATAAAAACATCTCCTTAAAATATTCTTATGTCATACTATGCGTCAGGTGCCGGGACTGTGAATGACTCAGAGCATGTCCGTAATTAAGGAACCACTGATTAATTAACGCCTAACGGCTTAGCACGCATTGAACTTGCATATTTTCCGTCATATCATACAAAAATCTCTCGACATACGCGAGTATGCCTTCGATCTTTTTATATAATCTGACTGTGTTCACTGCGTACTATATTTAATCAGTGCTTCCTTAAAAAAAATGCATATTGCACAGCCGGATTTTTCGCCGGATTATTCCAAAATTCCGGCGCACACCGGAGTATGCCGAAGATTCCCGGGGCAATATGACGGGAAAACGGCAGGCAAGCTGTGCTTAACAGGCTCTTAATCCAGTGAATACGTATTCGGCGGTTCCACCGTAGGCAGCGCATTCCCGCTTCCGTCCGTAAGAACCCCGCTTTCCATCGTATCGTTGTTTCTTTCAATAATAGGCTCCGCCGTAGGCGGGGCGGGAAGGATTGAAAATGAGATATTGTTTGTTTTTATAATTGCCGCTCCAAGCAGCAGAACAATTGCAGACAGCACAATCAGCACCGCCGTACTGCGGCGCTTTCCGTAATCCACGCGTTTCGGGTCGCCCAATTTCCTGCCGGAGGTGTTGCCTCCGCGTTTTTTTATTTTTTCACGTTTACGTACCTCTTGATAATCCATGAATAATTCCCCTCTTTCACGATTTATTTTGTCCTTTTAATTTATCCGCACACAGCTTATGACTTTGCGTAAGGCTGAAGAGTTTTCATATATTCCCCGCCCCTTTTGCTAATATTATACATAAAATTTTTTTATTCGTCAATATTTTTCCGACATTTCACCACAGTTTTTGAACGAGAAAAAATATTCCGGCAGCGCAAATTTTTTTCAAAAAGCTCTTGACAAAATCCATTTTATAGTGTATAATAGTTCATGTTGTTACGAAAGCTTAACAGTTCATATGGCGGTATAGCTCAGCTGGCTAGAGCACGCGGTTCATACCCGCGGTGTCATTGGTTCAAGTCCAATTACCGCTACCATATGGCGGTATAGCTCAGCTGGCTAGAGCACGCGGTTCATACCCGCGGTGTCATTGGTTCAAGTCCAATTACCGCTATTTCTGCATTAAACTTAAAGACTCGGAGTTTCTGTTCCCGGTCTTTATTTTTTTGTCATGAAAAGAACGGTGCTGTAGCAAAACTTTGTTTTTCTACAGCACCATTTTCCTAAAGCAGTAATAAATAAGGCTTATTTTTCCGTAACAATCTCCTTTAAACCTGACGCCAGTCCGGCAATTCCCTGAATTTCCGACGGGATAATAATTTTTGTCGCCTTGCCGTCCGCCGCCTTTTCAAAGCTTTCAAGCGACTTCATTGTAAGGTAAGCCTGCGATGGGTTTGCCTCGTTAATTCTCTTGATACCCTCCGCAACAGCCGTCTGAACCTTTATAATAGCCTCAGCCTGACCCTCCGCCTCACGGATTGCAGCCTGCTTCTTTGCTTCTGCTCGAAGGATCGCGCTCTCTTTCTCACCCTCAGCGTTAAGAATAACAGCCTTTTTCTCACCCTCAGCGCGGAGAATCTGTTCGCGCTTTTCACGCTCCGCCTTCATCTGACGTTCCATCGCATCCTGAATTTCTCTCGGAGGGTCAATGTCCTTTAGTTCCACTCTGTTAATCTTGATACCCCACGCGTCCGTTGCCTCATCGAGTATCGCGCGCATTTCAACATTTATATGGTCGCGCGAGGTGAGCGTTTCGTCAAGCTCCAGAGAGCCTACAATATTTCTCAGCGTAGTAGCCGTGAGATTTTCAATCGCCATCATAGGGCGCTCGATACCGTATGCAAGCAGCTTAGGGTCAGTAACCTGAAAATACGTTACGGTATTAATCGAAACCGAAACATTATCCTTTGTAATAACCGGCTGCGGCGGGAAGTCAACAACCTGCTCCTTTAAACTGACCTTTTTCGCAATTCGGTCAATAAACGGTATTTTCACGTGCAGACCGGTGTCCCATGTCTGATAATACGCGCCGAGACGCTCAACGATATAGGCATTTGCCTGCGGCACAATCTTGATATTAGCAATAAGAATTACCAAAACGATTAAAATCAAAGCTATCAAAAATCCCATAATTACTTCTCCTTTTTCTTTACAATGAGCTTTACGCCCTCCACTCTTTCAATGATTGCCGTTTCGCCCTTTTCGATAATAACATCGCTGTCAGCGCTGCGCACAGTCCATGAAAGTCCGTTAATTCTGCCCTCACCCTCAGAAGCGCGGTTATCAACTCTTTGAGTAATGAGCACCTCCCTGCCTGCAAGCGCGTCAACATTTGTCTTAGTTTTCCCGTGACGCTTCAAAAGCTTCATGGAAAGCGGGCGCAGAAGCAGCAGCGTTCCTATAGAAAGTATTATAAACACCGCAAGCTGCTGATTAAGTCCCAATCCCGCATATGCGGTAAGGAAAGCGCCGATTGAGCCGATTGCGAACCATACGCTTACCATTTGATACGTAACGGCTTCAATCCCGGCAAAAACCGCCACGCCGATAAGCCAGACTATCAGATATTCCATAAGCACAGCCTCCTTTTAAGCTTTATTTATATTATACCAACAATAAATGTGTTTGTCAATCTGTTTTTGTAATATTTCATAGAAATCAGCAAGCAGGATGCGCTTAATTAATAAAACTACTCCAGCAGGCTCATAATATCCTCCGCGGACATCTTCATAATATCGCCGTCGCCGTTTACAGCAATATCGCTCAGCTCCGCCTTTCTTTCCTGAAGCTCAATTATTCTTTCCTCTATTGTTTTTCCGGCAATCAGCTTGTATATCTGAACGTTTCTTGTCTGCCCGATACGGTATACTCTGTCCGACGCCTGATTTTCCGCCGAAACATTCCACCACGGGTCATAATGAATTACAATATCCGCACCGGTAAGATTAAGTCCGGTACCTCCCGCCTTAAGCGATATGAGAAATACGTTCACTTCATTGCTGTTAAAGCTGTTTACCATTCTAAGCCTGTCCTTCGGCTTTGTCGCGCCGGTCAGAACATAGGTGCTTATGCCCATTTCACCCAGCCTTTTATTTATTATATCCAGCATCGAAGTAAACTGCGAAAACAGCAGCAGCTTATGACCCGATTCAACACAGGTTTCCACAAGCTCCATGCACATTTCAAGCTTAGCGCTTCCGCCGCTGTAATTCTCATAAACCAATGACGGGTCGCAGCAAAGCTGACGCAGCCTTGTAAGCATTGCAAGAATTTTTATTTTCTCCTTTCCGTTGCCGCCTATAATGCTCATGCTCTGCTTAACCTCCGCAACATTCGCGGAATAAACCTTGCTCTGCTCATCGTCAAGCTCCGCACGAAGTATTGTTTCCGTCTTATCCGGAAGCTCTGTAAGAACCTCCTTCTTCATTCGTCTGAGCAGAAACGGCGATACAAGCCTTTGCAGCGCCTTTACCGCATCCTCGTTGCCTTCCCTTACCACAGGCTTCTCATAGATCTTTTTAAAATACGTATACTTGAACAAATATCCCGGCATTACAAAATCGAATATGCTCCAAAGCTCAGCCAGGCTGTTCTCAACCGGTGTTCCGGTCAGTGCGAAGCGGATTTTTGAATTTACTCCCTTTGCCGCCTTTGCCATCTGTGTTCCTTGATTTTTTATATACTGCGCCTCATCGACAAACTGCAAATCAAAGCTCGCCTTTTTATATTTTGCAATATCACGTACCAGCGTCTGATATGAAGTTATTATAACCTCGTAATCGTCAATATTCTTCAGCTTTTCCTCACGCACCGCAGCAGTGCCGGTGACTACAGATGTTTTAAGCTCCGGGGCAAACTTCCTTATCTCGCTTTCCCAATTCAGCGTAAGCGAGGACGGACAAACCACCATAGCTTTAACTCCGCCGTTTTCCTTCATATCGAGAATCAGCGCTATAGCCTGCAAGGTCTTACCCAAGCCCATGTCGTCGGCAAGTATACCGCCAAAACCGTATGCCGCAATAGTTTTCATCCAGCGGAAGCCGTATTTCTGATAGTCGCGCATGATATTATCCAGCTCATCCGGCACAGCTGCCCACTGTGAATCGTCTATCAGGCTTTTATAATCACGAATCGCAGACTTAAAGTTTTTGCTTCGGGAAATTCTCATGCCGTCCGCGTCGCTCTGTATACTGTCAAGATAAAGCATACGGTACCGGGGCACTGACAAATCATTATTCATCAAGTCCCTGTCGTCAATATTAAGATTCTGCGTCAGCTCTGCCAACTCCGCCAAACCGCTGCCTATAGATGCGAACGAACCGTCCTTCAGTCTGTGATATTTCTTTCCGCGCCTGTACGCGCCGAGCATTTCAATCAGTTCCTCCTGACTGTAGCCTTCGGCGGTTATATCAATAGACAGAAGCTTGCTCTCTGCGCGGATACCAACAACCGGACGCGCAGGCGGTCTGACATTCATACGCTTGAGTCTGTCGGTAACATACACATCCATTATTTTTGAAAGCTCGCTTATTCCCTCGGTCAGCAGGGAATAGATTTCGTCTTCCTCATCATTGTAAAACTCATCTTTTTCATCGGTATAAAAATACTTTGAAACAGCATTTTCAGCCTCCGCCTCCGCCATATAATCACGGCAGGGATTCGTTTCCGGCTCATAAGGATAAACAAAGCTTTTATCTCCGTAGGAAAATACGAGACTTGCCTTTACCTCGTCATTATCCGCCGCATCAATATAAAGCTTTATCTCCGCTTCGGGCGGTATGATTTCTTCGAGAAGCTCCGCTCCGATTATAGTCATATATCTTGACGCGGGCTTAAGTACCATGTTGTAAAAATACTGCATATCCTCATCAGATATAAATATAGACTTTTTGGGATCCAGTATCCTGTACAAACCGCAGACTGCCTTTGACATATTTTTTGAAGCAATATAAATGATGCTTTTTTCCTGACTGAACATACACAATCTGTTGACGGTACATATCGCCGTCGGTTCTGCGTCAATCATAAGTTCATAGCCATTATTTTGCTTTGTTATTTTCAGTGCGGCTTCAGGGTCAGAGAAGCTTACATATACGTTTTGAGCATTATACCTGATATAATCCCCGTCATACATCCTCATCAAATCCACAAAGCCTCGGTCACCTAACTTGATTTCCCTATTGCTGTAGCTGCTGTACATATGCGGTCTGCGGATTTCATTAACCGCCAGCTCCAAAAGATTCAGGCTCCTTTCATCCAGCAAATCCACGGAATGCCTAAATTTCAACTCTTTTCCGTAAGAAATATATCTGCGTTCACGAAAATCATCATACGTATCTATAATATTTTTTATAATATATTCACGTCCGCCCCTTCTCGATATTTTAAGAGAAAGCGTTAATCCATAGTAAAGGGTGTTGGTGAGAATCGGAGTAATAATTATACTTCCTTCCTCTTCATTCGCCATATCCACCTCTGTCTGTGCATCTTTTTCATAATGATAAATCAGCCTTGATACTTCAACGGAGCTTTTCTTTTTACTCGGAGCGGTCTGCTTTTTAGTATTCTTTTCCTCTCCCATGTTTATCATTTTCCTCAGCTCGTACATTACCGCTGTCACATGCTTGCATACTCTGCCTTCATACGGACAGTCGCACTCATGATATATAACATTTCCGTCGCTGTCAATGTTCATTTCCACAAAATATTCTTCGCTGCCCTGAACGCTTGCCTCCACGAATCCGTCAGACTCAAGCTTGCACTCCGTTACTCTGCCTCGGTTAAAATAATCCTTTCCCCGTTTAAGCATTTTAGCGCTTACAACATTCTCGAATGTGTTTATATTCATACCGTTCCTCCATACCGTATTCGGTCGATTCAAATTACAGTCCGGAAAATGTGCAGACCCGCTGCACTGTTATCTACCGTATACTTTTCCATTATATACTTATTATACATCAACCCCCTCAAAAAATCAAGCATAAATAAAGCAGCAGCCGCAAAAAACAATTCTGCTGCTGCCGCTTTTATGCTTAAAGCCTATCCGTAATTAAAGAAGTTCATATCGGGAAGTCTTATTTCCCGCCGGATTATTCCAAAAATCCAATTCATGCCGGTACATACCGGCAAGCAGGATGCGCTTAATTTACGGACATTCTCTTATAATCAATTTAGCAAATACCCTGCTGCATCATAGCCTCTGCAACCTTCATAAAGCCTGCGATGTTTGCACCTGCCACAAGGTCAAGCTTGCCGCCCTTTGTAAGGTTGTACTGCTTAGCTGCCGATGTTGCCGCATTGTAGATTGATACCATGATACCGTGAAGCTTAGCGTCAACCTCTTCAAATGTCCATGACAATCTCTGTGAGTTCTGGCTCATCTCTAATGCTGATGTTGCAACGCCGCCTGCATTCGAAGCCTTACCCGGCATGAAGTATACGCCGTTCTCCTGGAGATACTGTGTAGCCTCAAGAGTTGTCGGCATATTAGCGCCCTCTGCAACAACAAGCGTACCGTTTGCAACAAGCGCCTTAGCGTCGTCAATAAGAAGCTCATTCTGCGTAGCGCAAGGTAAAGCAACGTCTACCTTTACCTTCTGCCAGAGACCTGCGCCCTCATAGTACTTAGCTGACGGATGAGTATCGGCATATTCCTTAATTCTGCCTCTCTTAACTTCCTTGATTTCCTGAACTGCCGGTAAGTCGATGCCGTTCTCATCAATAACAAAGCCGTTTGAGTCAGACATTGTGATAACCTTACCGCCTAACTGCTGAACCTTCTGACAAGCGTAAATAGCAACATTACCCGCACCTGAGATAGCGACTGTCTTACCCTCAAAGGATGTGCCCAATTCCTTAAGCATCTCTGCTGCAATATATACCAAGCCGTAGCCTGTAGCCTCTGTTCTTGCGAGCGAACCGCCCCATGTAAGACCCTTACCTGTCAAAACACCCTCGTATACATTCTTTAATCTCTTATACTGACCGAACATGAAGCCGATTTCTCTTGCGCCTGTACCGATGTCGCCTGCCGGAACGTCTGTATCAGCGCCGATATGGCGTGAAAGCTCTGTCATAAAGCTCTGACAGAAGCGCATAACCTCCATGTCTGACTTACCCTTCGGGTCGAAGTCTGAACCGCCCTTGCCGCCGCCGATCGGAAGCGTTGTCAAGCTGTTCTTAAAAATCTGCTCAAAGCCCAGGAACTTAATTACGCCGAGGTTTACTGTCGGGTGAAGTCTCAGACCGCCCTTGTAAGGACCGATTGCGCTGTTGAACTGTACTCTGTAACCGCGGTTAACCTGAACCTTGCCGTTGTCGTCTACCCACGGTACACGGAACATTACTACTCTCTCCGGTTCAACAATTCTCTCAAGCAGTGAAGCTGCCTCATACTCCGGATGAGCATCAAGTGCCGGCTGGATTGTTTCGAGAACCTCTGTTGCCGCCTGAATAAATTCCGGCTCGCCCGGATGGTTCTTCTTTAACTCTTCTAAAACTCTTTCTCCGTACTTCATGTACTATTTCCTCCTCTAAATCACCGTTTCCTCCGGGCGTGTCCGGAAATCCGAGGGCAATCGGCTGCTTGTGCAAACGCCATAATATTTTCAGAAACGCCCTTATTATAACCTTCCTTATATAGCAGGGCTAAAGGAACGGAAAACTATAATAAATATATATTACGGGGTATTTTCCCGCTGCTTTTTATATTTTACCACTTTTTTTGTCGCATTTCAAGTACTTTTTGAAAAAAAATTACAAAAAGTACACAAAATTTATGCAGTTTTAGGTTTAAATATTCACTAATTTAGTATTGTTTGTGCATTTTATTCAGTTTATCATACTAAAGCAGCAAGATTTTGGGCATTCTATTTGTTTACATTTAATGGAATAACAAAATTTGTATGGTTTAACAGATTAAGAGCCTATCATTCACCAAGAAAATCAACTGTTTCTGATTTTCCTTTTTTATCATGGTAAAATTCCGCCTCGTACAAGATATACGCCTTCTTTCCATTATATTACAACATATTTGTTATCACGAGTCAATACATTTATAAAATTTTCTTTACAATTCACGGACATTATGATATACTGTAATTAACAAAACAGAATGGAGAGAAAAACAAATGAAGCTTATCTCATGGAACGTAAACGGGCTTCGTGCCTGTGTTCAGAAGGGTTTTACCGAGTATTTCAATGAAGTTGACGCGGACATATTCTGCGTGCAGGAAACAAAATTACAGGAGGGGCAGATTGACTTTGCTCCCGAAGGCTATCACTGTTACTGGAACTATGCCGATAAAAAGGGCTATTCGGGAACCGCAATGTTTACCAAGCGCGAGCCGCTTAATGTAGCCTACGGAATAGGGATTGACGAGCATGACCATGAGGGGCGTGTTATCACTGCTGAATTTGAGGATTTTTATATGATCACCTGCTACACTCCGAACTCACAGCGCGAGCTTACGCGTCTGGATTACCGTGTACGCTGGGAGCATGATTTCCGCGGATATTTAAAACAGCTTTCCGCCAAAAAACCGCTCATTCTCTGCGGCGATTTGAACGTAGCTCACAATGAAATCGACCTGAAAAATCCTAAAACCAACCATCACAACGCAGGCTTTACCGACGAGGAACGCGGTGAAATGACCAAGCTTTTAGACAGCGGATTTATTGACACCTTCAGATACTTCTACCCAGATGCTGAAGGACGCTATTCCTGGTGGTCATACCGCTTCAAGGCAAGAGAAAAGAATGCGGGGTGGCGTATTGACTATTTTATCACTTCCGAAGCATTAAAGGACCGACTTAAGGACGCTGATATTCACCATGATATAATGGGTTCCGACCATTGCCCCGTCGAATTGGTAATTTCGGATTAAATTCAGTATTTTGTATTGACAAGGATTTTGGTTATATAATTTATTTTGAGGTTTTTCGGGCGGGTATCATCCGCCCGTTATTCCCATTTTATTATAGGTTAATTGTTTCCCCCGTGTCGGCTTCATACCTAGCTTTCACCGCTTTTTTTACATATCCGTTAATGCTTTCATCTTTAACCTTCGCCGCCGCCTCTATCAGTGATTTTGTGCCTTTCGGTACTCTGATTTTCATTTCATCATAATTATTTTTCATATATTTTGCAACCGCTCTTTGCTGTGCCTTTGATACTGTCATAAAATCACCTCTTGACAATTAAGAATAATATGCGATTAATGTTATATAGTAAAGGAACGGTTTTGTCCGTTCCGCACATTTTTACGATTCATTTTAATAAGCCGTTCTTATGTGAGCGTTGATGCGGCTTATTTTTTGTATTTTTCAACAACCCAATAAAAAGAAATGGTTCAACGGGGCATTTATTTTATTATAGGTTAATCGTTTCTCCCGTGTCGGCTTCATACCTGGCTTTCACCGCTTTTTTTACATATCCGTTAATGCTTTCATCTTTAGCTTTCGCCGCCGCCTCTATCAGTGATTTTGTGCCTTTTGAAACTACTATGTTTAATCTATCGTAATTGCCTTTAATATATTTGTTTACCGCCTTTTGTTGTGCTTTTGATACTGCCATAAAATCACCTCTTGACAATAAGAATAATATGTGATATAATTTAGATAGTAAAGGAGCGGTTTTGACCGTTCCACCGTTAGGAAGAATTATGTCAGAGCTTTAATCTGACACATAGCCGCCCTTATGTGGTAGTTGGGGCGGCTTATTTTTTTATGTTCTTAAATAATTCAATCAATCTATCAATCAGGATTATCATCAGTACGATACCAACAATATCCGTAATAGCTTGTATAAAATCAGTCAACATTATCACCCCCTTATCCGCTTCAGTGCAGTTTTCACCTCCCAAAACGATATACAAGGGGCGGAACAGCCGCCGCCGCTCCATTCTATCAAGGTCGATTGTTTAACCTTACAGTCAACTTCTCAACCGCACAAGTATTATAACATAAAATCATATTTAAGTAAATATACAATTCCTACAAATATATTTACTCAAATATGTATAATTTGTCAATTGATATATTTGAGTAAATAGTGTATAATATAATCATAGTCAAGGTTAAGACAGTCTGACTAAAAGAAAAAAAAATAACGGTAACTGTCCACCAAGCAATTCGATAGTTACCGTTATCAAAACAAATCCCGAAGGAATTGATAAATCTATTATATCACATCCTCCGGGGAAAATCAAGAGTTTTCAGGAGGAAACAGAGATTTCGTTTTTAACGTGCAAATATTTCCCATTGTGTCAAATTCGTTA
>JAUNPN010000087.1 GCA_030536655.1 bacterium | reverse complement strand
AATCTTTGTTCTTGGGGTTTGGGGAATTACCCCCAACAAGCTAAATGAAAATTCTCGCGGTAAGCGGGATTTTTTATTTTGGGGTATTTGTACACACAAATGCACTGCTTGCAAAAGATAGTCCACTGTTTTATTTGGTCAATCAAATTGTCGCCAAAACTCCTTTACGGTTGCTTCATACCCGTTTTTATCAACATAATAGCTCATACCGTGATCTGCTCCCGGAACAACGAATATTTTTTTGGGCGCGTTGCACGCCTTATAATTTTCATAAGTCATTTGTATTGGAACAAAACTATCATCTGTTCCATGAATCAGCAGAATCGGAATGGAGGTGTTTTTCAGCGCATCAACAGTTGAATAATCTTCTGTTCCAAAATGTATTTTGCTTTTACAAAGATTGTTTGCGATTATTCTCCGAACACCATACGAAAGATGGAGATTGTTGTTTGATACATGTTTCCAAATCGCATCTACAGAGGTAAACCCACAGTCTGCTACAATGCCATGGACATTTTCTGGCATATCAAGGCTTGATGCCATCATAACGGTTGTTGCCCCCATAGATACACCGCAGATGTAAATGGGAATTTCCTCGCCGCATCGCTCAATAACCCAATGAACCCAGTCAAGACAGTCATAGCGCTCAATGAGTCCAAAACTCATATACTGACCGCCACTGTTATTTTGACCGCGTTGTTCTACATATAGTATACTGCAATTATTGTTTTCCCAGAAATCGGAAATAATGCCAAAGTCCTTGTACCATGACGAACGCCACCCATGCATAGCAATAATAATACGTTCTGCCTTTTCACATGGAAACCAATGACCAACTAATGTCGTGCCGTCATGACACATAATTTCCACGGTCTCGCTATTCTTTTTAGAAAGTTTTTCGCTGGTTTCATTTACTTTACTAAAAAATTCATTAGTTAACTGCGATTTTGAGATAACCTTTTCAATTCTTTTTAAAGCCTTTGGCTCCTCGCGGTCAAGAGCAATTTTGACCAAATACTTTGTTGCCATATATGAGGTTAAAGAAGCAATAGCCGTTGTTGCTGCAGCAACACTTGATACATGAATAATCTTTTTGGTTGTGTTTTTCATAATCGTTTCATCCTTCCGCTATAATTAGATTTGATATTGTGGCATATGATAAATAACTTTTTCTGCACATAATGTCTCCCTTAAATCTTTTCTATATAGCAAATTTATCAATTATATATTTTAGGCTTCCGTTTATCAGTTTCTTTAGCTGCTCCAAATGTTTTGAGTATTCGCTATCCATATCGTTATCAATCCAATCAAATACAATACCGATAATAGCCATTACATACATATTAATAATAAAATCTTTATCTTCCTCGGTGATATGCAAATTTTGAATTTGACTGTCAACAATACCTTCTATATCCGGTCTGACACATTTTTTTAAATATTTTTCAAGAGCAGGACGGCTTAATGAGTTAAAGGCGTTAAGTACAAACGATTTATTTGCAGACATATAGTTAAAAATAACGTTTATACCATCCTGCCAATTTCCGAATGATTTTTTATTTTCGAGCGCATTTTCTAAATCATCCTGAAAAAGCCACTCCATCAAATCGTATATATCTTGAAAATTATAATAAAATGTTTGCCTGTTTACATTACAGTTCTCCACTATTTCTTTAACTGTAATTCTGTCAAGCGTTTTTTTGGACAAAAGCCTTTTTAATGAATCCGCTAAAATTCTTTTTGTTGTTCGTGCCATATCACCGCATCCTTTCGATATTTATCGTTGATGTTTAATTAAACCGCAGGCTTTGGATATTTCCATTACAATACATGGAACTAAAATCAGTATAAGTCCAAGGAGATACATATTCCACGGTAAATATATAAAACCGAAAGCGATACCTGCCGGAGTAAATAGAACAAGAGCGACAAGCAATATTGAAATCAGGCATGCCCAGTTTAATTTATGATTTGTGAAGAAACCGATCTTAAACAAAGAACGTTCTGAACGCATATTGTACGCTTGAACAATCTGAGAGAGTGATAGAACCATAAATGCCATAGTCTGACCTCCTGCAATTGTTCCGGTTGCGTACTCCCCTATGCTGAAGCCTATCAATGAAAGTATGGCAAACATAACGCCTTGCAATAATATTCTAATACCCAGACCGTGTGCAAAAATACTCTCATCTTTGGGTTTCGGTCTGCTGTCCATCACATTTGGTTCAACGGCTTCCATACCCAATGCAATTGCGGGCAAACTATCTGTAACAAGATTAATCCATAAAAGCTGCATTGATAGCAGGGGTGTTTTATGCCACAGTATCATAGCTGTAAATACAGTAAGTAATTCTCCGATGTTTGTACCAAGCAGAAATCCGATTACTTTGCGTATATTAGCATATATACCGCGTCCTTCACGTACAGCATCTACAATAGTAGCAAAATTATCATCAGTCAAAGTCATATCTGCAGCACCCTTTGCAACATCAGTTCCGGTTATACCCATAGCGCACCCTATATCAGCTGCTTTCAGTGCGGGAGCATCATTGACGCCATCACCGGTCATAGAAACAACCTGTCCTTTGCGCTGCCATGCTTTTACAATACGGATTTTATTTTCCGGAGAAACACGGGCATAAACCGAAATATTCTCAACATCCCGATCTAATTGTGTATCTGTCATGGCATCCAATTCAGCACCGGTAATTGCTTTGTTTCCATCCTCCAAAATACCGAGTTCTTTTGCAATCGTAGAAGCGGTAGTTATGTGATCGCCGGTGATCATAACAGGTTTAATTCCGGCTTTGCGGCATGTTTCTACTGCCGCCTTTACCTCCGGACGCGGAGGGTCAATCATTCCCACAAGTCCTATAAATGTAAGCCCATTTTCCAGTTCTTCAGAGGTTGGTATTTCCGGTACAGAATTAATCTCTTTATATCCAACTGCCAAAACACGCAATGCATTTGTGCTCATTTCCTCAGTGATTTTCTTAGCGTTTTCTAAGTTTCCTGCAATACAACGCGGAGCCATCATATCAAAAGCGCCCTTGACAATAACGATGTTTTTGTCGTTAATTCTATTTATGGTAGTCATCAGCTTACGTTCGGAATCAAATGGTATTTCTGCCAATCTGGGATATTTTCTATTCAATTCATCTTTCGGCATTCCGTTTTTGTGTGCAGCAAGAATAATCGCTGTTTCGGTAGGATCGCCGATATGATGTTCTTCAGGACCATGGAATACTACCGAACCGTCACAACAAAGAGATCCGTAGCATAGCAGCTTTTTTATTTCATTGGAATTGTGGGTGCTAATGTCCTCAGTAGAAGTCATACCATCAACATAAGCTTTAACTAAGGTCATGCGGTTCTGTGTAAGAGTACCTGTCTTATCGGAACAGATAATTGAGGCACTGCCAAGAGTTTCCACTGCAGGCAAGCTGCGAATCAGGGCATTACGCTTTACCATACGCTGTACGCCAATAGACAGAACAATTGTGACGATAGCGGGTAATCCCTCCGGAATAGCAGAGACCGCCAATGATACCGATGTCATGAAAATTTCTAAAGCGGGAAGTCCGCTTGCAATACCGACAATAAAAATAATCGCACATGCAGCCAACGCCAGAACGCCAAGGTGTTTTCCCAACTGCGCTAATTTATTTTGCAGAGGAGTATGCGTATCATTTTCTGTTTCAAGCAGATTGGCAATTCTGCCCATTTCGGTGTCCATGCCGGTAGCTGTGACAATGGCAGAAGCCGTACCATAGGTAATGCTACATCCGGAGAAAACCATATTGCTGCGGTCGCCCAATGCGGCATTTTTTCTCACATCTTTGTCTGCATCCTTACTTGAAGGAAGTGATTCGCCGGTTAATGCAGACTCTTCACTTTTCAATCTTACACTATGTATAAGTCGTGCGTCAGCCGGAACAAAATCGCCTGCTTCAAGGCGGATAATGTCGCCAGGAACCAATTCAGCAGCGTCGATAATACGTTCTTTTCCATCGCGAGTCACCCGAGCATGAGGTGCAGACATATTTTGCAGTGCATCCAAAGCTTTTTCTGCCTTGCTCTCCTGCATTACACCCATAATAGCGTTCAGAATAACAATGAGAAGAATGAGAATTGGCTCAAAAAACTCTTTTGAGTCTCCGTCCATACAGGCAATAATAAATGAAACAACAGCTGCCGCAATTAATATCAGAATCATGGCATCTCTAAACTGTGCAGCAAAACGCTCCGGCAGAGTTTTCTTTTTCTTTTCCCTTAATTTGTTTTTACCATATTTTTTTTGCCTGCTAATCACTTCAGATTCACTTAACCCATTAAACAAATCAGAAGACAAAGACTTCGCCGCATCCTCCGAACTTTCGGTGTAATACATTAAAAATTCCCCCCCTACCTTTTATCAATATCTACATATTCTCTATGCTCAGCAATATTTTTGTATGCCGGGCGTACTATCTTAGCCGGATTTACAAGCTCCTCAAGCCTGTGCGCCGACCAGCCTGCAATGCGTGAAATTGCAAACAGCGGAGTATAAAGCTCAGTTGGAATATCAAGCATACTGTAAACAAAGCCCGAATAGAAATCCACATTTGCACTTACACCTTTGTAGATTTTGCGCTCTGACGCAATAATCTGTGGGGCAAGATGTTCTACTTTAGAATAAAGCTCGAATTCCTCCATACGATTCTTTTCTCGGGCAAGTTTCTCTACAAACAACTTAAATACCTCAACACGAGGGTCGGAAATGGAGTAAACAGCATGTCCCATACCGTATATAAGCCCTGATTTATCAAAAGCTTTCTTATGCAGTAAATCCACAAGATACTGTTCCACCTCTCTGTCATCGTTCGGGTTTCTGAGAGTTTTCTTCATATCTTCAAACATAAGACTGACTTTTATATTTGCACCGCCGTGTTTCGGACCTTTCAGAGAACCGAGGGATGCCGCAACGGACGAATATGTATCTGTTCCTGATGACGTAACAACATGTGTAGTAAATGTTGAATTGTTTCCTCCACCGTGTTCAGCATGAAGCATGAGAGCCAAATCCAGTACACGAGCTTCGAGCGGTGTATACTTAGAATCGCTACGCAGCATATGAAGTATATTTTCAGCAGTGGACAGCTCAGGGGCAGGTGAATGCATAATAAGAGAGTGGCTGCCATGGCTGATACAGTACGCCTGATATCCGTAAACAGCAAGCATGGGGAATTGAGCTATAAGCTGTATAGATTGTTTCAACACATTAGGTATGGAAATGTCATCAGCATTTTCATCATATGTATACAGCATAAGCACGCTTCTTGAAAGCATATTCATAATATCCTTGCTTGGCGCTTTCATAATTACATCACGCACAAAATCCAGAGGCAGCTTCCTGTAAGAATTCATAACTGACTTGAATTCAGTGAGATTTGCATTATTAGGGAGCTCTCCGAATAAAAGCAGATAAACAACTTCTTCAAATCCAAAACGTTCTCCGCGTACAGCGCCGCGTATTAAATCTTCAACATCATAACCATGATAATAGAGTTTTCCGGGGCATGGATTACCGTTGTCAGTTGCTTTTACTTCACCGATTTCCGTCAGTCCCGCCAAAACACCCTTTCCGTTTATGTCACGCAGTCCGCGTTTTACATCATATTTTGCATAAAGTTCGGGGTCTATACTTTTATTTTTTCTGCAAAGGTCTGTAAATTTTTCAATATGGTTTTTATTTGACATTGTTTTCAGCTCCTATAACAAAGTGTTTTTAATCAGCTTTATTATAAAGCTTCTTTCTAAAAAAATCATCAGACAAAGAATTTTTTTTGTCGAAAAATACGGCAAAACAAAAAAGATGTTACGTTTTTGGACAAAATAAAAATATGTCCATATGTGGAATAAAATTTCTATGTTATGATATTCAAGAAGACGATGGTAAGGAGATAAGTTAGTATGAAAAAAGATCTTACACGCATATTGGTAAATTCAATAGTTCGAAAGACTCTGAAAGATATAGAGGATTCGCCGGAAAGAAATATCAGGAATTTAATTGATATAGGTCTTGACTTTTCTAACGGAAGATTTCAGCGCTATTTTATGGAAACCGCTCAAAAAATGATGCAAAATCAAAGCAGTGCTTACTATGCTTTAGTTAAAGAGGCTGCAGATCATGTTAATCACGATACTCTTGCTTGTTTTGGAATCAATCTTGGATATAACAGCTGTACAAGCGGAGCAAAAACAATACGGGAAATCGAAGCAAAAGAGCACTTTAACATTCCGTGGCAGCTGACATTTTATGCTGACAGCAAAAATTACACTTATTATAGACATGTAATTAAACAGGCGAAGGAACTTGGAATTTATACATATCTGCTTTTTATCAAGGGCGATCCTAATAAATTTATTCCGCTGATAAAACAACATTCTGATTGTGCGTTTATTTTATTCTTAGAGCCTAATCAGATTAATGCAAACTTTTTTAAAGCTTTTGGTGATATTCATAATGTAATGATAGCCGTTAGATTTGACAAATCATATCCTTTTGCTGTTGAAGTATGCTCGGAATTGAGAATGAGAAAATTCTTATATTCAGTATATACATATTATAATGATACAAATCAAAATTACATTACAAGCGGAAAAACGATGGAAGATGCTTCGGCAATATATCCTGTATTTGTTTTTTTATTTGCATCTAAGACATGTATGCCGAAAACAAAAGAATCCGTGCGTAAATATACCATAGAAACGCGCGATGGACAAAAGTATCCTTCATTTATTGTTGATGTGGAAAGTGATAACAATATGATTGACAGTGTTATATCTGACGATTCATGTATGATTGCTTTCAATGAAGATGGATGTTTATATTCAGATACCGCGGAGTATCAGAAAGATGAATATAATATTTTTAAAACGGACTTAAAAGACATATTGAGAAAAGCGGTACCAAAAAAGAAATAAAATCTTTTTAATAAAACTCAACTCGTAAAAGCATTAAAATATTACGCCTTAGTGTTCATAACTTGTTAAATACACAGATAAAACAACCTATCCTATTTCCGATTTGCGGAATGAGGATAGGTTGTCACATTATAAAAATATATAAAATTATTTTTTGTGGTCAGTCGGGAATTCATCGGGAGCTTTGGCAGCTCCGTATACACAGGAATGAATAAGTCTTACAAATTCATCGGATGTTACTGCATTTGAGTCTGAAATCCATCTTTTTATTGCGGAAATAAATCCATCAACAAAAAAATTTACATAGAAGCTGTTAGTTTCCGTATCATTAAAAAGATCTTTTATGTATTCAGCTGTTACAGGCGCTAAAAGTTCCTGAAAATAATCGGAAAACGAATTTTGTCCCTCTATTTTTAATATTTTGCTGTAAAAGCTTTTATTGTCATAAAAATAACCGCAAATATCCAGTAAAAGTTCCCAGATATTACAATACTCTCTTTTTTTGGCAACAGCAATAAACTCTGTATAATAAATCCAGTTAACAAGATCATATTTATCCTTAAAATGATAATAGAAGCTCTTTCTATTCATATTACATTTTTCGCATATATCTCCGACTCTTATCTTAGAAAACGGAACCACGGTCATTAATTCCTTCAAAGAAACAGCGAGAGCATGTTTAGTAATATTGGAATCAGGCATCAAATGCACCTCCTCGACAAGCGTATAATTAAATTATATTATATCACAAATTTTTATTTTTTGCAATAATTCAAGAAATGATTTTTTTCATTCTTTTGGGACATTTTTTGCGGAATGTCCCAAAATGTAATAAATATTGCCTTATGGGAAAAAACACGACAGAAAATAATTTTTGGCGAATGAAATGGAGTTAAGAAAATGTTATACTTTATAATAATATAAGAAGATGCTTACAGGAATATTGAAATGGAGGATATAAACCATGAATGAAGTAAAAACACCTAAAAAGCCAATGATTTTTTACTATATCATTGTTCTGATTATTTTGCTGTTGTTTAACTTTTTGGCAATGCCGTCTATGCTTGG
Source organism: bacterium (assembly GCA_030536655.1). Lineage (GTDB taxonomy): Bacteria > Bacillota > Clostridia > UBA1381 > UBA1381 > UMGS1958. The sequence continues at coordinate 6,562 of JAUNPN010000087.1, read as the reverse complement.
TCTGCTGCAGCCGCGCGTCAGTGAGGTTGACTACGGAACCTTTATGAGAATGACGGAAGAAAAAAATATCGGTTATGTACAGATTCAGGATAATCAAATTATCTTTACGGATAAGAACACAGAAAATTTTTATAAAACAGGAGTAATTGATGATCCCAGAAGAGCAGAAAGGCTTTATGAGTCAGGAGCAAAATTCTCACAGCAAATTGTGAAGGAAATGTCTCCTTTTGTCAACTTTCTGCTTTCGTGGGTACTTCCTATTTTGATATTTATCGGTATAGGACAGTTTATATCAAGACAAATAATGAAAAAAGCGGGCGGACAAAATTCCATGATGTTCGGTATGGGTAAAAGCAATGCAAAGATTTATGTAAAATCCACATCAGGGATTGACTTCTCAGATGTTGCCGGCGAGGATGAGGCTAAAGAAAATCTTGCGGAAATAGTAGACTATCTGCATAATCCGAAAAAATACAGTTCAATAGGAGCATCAATGCCAAAAGGTATTCTTCTCGTAGGTCCTCCGGGAACAGGAAAAACAATGCTTGCAAAGGCGGTTGCAGGTGAATCAAATGTTCCGTTTTTCTCAATATCGGGCTCTGAATTTGTAGAAATGTTTGTCGGAATGGGTGCATCAAAGGTGCGCGATTTATTTAAGCAGGCAAAGGAAAAGGCTCCCTGTATTGTTTTCATAGATGAGATAGATGCAATAGGTAAAAAGCGTGACGGACAGTATGGCGGGAATGATGAGCGTGAGCAGACCTTAAATCAGCTTTTAACTGAAATGGATGGCTTTGAGGGGAACAATGGCGTAATTATTCTGGCAGCTACGAACCGTCCGGAGTCACTCGATCCGGCTCCGCTGCGTCCGGGCCGTTTTGACAGGCGTGTTCCTGTGGAGCTTCCCGATTTAAAGGGACGCGAGGAGATATTGAAAGTACATGCAAAGAAAATCAAGGTTGACAGCAATGTGGACTACAGCACTATTGCAAGAATGGCATCAGGCGCATCGGGCGCTGAACTTGCTAATATCGTAAATGAGGCAGCGTTGCGTGCCGTGCGTGAGGGCAGAGCATATGTTACGCAGGAAGATCTTGAGGAAAGCATAGAAGTAGTCATTGCGGGCTATCAAAAGAAGAACGCAATCCTTTCAGATAAGGAAAAACAGATTGTTTCATACCATGAAATCGGACATGCTCTTGCTGCGGCATTGCAGACACATTCTGCACCTGTGCAGAAAATTACAATTATTCCACGTACCTCGGGAGCATTGGGATACACCATGCAGATTGAGGATGGCAATCATTATCTGATGTCAAAAGAGGAAATCGAAAATAAAATTGCTACGCTCACGGCAGGGCGTGCTGCGGAAGAGGTTGTTTTTGGTTCTGTTACCACGGGTGCATCAAACGATATTGAGCAAGCGACAAAACTTGCCCGCGCTATGATTGCGCGTTATGGAATGAGTGAGGAATTTGATATGGTGGCTATGGAGAATGTGACAAACCAATATTTGGGCGGAGATACATCTCTTTCCTGTTCGGCTGAAACACAAACCAAAATAGATGAAAAGGTTGTGAATATTGTTAAAGAACAGCATAAAAAGTCTGTAAAATTGCTTGAAGATAACAGAACGAAGCTTGACGAACTTGCAAAATATCTATATGAAAAAGAAACAATTACAGGCGAGGAATTTATGAATGTTTTAAATGCAGAATAGATGTTCAAAGTATTATCAAGGGAGGTATAGTTATGGCTGAATCATTTGCTTCGGGAATGAATTTCTATAAGCTGTTCTGGGTATTCTTTATAGGCTGCTTTTTAGGGGTTGTTATTGAAACAATATGGTGTTTGTTACGGTTAGGTCATATTGAAAGTCGTGCCGGGCTGATTTACGGACCGTTTAATCTTGTGTACGGTCTGGGAGCACTGCTGATGACAATAACTCTCGTGCGTTTTACGGGATACAGAGATTTATGGCTTTTTCTTGTCGGTTCACTTATAGGAGGTATTTTCGAATACATATGCAGTTTTGTGCAGGAAAAACTGTTTGGAACGGTGTCATGGAACTATAAAAATTTTCCGCTTAATCTTAATGGGCGGATTAATATGCTGTACTGTTTCTTTTGGGGCTTGCTTGCACTTGTATGGGTTAAGGATCTATATCCGAGACTGGCATGGCTGATAGAAAAGATACCGAATGCATATGGTAAACCGCTTACATGGCTGTGTTTGATTTTTATGGGCTTCAATACCATCATGTCATCGTGTGTTGTTTATCGTATGAGTGAGCGGCAAAAAGGCATACAGCCTTCAAATGTTTTTTGGAGATACATAGATACTCATTACGATGATGAACGAGTAAAGAGGATATATCCGAATATGAAATTAGTCGGACTTATGAATAAAGTTAAGGAGAAAGCAAAGGGTGAACATACTATTTTCTATAAACAGCAAGTTCAAACAAAGATTGATTGACTGCATTCATTCAATAGAACGATTTGACGGTAATTATAACATCTATATCCTTCATTCCGATCTTAGTGACAGAGATATAGATGAAATAAAAAATTTAGTAGGTGCCAATATAATTGTAAAGGGCATCTATATAAGCCCAGGAAGCGTCCGTGATTTCCCTGAAAGCAAGCGGTATCCACGCGAAATATATTATAGAATTTTTGCTGCTCAGCTACTGCCAAAATCGCTGGAGCGTGTTTTGTATCTTGACGCGGATATAATTGCAATCAATCCTTTAGATGGATTATATAATATGGATTTTGACGGAGCGTATTTCATTGCCTGTACGCACACAAGAGAGTTTTTGACGAAAATAAACTGTGCGAGATTAGGAGCAAAAAGTAATTCTATTTATGTAAATACAGGCGTTATGCTTATGAATCTTGAAGCTCTGAGAAAATATCAGAAAATTGATGACGTGTATGAATTTGTTGAACATAAAAAAGCTTTATTGCTTCCCGATCAAGATATTATTACTGCTTTGTACGGTTATAAAGTTAAGCTTGCAGACAGTATGATTTATAATCTGAGCGATAGGACATTGGCACTTTATAATGTTGATATACGTAATGAAAAACGTGATATTACATGGGTGCGCCAAAACACTGTTATCATACATTATTTTGGCAGGCAGAAACCGTGGAATGAAAAATACATAGGTGTGCTTAATGTTTTTTATAAAGAACTTATAGAACAATACGGAGGTCGAAAATGAGAAAGGTTGTAATAACGGGAATTGGAACGGTAAATCCGGCAGGAAACAATATTCCTGAATTCAAAAAAAATCTATATGATGGAAAATGCTGCATTGCCCTCAGTGAAGATTTGGCTGCAGAGGAGTTTCCGGTAAAAGTGTGCGGTAAAATTAACGGGTTTAATCCTGAAAATTATTTTGATAAAAAAGAAATACGACGAATGGACAGATTTATTCAGATTGCTGTTGTGTCAGCCATTGAAGCTCTTCAAGACAGTGGGAGTGATTTTTCTGATATTGATAAATATCGCTGCGGGATTATAACAGGTGTGGGATTCGGAGGTTTGCCTCACACGGAAGTAGAACACGAAAAATTCCTTAAAAAAGGAGGTCGTTTTGTTTCGCCTCTGTATATTCCATCTATGATTTCCAACATGGCAGCGGGAACGATTGCAATAAAGACAGGCTTTAAAGGGACAAATTTTTCAATATCAACTGCATGTGCTTCATCAACACACGCAATCGGAGAAGCTTTCAGAAAGATAAAAGATGGATATATGGATATGTGTTTGTGCGGAGGAAGCGAGGCATGCTTAACAAAATATTGTCTTTCAGGTTTCAACAATATGAAGGCTCTCACTAATTCAGATAACCCATACAGAGCTTCAATACCGTTTGACTCTGAACGAAACGGTTTTGTCCTTGGAGAGGGTGGAGCAATGCTTGTCCTTGAGGAATATGAACATGCCAGGAAGCGAGGAACAAAAATATATGCTGAAATTGCGGGTTACGGAGCGACTTGTGATGCTTATCATATAACAATGCCTGAACCATCGGCGGATGCTGTATGTGCCGCAATTTTATCGGCAATACAGGAGGCTGATATGCCAATGGATAATGTTGATTACATAAATGCTCACGGAACATCTACACTTTTTAACGATAAAACTGAATCGCTCGCGATTAATAAAGTATTCAAAAGTCATGCAAAGGACATTTATGTTAATTCTACTAAATCTATAACCGGTCATATGCTCGGCGGCGCTGGTGCAGTTGAAGCATGTGCTACAGCACTGCAGATGAAGTATGAATTTGTGCATCCAACCGCCGGTTACAGAATACCTGATCCGGAATGTGATATAAATGTAGTAAACAATCGCTCTGTTGATGCCGAGATAAAAGGCGCATTATCAGTATCCCTGGGATTTGGCGGACATAATGGTGTTCTGTGTTTTAATAAAGTTTAGATAATAGCTCAATAAATAGTTAGGAGGCAATACATATGAGTAATCAACAAAGTGACATATCATGGCATTCTAAATCATCAAGAGATATAATGCGAGATTTGAAAACGAGCGACAAGGGACTGAACGACCTTGATGCTGAAGAACGACTTACATACTATGGGAAAAATGAGCTCCGGAAAAAGAAGAAAAAAACCATTGGCAAAATGCTCGTTGAGCAGATTACCGATGTTATGGTGCTTATTTTAGTTGGTGCGGCAATTCTTTCTATATGTTTGGGAGAATGGGCAGAGGCTATTGTAATCTTAACAATTGTTGTGATTGATGCGGTAATTGGAGTTATTCAGGAATGTAAGGCAACAAATGCACTTGAGGCATTAAAACAAATGAGTTCACCTACGGCGTGTGTCCGCAGAAATGGAGAAGAATGTATCATTCCGGCAAGCGAACTTGTCCCTGGGGATATTGTGTTGCTTGATGACGGAGCAATTGTACCTGCAGACCTTCGTCTGATTCAGGAAAACAAACTTGCCGTGCAGGAATCTTCTTTAACAGGAGAATCAATTCCTGTTGAAAAAGACAGTGAAACGCTTCTGCCTGCTGATACGCCGATTGGAAGCAGAGTCAATATGGTTTACGCCTCTTCAATTGTTATGTATGGTAATGCAGAAGGTGTAGTTGCAGCTACAGGAATGAATACAGAGGTAGGTAAAATCGCCGGCATGCTTGAGAATCAAGATGAACTTGATACGCCTTTAAAGCGTAAACTAAATTCTGTAGGGAAAACGCTGAGTGTAGCAGGTTTAATTGTTTGTATAATCATTTTTGTGATTGGTTCACTGTATGGACGACCGTGGATTCCATTGCTGATGACAGCAGTTTCACTTGCAATCTCAATTATTCCGGAAGGACTTCCGGCGACAGCGACAATTGTAATGGCGTTAGGCGTACAGCGTATGGCTAAACAGAACGCGATTATTCGCAAGCTTCCGGCTGTAGAAACATTGGGAAGTGCCACTGTAATTTGCTGTGATAAAACAGGCACACTTACACAAAACCGTATGACTGTTACGCACGTTGCGCTTGGCAGCACAATTCATAACAAGAATGTTACGGAGGTTAAAACTCTTAAAGATTTTCCACCGGAAAGCAGAGAACTCCTTCATATTGCAGCTTTGTGTAATAATGCGTTATTAGATCCTAACAATTCGAATGAAATAATTGGCGACCCCACAGAAGGTGCCTTGCTCACATTTGCAAAAAACTATGGAGTGGATATAGATACCATAGAAGAAAAAATGCCAAGAGTTTTTGAGCAACCTTTCGACTCTGTTCGTAAAAGAATGACAACTGTACACAAAAACGGGAATGAAATTATTGCGTATACAAAAGGAGCAGTAGAAGAAATGCTTCCGCTTTGTTCACGGATTTTGACAGAGCAGGGTGTCCGGGAAATGACAGATGCAGATCGCAAACAGATTCTTAGTCTTTGCATGAAGATGTCGGAAGACGCTCTTCGCGTTCTTGGCTTTGCGAAAAGAACGCTGGAATGTGTACCTGCTGATGAGAATGAAGATGTTGAACAAGATTTGATATTCATCGGTATGACAGGTATGATAGATCCTCCGCGCAAAGAGGTGATCCAAGCAGTAGAGACCTGCCATACTGCCGGAATTCGGGTGGTTATGATTACGGGCGACCACAAAGTGACGGCTCTTGAAATTGCAAAACAGCTGCATGTTTTCAAGGAAGGTAATACCGTGATTACGGGACCTGAGTTAGACACCATGACAGCCAAGGAGTTAGAAGAAGCGGTTCGGACGGCAACTGTTTTTGCTCGAGTTTCGCCATCAGATAAGCTCCGTATTATCAAAGCTCTGCAAAACATAGGCGAGGTTGCAGCAATGACAGGAGATGGTGTTAACGATTCTCCTGCACTGAAAGCTGCGGATATAGGTATTGCAATGGGTAAGTCCGGCACTGATGTAGCGAAAGATGCTTCTGATACAGGGATTTCGTTTTTAGAAAAGAAATATAGCCGAAAGCCGGTGGGAACCAGCGCTTTCGGCTATATTACAATTTGATTACAAATCCGATTTTAGTATTC
>JAUNPN010000086.1 GCA_030536655.1 bacterium | reverse complement strand
AGTTTAGATTGTAATTTTGTGCATTATTTAGTCGTGCTTAAGTTGTGGATAGTGCATAAAAAATACCTTCAATAACCTTGCGTTTATCTAAAGGCTTGCGTCCTCCTCCTGGTTTTCTTTTATATATTTTATTTTCATCACGCTTACGTTCCGGAATATATTCTTTAATTTCATTCCAAAATTCATCTGATATTGTCCATGCTTTCATTTCTCATCACCTGTATTTATTATACATTCTTTTGTGTATTTTGACAAGTACTTTTTATTTACGGATAGACTCTAAGTGTCCAACTCGGAGGACCCTAATTATCAAGAGTGTGCTTGATAATTACTAAAAGCAAAAGTAAGTTCACGGCTTTTGAATGAGTTAATATTTTGTAAATTTTATTAACAAAATGCGAATGAGCAGCATATTTTGACAAAAAAGTTTATGCTTTAAAGCAATAAAATAATCATTTTTACCGTAATTTGGAAATAATTATGACCTTTAAATTGGTCTTTACGTCTTGTTTACGATTTATTCATAATTTGTTTACTCATTCAAAAACCGTGAAAGTAAGTTAAAAAAGTATTGCAACCATTGGTAAATTGTGTATATATATTTTTTTGATTTTGCACGAATCGACATATCTATCAATTCGGCTATATCCACCATTTAAAAGCAGTCTTTGCAAGGTTCATAACCATGTTCAATAGCTTCTGTAGTTGTAATTGTAAATGTATTTCTGCCCTTCACGTGACGGCAGTTAGGTTTATGATATTTTTCACCAGACTTTGTTACTACAACTGTACCATCTGATACTTCTGGCAAACTCGTTATAACTGGTAAATCCTGCTGCACTTGAACAGTTGGTGCAACAGTTGGAATAATATCGGTATTAACAGGGGTTTGTTTAAATGGACTTAGCCACAATATAATTATACAAGATATAAATGTGGCAAAGAGTATACCCCAATTTATAACGTGATTATACTTTGCAACATTTTTATTGAACATATTACAAAGCTCACACTCTAAATAGCTGTCTAATGCATGACTTTTTACCTTGAAAAATATATGCTCCGCATCTTCAAGGCTTACCAATGTAATGTGCGATATTTTCTCCGGTGTTAATCCGCGCATTTTATTTAATACGCATGTCGGGGCAAGAAGTTCAAAAGCAAAGTTATCAGATTCTATTTCTTGAGGACTTTTGCTTTTCAAATCAGAACTACAGCGCACTCCTGAAACCGTAAAATGACCTAAGCATATGTGACCCAATTCGTGCGCAAGTATATAAATTCTGTCCTGTGCTGAAAGGTTCGCTCGGTAGAAAACAAATTTATAATCATTATCTACGTATGTAAAAGCTTTAAAGGTTTTTGCAATTTCTAAAAGTCCGAGTTCATTAAATTCGTCAATATCCTCATTGTTGAGGGGAATATTGTATGAAATAAGCTTAAAACCCAGATTTTGAATCATTCTTTCAATAGTTGAAGTCGAAATGGGCAACGAATGAATGTTGTTGTCGATTAAAGTTTGAATTGCGCAATGAACAGCTGTTTGCATAGGTAATACCTCCATATAATTAAAGATTATATACCTATGTTAGCTCATTTTATGTCGAAATTCAAGCCGTAATATTTTCCATTACTTATCGTCTACCCCAGTTACTTCCTGCCCGTAAGCGGCAAGTTGCGCAGGACGGGGACCTGAGAACGGTGCGCGCTTCTTTTTCATAATTGGCATTGAGTTTTGATACTTCTCCGCTTTCAACATCTGCTTCATTGTTCCGCGAATCTCGGCTTTATCTTCAGTGTCGAGTTGATTATATAATTGAATGCCTATGTCAACGCTCAGTATTGGGGAAGCAGTGTTGGAATCTTTTCCAAAAACAAGATAATCAGCAGAAACATAACTTTGCCGGCAATGCTTCCGGCGTTGCGATACGGTACAAGCTTATGAACTTTGAAAACCGCGTATCGAGGACGGAGCGGTATTTCACGCGCGGCTTGCAGAGGAGGTTTGAACTGATATGCAATATACTGAACCTTTTGTCCGGTCCGTATGACTATACAACCATCGTGCCGCAGTTTACGCGGAATATCCAGGCAAATCTTTCAGAGATTGCAACCGAAGTAACGCAGCTGAACGGCATTGTTTCGCAAAAGACGCTTTTAGCACAGATACCGTTTATTACCGACCCGGAGCAGGAGCTTAAGCAGCTTACGGAGGAACAAGCACAGTATAACATGACAAGCTTCGGACGTGCGGACCGTGAGGAGGAAACCGAGGCTTCGGACTATGATGAGGATGCTGTAAATGACAAGCAGTGAATACTGGGAAACACGCATACAGCGGATTTTTGATAAGCGTCAAAAGGAGATGGCGGTTGAGGAGCTGTACAGAGGGGTATACCGAAGATTTCACAGCGAAGTAAAGCAGCTGTATGAGGAGCTCGGCAAGCGTGATTTAAAGCGTTCGGAGCTGTATCGGGCGGCTAAGTTTTTAGCATTCCGCCGGCAGCTGCAGGAGCGTCTTACAGACGTATCCGGCTCAATGGAGGATAAAATGAGCCGTGAGTTGGTCAGGGCGTATAAGGACGCAGGACTTGCGGCAAAGGAAAGCATAGGGGCTAAATCGGTGTGGACAGTGCAGAACCGCAAAATGGCGGAGGCTTGTATTAATCGCAAATGGGCGGGCGACAGCTTCAGCGGACGAATCTGGAAAAATCGTAATCAATTGGCGAAAACGGTTGAAAAGGGTATATGCGATATTATAATCACAGGCAGAGGGCGCAGCGAGCTTCTTAGGGAGCTTAACAAAACCGATTACCGGAAACGCTTCACCACGCCGGAGGATGCGGCGCAGGAGGAAGCGGAAGCACAGCTTGAGGCGTATTTACAGCGCGGCAGACGCAGGGCGGATTGTCTGGTGCGTACAGAGCTGATGCACACGATTAACACAGCTCAGATTGAAACCTACCGCTCTGAGGGAGTTAATTATTTAGCGTTCGAGTGCGAGCCTACAGCTTGTCCGGAGTGCATGGCGATTGCGGCGGGAAATCCGTATCCGATTGATAAAATACCATGCACAATAGGGCATCCCCGATGCAGGTGCACGTGGCTTGCGGTTGAGGATGAGGACGTTCCGGAAATGCTTCGGAAGCGCGACAGTACGCAGGCGGATTTCCGCGGAAAAAAATTGAAAACTGTTGACAAATCTGCAAAACGTGATATAATTAAATCAGGAGGAGGCGCCATGGCTCTTGAAAATCAAAGATACGGAAGAAATAAAGATACTCTTGTGAATAAAACCTATATTGACGGCGGAGAATACAGACGTAAGTTTGATAAAATCAGTGATAAGCAGATTGTCAATCGTACGATATATAATGCGGCAAAAGAAGCGTTGAAACACCGCAGTGGTACAGAATTGGAAGATATGTATTGGGTGGATGGTAATACGGGAAAAGTTATTGCGAAAGAAATAGACAGTAATCAAGCACAAAGTATTTACTATTCTGATGCGACTAAAAAAGCAATTGCTGAATATAAGGGCGGCAATATAATAGCAATACATACACATCCGAGCAGCATGCCACCGAGTGCAGCGGATTTTAACTCTTGCTTTAGAAACGGATATAAACGTGGATATGTTGCTTGTCATGATGGGAAACTGTATGAATATAAAGCGAATCAAGAGATCAATGAGAGGTTATATAATCTTTACATAGAAGATTATATAAATGATGGTTTTGATGAATTCGATGCTCAGATTTTGGCTTTGAAGCAGCTCATGAAGAACTGCAATATTGACTTTTGGGAGGTGAAGTGAAAATGATGGAGAATTTTTTGGATGATAGAGTTATTATACCTGAGGATATTAAAAGAATGACAAAGAGCGAGCGAAAAGCGGAAATAGCAAGACTTGAAAAAGAGGCGAGAAGAGAAAAGCTAAAGTCGCTAAGCGGGCAAATGTCAAGTAAAGCTGCATAATAAATCCGGATAAAAGGGCATTCGAGGTGGAAGAATACATCCACGTCCACACGCCGATGGTTTGACAAGGCTTTTTGCCTGAGAAATCCCAATCAATTATAAATTAAAGCGTATTTGTGTTTAACGTGCATAAATACGCTTTTATATTGCCCCGGGCATGGCGTTAAAAGGCTTTATTTTTATACCATTTTTTTCGTTAGGAGGGTTGAATAATGGAAGGAAACGAAGGCACGGCACAGAATGCAGAGCCGCAGGTAACGGGCGAAAACCCCGCGGAGGATGAGAACGAAGCAAAGCCCGAAAAGATGTACACGCAGGAACAGGTGGACGAAATGCTTAGAAAGCAGCAGAGCAGCTTTGAAGATAAGCTCACCGAATCCGAAAAGCTTGCAAGGATGTCGGCAAAGGAAAAGTCTGAATATGAGGCGTCACAGCGTGAGAAGGCTGTTGAGGAACGCGAGAAAGCCGTTGCGCGCAGAGAGCTTAAGCAGACGGCGGCGGAAACGCTTAAGGAAAAAGGACTTGATGCGGAGCTTGCCGCAATACTTGATTACACCGACGCAGACAGCGTCAGCAAAAGCATTAAGGCGGTGGAAAAGAGCTTTAATGCGGCAGTAGAGCGCGCGGTAAAGGGTAAGCTTAAGGCGAGCGGAGGCATTCCCGGAATGGGAGGCAAAGCGCCGGCGGCGAGCGGTGTTGAAGCCGCGTTTTACAAATTAAATCCAAGGCTTAAAAAATAAGGAGGAATTTACATGGCACACGAATTACAGGAGCGTTATTCCGGGCTAATTGATGAAAAGTTAAGGGCTACGCTTGTAACAAAGGATAATTATATCTTCAATAACCGCTATGAGGGTAACCCGAAATCGGGAAAGGTAAAAATTCCGGTACGCGATACAGAGGTAGCGGTAAGAGATTACAGCAAGGCGAACGGACTTAGCTTGCAGAGCGGTTCTACCACATACCTTGACCTTGATCTCAATAAGGATAAGGCGGTAAACGAGATTATAGACGGCTTTGACGCGGCGGCGGTTCCGGACGGAATTATTGCGGAGCGTCTGGACAGCGCCGCTTACGGATTATCGGCGGACATTGACGCGGAATCCATAAAGTGCCTTGAGGACAGCGGAACAGCGGTGTCAGATACAACGGCAGTGACGGGCTCGTCCGCATATGCGGCTGTTGTGGCATTGAGGACTGCGCAGTCAAAGGCGCATGTGCCGAAGGAGGGCAGATGGCTTATTGTGTCCCCGGAGGTATACGGCACGCTGCTTCTTGACGACCACTTTATCCGTGAGGGGGATTTGTCGCAGGAGATGAAGAACAGCGGTGCAATCGGTGCAATTGCGGGCTATGCGGTATACGAGAGCGAAAGACTGTCTGAGGATGTAGAGATGATAGCCGGTCACCCGAACTGGTGTCACCGCGTAGAGGAGTGGGAGGTTCCGGTTGCGATCAAGCAGCTTACCAACACCTACATAGGTGCGTCCGCAGTACAGGGAAGAAAGATTTACGGCGTCAAGGTGTCAAAGCCGGAAACTGTGCTTATAAAGAGGTCGGCATGATGGCACCCTTGGAAAGGCTGAAGCTGCGTCTGGGCATCAAGGGTACGGAAGAGGACGCATTATTACAGCTGCTTCTTGACGACGCTATGGACTATGCTGTGAATTACTGCAACCTCGGCAGCAGGGACGATATACCCGAAAAGCTGTATGGCACGATTGTTGATATGGCTGTGATAAGCTATAACAAAACAGGGTCTGAGGGACTAAGCTCGGAGAGCTATGCCGGAGCATCGTATAATTATGACGCGGACTTGCCGGAAGGTATATTAACAGCATTGCAGCGTGAAAGATTGGCGGTGCTTGTCTGATGGCGGCGCTGAACAGGTCAATGCGTCCGGCAGACGTGTACAGGCTGACCGGAGAATATGATGAATACGGCACGGAAACAGCCTCAGAGCCGGCTGGTACGTGCCGTATTTTTATAACCTTGTATAACCAGAACAACACGCAGGACGCACGATTTAAGGACGTTACGCACGTAGGCTATACCGACAGAGAGCTTACAGACAGTATGAGCGTGGTGCAGAGCGGCAGGACATACAAGGTGATGCTGTCAAATCCATATGCGCGTAAATGCGTGGTATTTCTGAGGGAGGTGGTCTGATGGGTACTATAGCAAAAATAGAGGGACTTGATAATCTTCTGAATAAACTAAATTCGATAGCTGATCCTGAAACTTACAAGGAGGCTATAGATAAAGCATGTCGTAGCGTGGAATATGCGGCAAAAAAGAATTGTACTGGTTTATTTGAACATCCTACGGGCGCATTAAAAGCTTCTATAACACATGAAGTGGTTCAGGAAGGTGAACAAATTGTGGGTTATGTGGGAACCAAAGTAGAATATGCGCCGTATCAGGAATTTGGAACGGGCAAGTTTGCCGAAAACGGTGATGGACGGAAAACTCCGTGGGCTTATACCGATGAAAGAACGGGAGAAACCATATGGACAGCAGGTAACAAGCCGAAACCGTTTCTGCGACCGGCGCTTCAAGATAGAACGGAGCGCGTGCGGCAGATATTAGTAGCAGCTGTTAATCAAGCTCAGGGGCAACGACGCAATAATGGAGGAGTAGAACGTGGTTGATATAACTCCCGAACTGATAAAGCTGTTCCGGGCAAACGGCATAACGCTGATTGCCGAGGAGGTACAGGACAGTGTAAACGAATATCCGCTTGTTACCTACAGTGAAGCCGAAAACTCCGATAATGCCGTAGGCGATAACGTGGGATACAGTAATATTGCCTATACAATAAACGTATGGACAAAGAGCAAGGCGGAGTGCATGAGCGTATCAAAGAAGGTTGACGAAGTCATGCACTCCGCGGAATTTATGCGCACAGGCAGTCTGTTTCAGACTTACGGCGGTTTATACCGGCATATATGGACCTACAGGCGGCTCGTGTATGAAGCATTTTAAAGAAAGGGTGATTAAATGGCAGGATTAGCAAGTATAGGCGTTAAGGTACGTTATGCGGCAGGCGCAACAGTACCATCGACAGCGGCAGAGATTAAGAAGGCTCAGGAGCTGCCGAACTGTCAGACGTGTCCGTCGCTGGGCGGCGACGTTGACCAGATTGATGTGACATGCCTTGCGGATACGGTAAAAGTATATTCCCGGTCTTAAGGATTACGGCAGTCTTGAATTTACTTTCCTGATGGATAATCAGGAAACATATTCCTCATATAACATCATGAAGGCTAAGGAAGGTCAGACAATATATTTTGCGGTGGAGCTTCCGGCCAAGACGGGTAAAACCTTTGGAGGGGGGTTCTGGTTTTCGGCAATCCCCACAGTCAAGATGAATGAAATAGGCGTTGGCGAGGCGCTGGTATGGACGTTAGCCTTATCATTGCAGAGCGATATAGGTTGGGTTGCGGCATCGTAAAAAAGGAGGAGCAAATGGCAGGATTAGCAAGTATAGGAATTAAAATCAAATATTCCGCGTCAGAAATACCGAATACGGCGGAGGGCATTCAGGGAGCGGCGGCGCTCCCGAACTGTCAGTCATGTCCGTCACTGGGCGGTGATACCGACCAGATAGACGTTACGTGCTTTGGCGACGCTGTAAAGAAATACATTCCGGGTCTTAAGGATTTCAGCAGTCTTGAGTTTACGTTTCTTATTGATAACCAGGAGGAGGATTCCTCGTTTGAAACAATGAAATCGCATGAAGGAGAGGTTATTTACTTTGCCGTAGAGCTTCCGGCAAGGTCAGGCTACAGCTTCGGGGGCGGTTTTGTTTTCTCCGCCGTGCCGACTGTGGATATGAACGAAATAGGCGTCGGAGAAGCTTTGACATGGACTTTGTCAATGTCGGTGCAGAGCGATATTGAATATGCTGCACCGGCTGCGGCAGTAAATTAAAAGAGAGAAAGGATTTATAGAAATAGCATTATTACATACAACATTGACAGTAGGAGATAAGGATTACAAGCTCAGAATAGGGTGTGCGGAGGCGGTAGATTTAGAGGAAAAACTCGGAAAGCATCCGCTGAATATATTCAGCAAAGCACAGGAAGGCGGAATACCGAGAATGCCGAAGATAAGCGACCTTGTTTTCTGCCTGTATTATGCACTTCTGCATTATCAGCCGAAAACAGAGCTGAAGGACGTATATGAGATATATGACAAGTACATGGACGAAGGACATCAGCAGTCTGACCTTATATTGCTGTTAATGAAGGTGTTTGAGGTATCGGGATTTGTAAGAGAAGATAAGAAGGATAGTACAGAAAAAAACTGACTCAGGGAGGCATGGCGCCTCCCGAAACATTAGCGGAGTTTATTGAGAGTATGATACCGTATGCGCTCAGAGCGGGAGTAAATCTGCACGATTTTTATGCTATGACCCCGGCGGAAGTAATACTTTACATAAAATCATATGCGGACGGGGAGGAACGCAGGATAAAACGCGACGCCGCAAACGCATATAATACGGCGGTTCTTGTAAACAAGGCATTCAGCGGCAAATTAAAAAAGCTCTATGACGAATTTGAATCGCTGTTCGGCAAGGAAGCTGAGGAAGCGGCTCTTAATCAATTTAAGGCGCAGATGATGGATTTTGCGGCAGGACATAATTCGCAGCGCGGGGGAGGTGACGGCTGATGCCGGGAACAGTTGATAGACTAAATGTAAAAATAGGCGCTGATATAGCGGATATTCAAAGTAAACTGAAAAAATGTACCTCACAAATTACGGGAATGGAAAATGTAACGCAGAAAGCCTGTGATAAAATGCGCTCATCCTTTGAAAAAACAGGGGATATTGCGATGAAAATAGGCAAAACCATAGCTGCGGCATTTGCGGTTAACGGTATAAAAGAATTCGGCAAGCAGTGTATTGACGCAGCCTCAGATCTTTCAGAGGTACAAAATGTTGTTGACACTGTGTTCGGCTCAATGTCCTCAGAGATTAATTCATGGGCGAAAAACGCGATGACAAGCTTCGGACTGTCTGAAACGGCGGCAAGGCAATACACCTCTACTATGGGCGCGATGCTGAAATCCATGGGACTTTCCGGTAATGCTGTAAAGGATATGTCTATAAATTTAGCGGCATTGTCGGCTGATATGGCGTCATTTTACAACCTTGATACAAAAACGGCATTTGAGAAGATAAGAGCCGGAATTTCGGGTGAAACGGAGCCTTTGAAGCAGCTTGGTATAAACATGTCTGTTGCGAATATGGAAGCGTACGCGCTCTCACAGGGCATTACAAAGGCGTATTCAAGTATGAGTCAGGCAGAGCAGGCAATATTGAGATATAATTATCTCTTATCCGTCACGGCAGACGCTCAGCATGATTTTGAAAGAACATCTGACGGATGGGCGAATCAGGTGCGGGTTCTAAGCGAACGTTTTAATCAGCTTAAAACAACAATCGGACAAGGTCTTATTCAGGCTCTTGCTCCGGTACTTAAGCTTTTAAATCAGCTCATATCCAAGCTAAATGCGGTGGCAAAGGCTATGATGGAAGCATTCGGCGTTAAATATGACAGCGGTTCCGGCAGTTCCGGCAGCAGCATGAGCGACAGTTTTTCCGATATGGCGGACAATGCCGATGCAGCATCAGACGCGGTAAAAGACACTGAAAAAGCTGTCAAAAAGCTTAATAACACAATAAGCGGATTTGATGAGCTTCACATTCTTTCAGAGGACAGCGAAAGCGCAGCAAACACAGTGAGTTCTGCCGGCGATTCGGGCGGCTTGGCTTTAACGCCGAACAGTGTGTATGACACAAGCGGCAATGCTATTGCCGAAGCCGGAGAGAAAATAGCCGACGTCATTGAGAAGATGAAAGACAAACTTAGTTCGGTGGTACAGCTTGCCTCTGATATGAAGCAGTCTTTTATTGACGTCGCAAACTCCGGAATCGGTGAGTCTATCGCTGCGCACCTAAAAGAAGGGCTTTGGAATGTCATTGATTTGATTGACGGTATTGCAGACGCACTTGACAGGGCGTGGAATGATAACGATGCCGGAACAAACCTTATACAGTCGTGGGCAAATGCGCTTGATAATGTTATTGATTTAGTATTGAATACACTTGCGCCGTCACTTCTTGAGGCTTTTAAAAGCGATGCCGGAAAGGTATTTTTTGATGGTATCATAAGCCTTGCGCAAGCCTATGGCGATTTAATCAACGGATTTTCAGAGGGGTTAAGAAATGCGTGGAACGATAACGGCGCCGGTGAAAAATTCTGGGAATCCATTCTCACGGCATGCGGGCGTGTCTGGGAAGCTATGGCGGCAGTCAAAGAAAGCATCGCGAATATGCTGTCGGGCGAAGTTGGACAGGAAATGTTCAGCAATCTCATCGCTGCCGGTACGAATTTCAGTAACATTGTCGCGGCTATAGCGGAATCGTTTATAAAGGTGTGGAACAATGCAGAAATAGGACAGGCAATAATTGATAATATAGGGAATGTAATATCAAATATAGTCGGTTCCGTCGCTGATTTGGGAGCACGATTCCTTGAGGCATGGCAAAGTAATGAAACTGGCGAAGAACTATTAGCAACTATAGGTGCGGCGGTGCGTGAGATTACCAGCATTGTGTCAGACCTTGCGCAGTCGTGGCGGGCTGTGTGGGATAATGATATTACAACCGAGATATTTTCAGGACTGCTTGGAATATTACAGGACGTTGCGAGCACTGTACAGAATGTCGCATCAGATATTCGATCGGCTTTTGAAAACACGGGTTTGGATACCTCTGTTTTTGAATCGCTCAGGAATGTTATTGCCACGATTACATCATATGCTAAAAGCCTCAGCAGCTCACTCAAAACGGCATTCAGCGGCATTAACTGGGAACCGATTGCATCGGCAGCGGCAGCATTAGCCACAGCGTTAGGTAATGTCGTAAATGCGGCGGCGGGTCTGGCGTCAGGCATTATTGCGGCTTTCGGTAATGAATTGATTGCGGCTTTTCAGGATATGCTTCCGCCTATTATCAATGCGACTGCTGTGGCTTTGCAGGCTGTTGCAAATGTGCTTAGCTATATTGACCCCGTCGGGCTTGTGCAGTTGGCAGAGGGTATTGCTATTGTTGTAACAGCTGTAAAAGCCTTAAACGCAATATCAAGGGTGACAGACTTGATTAAAACGTTTACGGGGACAATTAACAGCACTACAGGAGTAGTTTTAGTCGTAGCAACGGCAATAACGACATTGGTTTTAGCAATAACAGAATTGGTAAAAGCATGGAATCAGCTTAATTCTGCGAGTGCATCGGGAGTAGATTTAAGCAGCAGCGGACTGGCAACAGCATCATTGTCAGATTATGAGCCTGTTACGACAGCAGATATTGCAACATATGCCGGAGGAGGTTTCCCGGATACAGGTCAGCTCTTTATTGCGCGTGAGAACGGCCCGGAGGCGGTAGGCACTATAGGCGGTCAAACGGCTGTAGCAAATAATCAGCAGATTACAGACGCTATAGCAACGGCTGTATCGGGTGCAATGTCGAGTGTAATGGAAAACTATCAGGGTGGCAATGTGTTGGAAGCGCGTATAAGCGGTGACGATTTGGCGCTGGCTGTAAAACGCGCCAACCGCAAGCGCGGAGCAAACATATCAAGCAACTTTGGTTTTGGAGGTAGATGATGGCATTAATAACTATTAACGGTACAGCTCTGCCTGAGCCGTCAAGCTACGATGCAAAGATTGTTGACTTGGTCGACAACGGCAGAAATGCATACGGTACATTTGTCGGAAACGTAATTCGAAGCAATGTGGCGAGTGTGGAAGCGAAATGGCTGTATCTGAGCGCAGCTGAATGGTCGGAAATATTGCAGCTCATCAAAAGCGACTTCACACCGTCTGTGACTTTTTATGATATGGCGTCGGGTACATGGGTGACAAGAACCATGTACCCGGGTGACCGTACAGGCGCTATGTGTCAGTTTGATCCGTACACGCATAATATACGCGGCTGGCAGAACTGCCGGCTGTTGCTTAGCGAGGTGTAATATATGCAGAATGTTTCATATGAATGGCGGAAAAATCAGCTGCTAAATGTGCAGAAACAGGGGTTTTGCGTGTTGAAAATAACCACACGGTACGGCACAGGCTCCGCGGCGACAACAACCATATCAAGCCTAACGCCCGGCAGCGATATAAAGGAAATCCGGCATAAGAGAACCTTTGATCCGATGTGTATTTCTCTGCCGTCAAATACTGTTACCGTGACACTGTACAATTACAGCTCACAATATGACGGGTGGTATAAAACTTATGCAGATTATACCACTCATATTACTTTACAGTATGGTTTTGAGCTTAGCAGTCGTGAAACTATTGCCGGAGGGGAATTTACCGTAAGCAATATTGTTATGAATAACGACAACACGATAACCGTGACCGCCGGCAGCGGTCTTGATACTGCCGATGACGCCGATACAATCAGTGATGATACGAATATGGACAAGGTTGTTGACATATATCGTAATTCAAACTCATTCGGCAGCGTCACCGAATTGTCATATGACAGCTTTTCAGAACACAATTTCGTACCGTTTTCAGCGTCAGAGCTTATGACGACGGCAGCGTCAGCTTACGGCATATCAATAAATGTTTCGTCAGCCTTTGCTAATAAGGCGGTTGAATTGGCGCCCGGATGGGAATATGACAGCGCAAAGGCTTTAATGTACACGCTGAATTATATTCAAGGGAACGCAAAAATTGCGCGGACTGAGACAGGCGGAAAAAACGTTCTTGACTTACAGTCCGGCGGAACATTGTACTACAGCGGAGGAATACAGTCGCTTAATATTATGGAACGTCCGGAGTACGAGCTGACCTCGAAGGTTCGTTATGTGAAAATAAGCGGCGGCGGTTTTTTGGAAGCGGCAGAAGCAACACACGTATCTCAAACGGCTACAGGCTCATCCGATATGAGCGTGGAATTTGATTATACGAAAAATGAATTGCTGTCTGTAAGAACAAACGGCAAGAATATAGTGTATATTCAGCGCGGAAAGAAATACGGCATAAAAGGGTATCACTTTCAAATAACGCATTCATTTTCTCCTGAAGGTCCTACGGTTTATTTGACATACAAAGAGAGGTCCGCAAAAGCGTTAATTACAACGGCTGATACCGGAAATGGCAGCATATGTGACGTCAAAAACGAGATCGAGCGTCCGCCGGATGCGGATAGGTTTAAGAATTATTTTAATAACCGTGATTTGTATACCGTAGAAATGCGTGCCGACCCTGCAAGGGATGTGGGAGATTATGTATTTGCAGAGCTTGAACCGGGAGTATTTTCAAAGGTGATTATTTTGGAGAGCGAGCTGACTTTTGAAGGGGCATTTTCGGAAAAGACTTTAGTACGAAAAATAACGTCGGATTTCGAAACAGTTACCGTTAATAATATGACGCCTGTTTCTTATTTTACGGTTTCGGATGATGGCAAGGCAACAAAGTATACAGGCACAGCCGCAAACGTAACTGTGCCGCCGGATATAACAAATTTGGATGGTATGCTGTTCAGAGAAAATTCAATGCTGAGCAGCTGTACAATGCATCCGCTTATAACACATATAGGCGACATGTGTTTT
The DNA here is from genome assembly GCA_030536655.1 of bacterium. Lineage (GTDB taxonomy): Bacteria > Bacillota > Clostridia > UBA1381 > UBA1381 > UMGS1958. Next base: position 1,062 of record JAUNPN010000086.1, on the reverse strand, counting down.
TATGGGTGTACAAACCTTAAGAATATCATAATTCCGGACAGTGTGAAATCAATGGGGCTTGCCGCATTTGGAAAATGTACGGCTTTAACGGATGCAATTTTATCGCGGTATATAAGTGAAATACCAAGCCGGACATTCTACGAATGCAGCGCATTGAGAAGCGTAATGCTCCCTGATACAGCAGAGGTTTTGGATTTTGAGATGTTCATGGGCTGTTCGGCATTGAAAAGTATAAAGCTGCCCGGCTATTTAACGAGCATCGGGAAATCCTGTTTTGAATCAAGCGGATTGACAGAGATATTTATTCCGTCGGGAGTAGGCTATATAAGAGACCGTTGTTTTGCCGATTGCAAAAATCTGACAAAGGTATCATTATCTCCGTATAAAACCTCAATACGTATAGGAGCAGAGGCTTTTCTCGGATGCAGTAAGCTTAAAGATATATCGTTAGAAAATGCAGGCACGATTGAGAAGGATGCCTTTAAGAATTGCAGCAGTTTGACAAGAGTAGTTATGCCGCAAGTCTCCAAACTTGTTATCGATGTAACAGAGTTTGGCGATAATAAATATACAGAGGGAGGATTCAGCGGCGTACTTGTAATAAAACGCGGCTCAAAGAATTTGGAATACTTAGTAGATTATGCTGAAAGTTATGGGTTTCAGTATGAAATAATTGATTAAGGAGGAATAAAGATTATGCCGACAATTGAAGCAGCACAGGAATTAACTATAGACGCTGTACCGGGAGAAACATATGCCATAACCTACGGCTGGCATTATGAACTGGATATATTCAACAATTCAGACGGCGATATTCAAGTAAATACCGATAATGATTTTACAAACGGCAAGTATTTGACGATACCGTCGGAGAGCGGTTATAACGGATTTTGTAAGACCGGAGAAGCAAGCAGTACAGTTTATATTAAGAGTTTAGGTTCAGGTACAATAAGTATAGCGCTTCACAGGAATCGCTGAGAGGAGGTAATTATGGGATTTACAGACATGATAACAGGTTACAGCGGCAGCGGCTTTGTAAGGACCGGGAGCAGCTTACGCGGG
>JAUNPN010000257.1:1845-2131 GCA_030536655.1 bacterium | reverse complement strand
AAAATCTGGTTTAGAGAAGTATAAATATCATGTCTTTCCATTATTTTATTTATTATGAGTTTTAAAAATTTCAATCAATTGTTTTCTATCAATCTTACCATTGTTATTTAGTGGAAATTGAGCAAGACTAATGATAGATTTTGGTATCATATATGGAGGTAACTGTTCACGCAAATAAACATAGACTTGCTTTTCGTCAACTAATCTTGATTCAACAAAACCAACGAGAATATCATCATTATTATCTTCCTTGATGGCAAGCACTACTGTATCACATTTAGTAAAC
>JAUNPN010000257.1:0-1835 GCA_030536655.1 bacterium | reverse complement strand
AGTTCTACACGATAACCTTGAACCTTAGCCTGAAAATCAATTCTTCCAATATATTCAAGATCTCCATCCTTGTCAAACTGACACAAATCACCCGTTTTATAAAATCTATAATCCTTATTATCAATGGATATAGTAAGGAAAGCTTCTTTATTTTTTTCAAAAAGCTGCCAATATCCAGGAGTAACTTGTTCACCAGCCACACACAATTCACCAATTCCTTTATTCAGGACTATCCCATCGGGTGAAATAAGAACAGCTTTTATTCCACTCATAGGTTTCCCAATAAACAGAATATCATTTCGGTTTTTAGTTTGATTGATGTCATCAGGCAACTTATAATAAGTACAATAGATAGTAGCTTCCGTAGGGCCATAAAAATCATAAAGTTCAGCATTATACGCACATTTTTTCCAATCTTTCACCAAGGAGAGATTAGAAGCTTCGGCAGTTAGAATGCATTTCTTAAGAGATGACATATCCAATTCATCAAAATACGGTTTTAAAAATCTGACCATAGAAGGAGCCATAGCACCAAATGTAAGTTTGTATCGTTCTATTAAATCGGCAGAACAAGCATACTTCATACAATCTAATGGTAAAGTATAGACACATGCTCCATTTAATAAAGGCATCAAATAAGACTGTACAGACACATCAAATGTCAAATCAAAGCATTGCAAGCATCTATCTTCATGGGATAAAACGATACCAGCATTTTCAAAAGCGGCAACAAATGAAGTAATATTACGTCTGTTCAATTGAACACATTTTGGCTTACCCGTGCTACCAGAAGTAAATAGAATATAGCACAATGCTTCATCATCTATGTTGTTAATGACAGGGAATACAACATCTGTATTGGAATTATTTTGTGGATATAGAACATTATATTTATCTACATAGCGTGACATCTCTGTAGAATCAATAATCAATTGAATATTCACTTGTTCGATAATGTCAATACATCTAGCAATAGGTTGCAAGGGATGCAAGGGAACATAAGCCAGTCCTTCATACCACAAAGCCAAGATAGAAGCATAGGTATAAATATCATCATTATTAACCAATCCTACCGGAGTCGTTTCAGTATACTGATTTCTTATCTCCTGTTGAATCTTTGCAGTTAAAATAGAAAGTTCCCGATAAGTATAATATTTATCCTTAATACAAAAACAATTTTGATCTAGATACTTAGCCATTTTTGTACTAAGTCTCTCCAACACATCAATCTTAAAGTTATTCATCTTCTCTCATTTATCTACGTTCGTAACTATCAATTTGTGACCCCTTAGTCAAATTATAAATATTAGCACCCAGATGATCAGCATATTTGCGACACTGTTCATGGGAAGCAAAAATATTGACTATGGTTTGCAATTCCTTAGTAAGTGAATTATGATAACCAAAAGCATCGGTTACAGGTATTATTTTTGGTTCATTTTCATAAAAATGCTGATATACATGTACAAGTTCATTCTTATCATTTACTTTCAAACCTTCGAGAAATGTATGATCAACACCATAAAGATAAATAGTACTATATCCCATATTAAGCATAGCAAAAATAGACTCAATAGCCACTGTTTGCGCATTAGGCATAGCATACCCTTTTCTATAACAGAAATGCCTTACATTATCCGAGGCAACGTATGATGAGAACGTATTCAATACCATAATTTTAATCTTTGGATTATTAATCTTTGAAAACTCACGAAAGGACTTTTCATATTGTATGGGTAGGAAAATTATCATTTCCCAATCAATACGATTGAAGGAATCAAATAGTACCTCCAATCTTTCCATATATCTATTCTCTCTCCTATTTGTAAAAAACA
>JAUNPN010000256.1 GCA_030536655.1 bacterium | reverse complement strand
ATCATAATAAAAGACGAAATCTGTGATGCGCTTAAGTTGTGGATAGTGATTATTTTTATGGAGAAAACAAGGAGTTTTGCAATGGCAAAAGCGGAATGATCTCATACGGAGTGCGGTGCTATAAATCAGAAAATCTCTGTGATTGGACGGATATTGGACTAATCATTCCGCCCGATACGGACGACAAAGAATCACCGCTCCATCCGACATCAAAAGCGGAACGACCGCATATTGTTTATAACAGAAAAACAAAAAAATATGTGTGCTTTTTAAAGGTGATAATGCCCGACGGCACACAGAAAACCACGATTCTGACGTCTGACAGTTTTTTGGGCGGTTATAAAATCGTGCGTAAGAATTGGCAGCCGCTTGGCAAAAACGCGGGTGATTTCGACTTGCAGACAGACGAGGAAACAGGAAAAGCGTACTATATTTTTGAAGAGGTTCATTCAAGACTGATTATTGCCGAGCTTACGGAGGATTATCTTGATACAACGGGCGTATACAGTGTGCATTTTGAAAACGGCTGCCCTCCGTATGTGCGGGAAGCCCCGGCGCATTTTATGAGAAACGGCAAGCACTATCTTGTCACATCAGGAACCACAGGATATTATCCGAATCCATCACAGCTTGCCGTTTCTGATAATTGGCACGGACCGTACAAGATTCTCAATAATCCTCACTTGAATGACATATCCCAAACGTCATATCATTCTCAAATATCTTCTGTTTTTAAGGTTGACGGCAAGGATTTGTACATCGCCTGCGCTGACCGTTGGCTGCCGGACAGAATGTTTTTAGAGTATGATATGTATGCAAAACTATTTGAGGTTTCACATACAAAGGGTCTGAAAGCTGATTGGAGCGCTGTGGAAAAACAGTGTGCGTCACACGGCGTGGATATGATGCCTGATATATCAAAAGCTGATTACGTTTGGCTGCCGTTTAGATTCGAGAATGAAAATGGAATACTGGAGTGGCGCAATGAATGGTGTCCCGGTATTAAGTTTTATTAAAAATAGAGACTAACAGAAAGGAGAATAATCGTAACTGGAGTAGTATAATATAAATAGAGTCGACAAACACCCAAAAAAGTGATATAATAAATAACAGAAAGTAGGGTGTAACATTATGACAAGGTACAATAAGGAATTTAAAGAACAAGCGTTAAAACTCTCTGATGAAATAGGAATCAAGAAAGCTGCCTCTCAATTAGGTTTACGCTACAATACTCTCTCAGACTGGCGTAAGCAGCGAAAGATAAAGCAATCAAGCGAAAAATCGGGTGATGCTGAAACAACACGTCGGATAAAGGAGCTTGAAAAAGAAAACGCTGAACTGAGGCGTGCTAATGATATATTAAAGGATGCTCTCGGTTTTTTCGCAGAAGACCGGAAGAGGTAAAGACTGCCGAACGTCATTTGTTTGTGTTTCAATATAGGGAACAGTATTCTGTAAAAGCAATGTGCGCAGCATTGCGAATCAGCGAATCCGGTTACTATCGTTGGTTAAAGCATCGGGATAAGCCTACAAAACAACAGCTTCTTCTGGTCTAAATTAGAAAAATTCTTGATGAGCATCCGGATAACGACAATTACGGTTCGCGCAGGATGCACACAGCGTTAACACAGAGGAGTGTTAATGTTAGCGAAAGAACTGTATATAGAGCTATGAAAGCGGGCGGATATATTCACAAGTGCCGAAAACCACACAGCATAACAAAGGCCACAACCGAAGTTCAAGAAAAAGAGAATCTTATCAAGAGAAACTTTAAGGCGAATGAGCCGATGACAAAGCTTCTTACTGATATTACAGAGATACCTTGTTCTGACGGAAAACTGTATCTATCCGCAATTCTGGATTGCTTTAACGGCGAGATTGTCGCATTTGAAATGCGTGACAATATGAAAAAAGAACTGTGCATAGATACTGTAAGACAAGTCACTGAAAAGTTTGGCAATTTGCAAAATGTCATTTTGCATTCGGATAGGGGAAGTCAATACACGAGCGCAGAATTCAGAGAGGAATTAAAAAAGAATGGAATAGTTCAAAGCTTAAGCGGCACAGGCCATTGTTTTGACAACTAGTGGTAGAATAGAAAACGGACAAGTTAAAGCTTTCGGAAAAGCAGCATATG
>JAUNPN010000085.1 GCA_030536655.1 bacterium | reverse complement strand
GTAATTTTGTGCATATTTACTAATTGCTGCTTATTTACGGATAGGCTCTAAGTATTCCTTTGCTGTCATTTTATAACGACCTCCTTTACTTCGGCTCTTAATTTATGTATAAGCATTTCACCCGAAATATTTGTTAGCGTTGAGAAATATTCTGATCTAAAGAACCGCTCTATTTCACGCTTGCGTCCTCGCGCGTCATACTTTAATGCTTTTCTGTAATCCTTAACAGCCTGTAAAATAATAGCTTCTGCCAATAACTCATATCCGTCCATCATATACCTCCAACTTGTGCTTTTACCGCATCAATAAGTGCGTTCTGTGTTACTTCCTTCAATGATAAAGCCTTTAATATACGCTCATCGATTGTTCCTTTGGTGATGATATGCTCGATTACCACGGTGCCGGAAGTCTGACCTTGTCTCCAGAGACGGGCGTTGGTCTGCTGATATAATTCCAAAGACCATGTCAGCCCGAACCAGATAAGTGTGGAACCACCCACCTGAAGATTAAGTCCATGACCAGCAGAAGCAGGATGGATAACTGCAACGGAAATATTTCCATTGTTCCAGTCGATAATATCCTTGCTGGTCTTAATCTCTCTGACATCAAAGCGCTTTTTAATTCGCTGCAGGTCGTGCTTGAACCAATAGGCCACCAGAAGAGGTTTGCCATTTGCTGATTCAATAATATCCTCCAGTGCATCCAGCTTTCTGTCATGAAACTCAATAATATTGCCTTCGTCGTCATAAATGGCTCCATTTGCAAGCTGCGATAGCTTTCCGGTAAGAGAAGCTGCATTGGCAGCGGTAATTTCTCCTTCTGGAAGTTCTAATATGAGGCCTGCTTTTAATTCTTCATAGCGTTTTTTTTCTTCCTCAGATAAATGAACCTCATATTGTGAAGTAATCAGTTCTGGCATCTGCAGGTGGTCGGTAGATTTCATAGAAATCGTAATATCCGATATTTTTCTGTAAATGGCATCTTCAGCAGAAGGCATTGGTTTGTAAGAGTAGATGATTTCACCATTGCGCTTGTCTGGTATAAAGTAGTTGTTGCGATAGTGGGTAATGAAGCGGCCGAGACGATCGCCAAAATCTAAAAGCTTAAACTCGGACCACAAATCCATAAGTCCATTGGAAGAAGGTGTGCCGGTAAGTCCGACAATCCTTTTTATCTTCGGGCGAACCTTCATCAGAGACTGGAAGCGTTTTGACTTATGATTTTTGAAGGAAGAGAGCTCGTCGATGATAACCATATCATAGTCAAAATCACAGCCTCTGCTGTTAATTAGCCATCCTAAATTTTCTCTATTAATAATGGTGATATCTGCACCAGCCATCAAAGCAGCTTTACGTTCTTTTACAGTACCAACAGCCACCGCATATGTGAGGTGTTGCAAATGCTGCCACTTAGCAATTTCAGCAGGCCATGTATCACGGGCTACTCGAAGTGGAGCTACCACCAGAACACGATGCGCATCAAAACTGTCAAACAGAAGGTCTGCGATGGCAGTCAGTGAAATAACAGTTTTCCCAAGACCCATATCGAGGAGTACTGCAGCTACAGGATGTGTTTCAATATAATCGATTGCATAGGTTTGATAATTATGTGGTGAGAAGTTCATGAAGCATACCTCCAATCTGTTCTACGCTGTCAACCACATAGACCTTAAAGCCAAGTGAGCGTAGCATTTTGTGCCTTGATACCTGAAGAGGGCGTGGCGTCTTTCCAGGAGCCTTAAGCTCTACAAAAGCAAACACCCCATCAGGTAATAAGACTAAGCGGTCGGGCATTCCGGCGAAACTTGGAGACACGAACTTCAGTGCAATTCCACCAGCTTTTTTTACCGACTTTGTTAACTTGTTTTCTATCTGTTTTTCTAACATTTACATCCTCCATCAGAGTTTTAATTTTCATGATGTGCAAGGTGTATCAATGGTATTTACCTAACTTTTATATATTCAATTTTTTTAAGCTTATAGAAAAGTTTATACATATACCTTGATACACCTTGTCATTAGCTCTATTAGTCCAAGAAGTCCTCCTCAAAATCATCCTCAGTACGGATACACAAACCTTTGAAGTAGCGCCTTCTATTCTGAGTGATTCGTTCATATCCGGCAGTCTCTAAAGCAAAGTAGAAGTCCGCTGTACTGCGTACATATTCGTTTGTATCAATACAGTAGTTGCGATAGGTCTGATAAAGCGAAGAGGAGCTTTCCTTGTAATCGTCACCGACAATGCACTTGTCTTCAACGAAGTGAGAAAACCAGTCATTCTGGCTGCGATATTCATTAATGGCCTCCTGCACGCAATCCGGAACAGGAATTTGATAATCCAGTTTAATGACCTTTTTACTGCCTTCAATTACCCATGCAAGAATGGCACTGCCAGCATTGTCATACAGATATTCGCTGTAATTCTTGATGTCGCTTTTGCCGGTAATCTTTGCATTAAACGGAATTACAATAAGACGTCTCCAGATACCATCGTCGGATGCAGATACACGAGGCAGATGGTTTGTATAAAGCACAAGTGTGTGGCAAGGCTTGAAGGAGAACGGGTCTTTGTATTTCTTTTCAGCAAAGACATCATCAGTGGAGCAGAGCTGCTTTACGGTAGAGTCATTCAATCTGGCTCCTTCCTGCATTTCAGCTGCAATAAGCAGACGCTTTCCTTTGACCTCGGCCATTTCAGGTTTGATGTTTCTGCGGCAGCCGACGGTCAAGGTGTCAGCGGAAATGTTACCGGAGTACAGACCAAGCACACGGGAAATAGCATTCCAGAAGGTAGACTTACCATTACGACCATCACCGTAAGCGATGATGAGTGCTTCCACATAAACCTTTCCGATTGCAGCAAGACCACAAATCATCTGAACATAATTGATAAGCGCCTGCTTGTTCTGGAAGATAAGGTTCAAGCTATCCAGCCAAATCTGCATACCTTTCTGGCCCGGTGAAACACTGGTGATTTTAGTAATGAAGTCTTCAGGTGAATGCTCACGAGCACCAGCCATACCTTTACGAAGGTCGTAGGTTGCTTCCGGAGCACAAAGCGCAAAGCAGTCAGCATCCAAATCCCTTGGAGAAATTTCCAGTATAGGATGTGATTCCTTCAAAGTAGATGTGACATTTTTGGAATCGCGGCGCTTGATAGCAAATGCCTGATATGCCTTGGCTGCTAAAAATTCACGATACACCTCCAATTGTTTATCGTTCATCAGCTGTTCTGCTTTTGCTTTTGATGTGCTGTCGAGGATGTTCTGAGCACCGCAGTTTTTCATTTTATCGAGGGCTTCCATCAAGTCGTTGTTTGCTTCTTTAAGCTGACGTCTTGTAAGCTCATGTGCTACAGCCTGTGCGCCGGGTTCACTTTCTTGCCAGTAGTGGTCAGAGTAGCGGATAAAGTGAGTGGCAGGAGAGTAGCGGAGTTCATTTGAGAAGTATTTTGCTAATACCTCAGCCTGTCCAACATCGGAATAATCCTCTGGCTTATAACAGGAAGGGTCGTTATATACTTCAGGAGCAACATAGCCATCCTGCTGTGAAACATGGGTGTAGAAACGCTGTGCACTGTGCCAGATGGTTGCAAGCTCAGTTGCTTCCAACGGAGGATTACACTTTGTAGCTTCATCAAGAAAAAACTGATATGCTTTATCGCTGTCACCATATTTCTTGATTATCTTTCCGGCAAATCTCGACATGGTAGCATTGCGACTGCCTTCAGGGATAGCGGAACCATCATACTGATCGTCCGACATACCTTCATCGAAAATATACTCGTCGAGATATTCTGTTAAGTTCATGCGTCCCGGATATAAGGCAACCTCAGCGGCAGCAGTTCCAAAGAAGAAGCGAGCTGCATCCAGAGCCTGCGTATCAAAGTAAGGAAAGATGGAATTGACCAGCTTTTTCATATCAGCGTAAAAAGTAGCGTCGGTAACATACTCAATTGGAAAAAGAATATGAAACTTTGGCCTTGCCGGTTTGCCATTCTTTACCTTGTTATTGAAACGACTGTAATGTACTGCAAAGGTCACACCCGGAAAGGCCTGCATTACATCTTCAGGTGTAATCCAGTCTTTAGGATTTTCTGAATGGTCATTGTCGCAATCAACCGGGAGACAGTCACTGCCGATAAAGTTCTCGCCATTGCGGTAGCTGTTTTTATATTCAGCGCACACATAATCACGGCTGATTGCAGTTTTCAGGCTATCCTCATCGAGAATAACCTGCTTATGCGGATAGGAGCAGTTGCCGGGATTGCCGGTGACATCAGAACTGTAAATGGTAAACATTAGTCGTACACCTCCTTAGATTCTTCTTCCAGTACCTTCGTGATGAACTTCAAAGCACGAATCATGGTTTCAAGTTCGCAGTCACCACCAAGCATTACTTCAAATCCTTCTGCATCTCCGAAGCGGTCACGCATTACATGAACCTCCATATCGGTACAGCCTTCATCCTTGATACGGAAATAAGTACAACCTCCATGACCGGTATCACCTCCCATGAAGCCAGTGGTACCAGCTTCCACTTCAAGAATATTGCAGCTGACGACATCGCGAGTGTAAGTAGCGATTTCTGTTCCATCTTTTAATCTGCGTCTGTTTTGTTTAATTTCATACATAGTATTAAGCCTCCTGACCTTCTTCTGTGAAATAGCGCAAGCGGTAGTTTTTCCACTTGGCACGATTGATTTCTGCTTCCATTCCGGATGAGATACGATTGCCAAACACCCATACTTCAGAACACTTGCTAATCAGTGCGTTACCAAAGAATAAGCCGAGTTCACGTTCTGCAGGTTCTGCATCATTAAGAAACTGCGGAAACAGTAAGTGTGGTGCAATGGGTATATATCCTTCATCAACTGCAAAGCGACTGTATCTTCTTGCAACAGCAACATTCGCTTCAATATCACCTGCATAGGGTGAACAGATATACACGATAGGCCTGAAAGCACGAAGGGCACGCTGTTCCTGTTCGATTGTCGCCAATGCGTCATGGGCAGTTGGGTCAGGATAACATTCGTCGTTGTATTTACTGATGCTCATATTAGAGTCCTCCTTTCCGGCGGACATAAAAAGAGCGTCCACCTCTAATTTCCACTGGAGATGAACGCTCAGTTTGAGCGGATGAATTTAATCTTTTTTGTAAAATGGTGTGGCATAACCATCTGCACGAAGAAGCAAACCTTTAGCCCAAGGCGGAGTTCTTCCCATTTGCTCACATACAGCATCCAATGACATACGAGGGTCAGCCTCGATAACAAGTTCATCATGAATATGCATAACGATAGAACAGTGCCGCAGGGTTTTCATGGCATAACACAGAATATCGCGAGCAGTCGCCTGTACAATGTTTTCCACGAACTTTGGCCCGTAGGAATCAAGACGTTCCCATTTTTTAGTGCTTCCAACTCCTTCATAGGTAATGCAGGAACCACCGAACTTATTGGTTCCTATCTTTGGCTTAACATATGCAAGGTTCCTACCGGAAGGAAGTGTGATAAAAAGCATACCGCTTCTGCAAGAGAAGGTCAAACCATAGTCGGTTGTTGTATGCTTGTATTTCACTGCTTCCATAACAGCACGGTCGACTGCCCACCAGAACTCTACAATGTGCGGATTGGACTGTCGCCAAGCATCTACAAGTACAGGAAGTTCATCTTCGGTAAGACCCATCTCGATAGCACCCATAGCCTTTAATGCGCCAACAGAGCCGCCATAGCCAAGTGCTAATTCTGCAATTTTACCTTTTTGACGAAGATGGCCATTGATACCATGCTTCTCAACAGGAACCTTGAACATCTGGGACGCGGAGGCACAATAAATATCTCCACCTTTAGCAAACACCTTCTGACGCCATTCCTCACCGGCAAACCATGCAATAACGCGAGCTTCAATAGCAGAAAAATCTGCCACAAGAAACTGTGCACCATCTCGTGGAATAAATGCTGTACGAATAAGCTGAGATAAAGTATCCGGAACATCTTCATACAAAAGCTTTACACCTTCAAAATCACCGGAACGTACCAGACTGCGTGCCTCTGCTAAATCAGGAAGATGATTTTGAGGCAGGTTCTGCAGCTGGATATTACGTTCTGAAAATCTGCCGGTTCGATTAGCCCCGTAGAATTGAAACATTCCGCGAGCACGACCATCCTCGCAGACGGTCTTTTCCATAGCCTGATATTTACGTACAGATGATTTTGCCAGTTGCTGCCTAAGGGTAAGTACTTCAGCAAGGTTCTCCGGAGCGTCTTTCAAAAGCTCTGCCACAGTCTTTTTATCAAGGCTGTCGGTTTCTACACCGTTATCTGATAACCATTGTTTCATCTGTTGGACAGAGTTCGGATTTTCAAGTGCAGTAATATCCTTCATGGCAGCAGTCAGTTCTTCACGGGAGCGTGAGTCCATTTCAATGGCTTGATGCACCAGTTCCATATCAAGTCTTACACCGCGGTCGTTTATCTCTTGGTCGATGTGGTATTCTTCCCAGACACTATCTGGGACCGGGAATTTGTGAAGTTTTTGCTGTATACTCATTTCTGTTTCAACATCACGGATGTTATATCGCTTAAAAGATTCCCACTTATCCGGAGCATGAAAAGGTCTGTTTCTGGTTCTGCCGCCGTTGGATTTAGTAGCAGCGCAAGGCTGACAGAAGTATTTGATAAGGTCTTTTCCTTCAGTAAGTTTCTGTTTTTCAAGTCCAAGAACTGTGCCGACACCTTCCAAGGATAATGGTAGTCCCATTGTGGCAGCCCATATCATAGAACAGCGCCAGCTTTCCGGATTTAAGTATTCGCCGGTTGGATAACCTAAGAAGCGTGAGAGACAGATGCGCTCAAAAGAAGCATTGAATGCCCACTTAATGACAGTATCATCTTCAAGCGCAGCAATGATTGCTTCTGGTATCTTTTCACCGCAGGCAAGGTCGACAACCTGAACAGGGCCAGCATCTACGCTGTAGGCAAATAGCAATATTTCAAAATTAGGAGACTCACAGTATCGATATACGCCTGTTTTCGGAAGCTGTACATCGCTGAAAGTTTCAATATCAATACTAAGTGTTTTCATTAGCTTGTCCTTTCTAAACCACAAAGGTGGCAGGATTGCTCCCACCACCTCCACGGTTAATAATATGAGATTGGTTTACTTGCTGAGTTCTTTCATACGAGCTTCATGGTATTCAAGGTCACGCTTGTCCTTTTCAACTTCGCGTTGTTCACGCTTGCGGTCATTGATGAGATTCTGAATCGCAGTGATAAGGAACACGATACTGAATACAAGCCAGATAGCAAGAAGGATGATTACGAGAATAGACTGAAACATTTCCATAGTCGCCACCTCCATTAATCAAGGAAATCGTCATCTTCATCAGATGCGAAATCAGACTCAGCAGATGCCTTACCGCCAAGAGGCTCACCATCACGAATCTTCTGCAGATTGTTAAGGCCGCAGGCGATTCCCTTATTACCGGAGCTATTGAAAGCATAGAAGCTGATGCTGGCACGACCATATACACCAGAATAAACCTCAGAGCGAGTAAGTATAGGATTGCGGTCTGCATCCACGATGCCCGGTGCGGATGTGGCATTTGCATTTACAAAGTACGCGTTGGCATAAGCCGGGTCATCCGGTCTCTCCATATCACCGTCGCGAAGAGGAGTCTTGATCACAGAAAGAGCAGGTACAGACTTGCCATTACCCTTTAGCTTAGCTTCGCCTTCCTTGTAAGCGGCCTCGATTGCAGCTTCAATCTTAGCGATGGTCTTGGTGTCAGACTTAGGGATGATGAGAGATACGCTGTACTTAGGTGTACCTCCGTTGATTGACTTAGGCTCCCAGACGTTAGCGTAAGACCAACGTGTGTCAGGGCCAGTGATTACCTTCATAGGATTAGATACTTTTACATTCTTGTTCATTTAATTTTCCTCCATAAAATCAGTTTTTGCATTGTTCATTGCCGGACGTTTATCGCTCTCCGGCACAAGAGTAGGTTTGCCTTGCGGCTTTTCAATGAAAGCTGTAAGCAGCTCATCGAATCTGGATTTGCCGAGTAACTTCTGCATTGCAGTGATGCCGAGCAGCTTCTTCTCATAAGGGTCAAAACCAGCATTGGTAACTGCTCGAATAACAGCGTCCTCGTCTACATACTTACGGTTAGAGCGACCTTCAACCAGTTTCCAGCCATGCCATTCCTTACCGCTGATTGCCTGCTGCAAAGCATATTCCTTGACATCTGATGCCCAAGCAATAAGTTCATCAACACGGGAGAGGATGTATTCAATTTCAGAATCCTCAAGCAGTGGCGGGAGCTTGAAATCATGCTGCGCGAGATTCAGGTTTGCCTCGGCTCTAGCGCGGCACTCGTTCTTGGCCTTGCAGAAGCCGTACCATTCGCCGCACAGGAAGTTCCCGTCACCGGCAAAAGCCAGATCTGCGGTGGGTTTTAAGACTTCATCCACCCAGCGATACAGATCGTCTTTGCTGATCTCGTAGGTGTTGACGTTCTGGCGTCTCGGCTGGTAAATAGTCATGGAAACCTGATCGATGTCGTAAATGTCATCGAAAAGCTCCAAAGCGCCGAGGGCATAACACTGCATCTGCGGATTTTCCTCTGCGGAGACCAGAACGCCTAAGCCGTGCTTGTAGTCGATTACCCGGAGCGTACCGTCTGCGATGATGATGCAGTCGGTGGTGCCGAAGCCTTGTTCTACCCAGCGGGAGAAGTCCACGCGCTGCTCGATAAGAACTACCGGGTCGGCGCAGGTTTCCTTGGCGGCTTCGACCTGCTCCAGCACATATTCGGCATAGCCGCTGGTGCAGTCCTCCATCTCCTCGGAATACCACTTGAGGCTGTCGGTCGGATCGTCAGCAGGCATACCGAGTGCGGTCTTGAGCTTGTACTCGCCAAGCGCGTGGGCGTCGGTGCCTTCCGCAGCGTAATCGCTTCCCTTGTCCTCGTAGGTTTCGCAGAGCCTTGCCGATGGCGGGCAGTGCAGCCACCTATCGGAGCTGGATGCGGACAGGATCGCATGTGCTTTAGTTGCCATTGCCGATCACCTCCGCGTCCTTCATCAGGGCTTCGTAGTTTGCCGGATCAATCTCGGAGAGCTTTGCGGCACCGTACTTCTGAAGTAAGGCGCGTACCTCTGCGGTGTGACCGGCGCGGGACTTCTCGGCAAGGACGGCTCTTACGTCCTCCAGCTTGAGTTCAGGCTTCGGTTCCTTTTTGGCGGGAGCCTCAGTGGTCTGTGTTTCATCGACATCGCCGGAAAACTGCTGGTAGAGCCAGTCGGCTGCGGCATTAATAGAAGCAGCAGCGGTGCGGAGCTCTTCGATGGTCTGTGCCATTTCTGCCATCTTTGACATTCTCTTTTCCTCCTTCCTCGGATTGGCTTGCGGCAAGGAGTGAGAGGTTCCTTGCCAGTCTGGCGGATACGTGACTGATGGAATTTAGGAGCTTGATTTCCTCGTTCACGTTGCCGCCGGTGTCTGCATAACTGCGGTACATCATGTATTCACCTCGCTTTCTGAAGGCTGTGTTCTCTTGCTTTCACCTTCCACTGGAGATGAACTGCCGATTTGAGCGGAGGATTTTATAAAAAATTCCGACCACCATCCGAAAGAGGGACAGTGGCCGGAAAGGGTGTGGTTCGTGGTCTTGGTATTACTTGTCGCCAGTAAGCCTGCGCAGGTCGGTACGATACTTCTTCATCTGATCTGCGAAGGTTTTCTGAGGGCGACCGAGCTCTCTTGCAATAGCACGGTCGGAAATGCCCTCCGGGTGATCCTTCCAAAGCTGGATGATGGTATCGGCCTCCGGGTCGAGCTCACACAGTCTAGCAAAGAGCTGCTCCAGTACAATGCGGTCGGCGATGACTTCCTCCATAGGTTTGCTACGGTCGGGAATATAGTCGCCGAGGGTGCCGTTGCCATCAGGGAGTGGCTGATCCAGAGAAGTGGTGTCGCCTGCCGCGTGATATTCGCAGCCGATACAGTCACCGTCGCACTTCCAAATGAAGCGGTAAGGGCATATGCACCTGCCGTGATCCTGCTCCTTGTGGCGGATACGGTCAGCTTCCTTATAGAAGGAGTCGTGCTGCGCCTTGCTGACTGGTACTTTTTCTCCGGTGCTGCGAATGTAAATGAAATAGGTCTTCTGATTGTCGTTGGTTTGCATAATAAAAGCCCTCCTTCGGCTTTTACCGAAATGGAGAGCTCCAGACATGCAAAACCAGACCACTGGCGTGAGGACATACCGAAGGATTACTCCATTTCGGCTGCACCTCACTTCCGGTGATCGGTACAGTATTTGATTGTCGTCAGTAGTCACGTGGAACCGGAAACACCCTGCGCAGATGGCTCCCACGTGCTAAGGCAAGTATGCCATTTTTGGGGATCGAAACCTCAGACACAGGTATGTCCGTTTTTGCGTTGTTGGCAGGTAAAAACAAGAAGAGAGAGCGGCTGTGCCTTGAAAAATGGACAAAAAAAGCCCGGACATGGTCGTGTCCGGGCGGGATTTCGATGAACGCAGAAGTAAAAATAAATATCAACAAATAACAGAAAACACTTGAAAAATTCACATTTATGGTGTATACTAAAATAGTTGAGTTATATGCAGATTCAGATCACGAGGTGAGAGCATGGAAGAAATCATGAATGACAAATGGATAAGCATAGATGAAGCTGCGGAATATTTGGGAATCAAAACGGTTACTCTCCGCAGTTGGATCAGAAACGGTAAAGAAGGTTTGCATGCTCAAAAGATCGGAAAACAATGGAAATTTAAAATTTCCGAACTCGATGAATGGGTTAAGAGCGGTAAGAGCGCTGACTGATTCACACTGAAAATCAAAGGAAATCAATAGACAAGGAGCAGGCAAATATGGCTGTCAAGAAAACACAATTATATGCATCGCTTTGGGCGAGCTGCGACAAACTTCGCGGAGGCATGGATTCCTCTGAATATAAGGACTATATCCTGACGCTTCTGTTCATGAAGTATGTCACCGATAAATTTAAGAATAAGGGAGCCTATGAGGACATTAAAGTCTTCGATAAGGCGCACGACAAAGATCCCGATCCGGAAAAGCGGACGGGCTGCTCCTTTGATGACTTTATCGCGCTTAAGGGAAAGAAAAACATCGGCGAGGGCATGGACAAGATCATTGCCCGGCTTGCAGACGAAAACACAGATCTTAAGGGTGTTATTGATATTGCCCATTTCAATGATGAGAAGAAACTCGGAAGTGGCAAGGAAATGGTCGACAAGCTGACCGATCTTATCTCCATCTTCCAGCATCCAGAGCTCAACTTCTCCCGGAACAAGGCCGAGGGCGATGACATCATTGGAGACGCTTATGAATATCTGATGCGCAAGTTTGCTACGGAAAGTGGAAAGAGCAAGGGACAATTCTATACGCCTGCAGAGGTTTCCAGAATCCTCGCCAATGTGGTAGGTATCAGTCGTTGCACCGATACCAGCGCTACGGTGTGTGATCCAGCCTGTGGCAGTGGCAGCTTATTAATTCGAGCCATTGACGCGGCTCCGATTCCAATCATGGGATATGGCCAAGAAAAGGAAAGCACAACAGCTGGTTTGGCAAA
Organism: bacterium; assembly: GCA_030536655.1. GTDB lineage: Bacteria > Bacillota > Clostridia > UBA1381 > UBA1381 > UMGS1958. The sequence continues at coordinate 3,262 of JAUNPN010000085.1, read as the reverse complement.
GATGAATGCCGTCCTGCACCGTAAGGCTGAGATTACTATCAAGAGAGGCAATACATTCTCGAATCCACAGTACCTCGATAAGTCGGATAGTTCTATTCTTGAGCGATTCGATTACATTGTTGCAAATCCGCCTTTCTCTATGAAGAACTGGCGCGATGGCATTGCTGGCAAAGAGTATGGCCGCTTCGAAGGCTATGGCGACACGCCTCCGGAGAAAAACGGCGACTATGCTTGGCTTATGCATATTCTTAAAGCTCTGAAGTCAAATGGTAAGGCGGCAGTAATCCTTCCGCATGGTGTCCTTTTCCGAGGAAATTCAGAGGCCACCATCAGAGAGGCTATTATCAAGAAACATTGGATTAAGGGCATCATCAGCCTTCCGGCAAACTTGTTTTACGGCACCGGCATAGCTGCCTGCGTGCTCGTGATTGATAAAGAAGGTGCTGCAAACCGACAGGGTATCTTTATGATTGATGCCAGCCGTGGGTACGTCAAGGATGGCAACAAGAATCGTCTGCGTGAACGTGATATCTATAGAATCATTACGACCTTTAATGAGCAGATTACTTCCGATCCCAAGTATGCTCGTTTCGTACCCAATGATGAGATCGAAAAGAAGAACGGGTATAACCTGAACATCACCCGATATATTGACTCCACAGATCCTGAGGACATTCAGGATATCTATGCGCACATTCATGGAGGCATCCCCGCGGTTGACATTGATGGCCTCTCCAAGTACTGGGAAGTATTTCCTTCTCTGAAATCTGAGCTGCTGTCAGCTATTAGCGAGAAATACTACAGCTTGAATGTGGAGCACGAAAATATTCGACAGACGATATATAAAAACGCCGAGTTTTCAGAATACGGTGAGAAACTCGACGAGGCTTTTGCAGCATGGACGACCAAGGAATATCCTGCTCTATCTTCCCTTGATGAAGATGTATCCGCAAGAGAGTTAATCGTAAGTCTTGCTGAGGATATTCTTGCTGAATTTGATCATCTGACACTGATTGATAAATACGATGTTTATCAGGTCTTGTTGGCATATTGGAACGAGGTTATGAATGATGATGTTTCTTTGATCATCAGTGAGCCGGATGGGTATGCCAATGCCAGAGCAACAGACAATATTGAAGAAGAAATTACACAGGGTAAGAACAAAGGCGAAATGAAAGTTACCGGCTGGGAAGGTCGCCTGATTCCAAAATCTATAGTGATTGATGCCTTTTTCCGTGATGAAAAGAACGCTATCGAAGAAGCGGAGAATGTTGTCGCGGAAACTGAATCTCTGCTTTCTGATCTGATTGAGACCGCCGATGAAGAATCTGCTCTTGCAGATGTGGCTGAGAACGGAAAAGTCAAGGCAAAGGACTTAGAAGCTAAGATCGAGGAACTCACCCAGCATGTAGAGACTGAGGAAACCATAGAGCTGGAGCTCCTGATGGATCAACTTCCTATGCAGAAAAAGCGTCTTCAGGCATATCTGATGGGACACCCGCTTTGCGAAAGCGCATTAACAGAAAAAGGAACTGTTACAAAGTCTTCTATCATGCTGCGCCTATTTATTATTCGTACAGTAGAGAGCGTACCAGACAGCTTGCAGGATGATGTAAATCAACTTAGACAGGCTTTAGAACTTTGCGGTAAAGTGTCCGACTACAACAAGGTTGTAAAGGATCTGAACAAGGCACTTGATGAGAAGTGCAGAGCAAAATATGACAGCCTGACAGATGAAGAGATTCTGGATCTGCTGGTGAACAAGAAGTGGTTTGACAGCATCTTCTCAGGTATAGCTGATCTATATGCAGCGATATCTCATTGCTTGACGAATAGGATTATTGAACTTGCAGAGCGGTATGAAAGAACTTTGCCGGAACTTGAATCTGATACAACAGAGTATGAAACGAGGGTAAAGTCTCATTTGGAAAGGATGGGATTTAAATGGCAATGAAGAATACAGAAATAGGTATGATACCCGAAGAATGGAATGTTCAGAGCTTTGCAGAAACTTTTCGGATGCTGAACAATAATACCTTTCCTCGGGCCGAACTTAATTATACCAGTGGTCAATTCAGGAATATACACTATGGAGATATCTTAATTCTCTTCCCAGAGGTACTGGATTGTAGTAGGGAAGATGTCCCATTTATTAACGATAAAGTTCAGATATCATGTTCAATGCAACCACTCCAGGACGGAGATATTGTAATGGCCGATACTGCTGAAGACGAGACTGTAGGCAAAGTTACAGAGGTAACCAATACCTCAGATAAGCCTGTAATGGCCGGTTTGCATACCATTCCATGCAGAGTGAAGTATGGAAAGTTTGCGGCTAAGTGGCTTGGCTATTATATGAACTCGCATATTTATCATGACCAGATTTTACCGTATATACATGGAACTAAAGTATCATCGATTTCAAAGGGATCTCTTGGAAATACTATTATATTAGTGCCACCGATTGACGAACAAGAAAAGATCGCAAAGGCGTTGTCGGACGTAGACACTCTGATCATAAACTTGGGAAAACAAATAGAAAAAAGAAGCAATATTTTTGTTGGGACGTTACAAAGCTTACTTTCTGGCAAGATAAAAGTATCTGATTCACCGTGGGAAAAGTACAAGGTTTGTGAAATCGGGGATTCCTATGGGGGATTAATAGGCAAGACAAAAAATGATTTTGGAAAAGGAAATGCGAGATATATAACATTTCTTAATGTGCTTAATAATACGGTAATAGATACATCAATACTTGAGCCCGTACAAATTAATGATGGAGAATCGCAAAATCAGGTATTGCCTGGAGACCTGTTTTTCAATACCTCATCCGAAACGCCAGAGGATGTAGGAATGTGTTCTGTGTTATTAGATGCTGTAAAGAATACTTATCTTAATAGCTTTTGCTTTGGCTTTCGGTTAAAAACAAAGAAAGTAAATTCATTGTTTCTCTCTTATTATTTCAACAGTCAGGAAGGGAGAAAAATAATACGAGTATTGGCACAGGGCGCGACAAGATTTAATCTTTCCAAAGATTATTTTAGTAAAACAGAAATTAAATTGCCGACTTATAGAAATCAAACTGAGATAGCGCAAATTTTATCTGATATGGAAAATGATATAAGTACATTGAAGAAAAAATTATCAAAGTATGAGGCTATTAAGCAGGGCATGATGGAAGAATTACTGACCGGCAAGGTCAGATTGGAGTAACCACGGAAACTCAGTCGCATAAAGAAAGCAGATAGCTACATGGTTGGAG
>JAUNPN010000084.1 GCA_030536655.1 bacterium | reverse complement strand
ATGTAACGAATTTGACACAATGGGAAATATTTGCACGTTAAAAACGAAATCTCTGGGACGTGCCAAGAAGCCTTGACAAGTTCCAGGAGTTGAAGTATAATAATGATAATGCTGAGATGTGGCGGTTTATGAAGCTTGATTATGAAAGACGAAATACATTAGTCCAAAATCCAGAGCTGTCTTTACCGAATGCAAAAACGGCAATGGCAGATGACAGGAAGTTCACGCACTATCTTTTTAGTGAAACGAATAAAAAGGGACAAGCGAAGGGAAAAGCTTTTACGAGCAGGCTGGGATATGATATTAATAACTACTCGGAATTAAAACAAGAGATTTTGACAAGAGCTGCAAAGTATCCAGCTAAATTAAAAGGTTGTAATGAACACGGGGACTTGTATGAACAGCAGATTGTTTTGTATGGGAACAATGGCAAACCGGCTAATGTGATAGTGGGTTGGATAAATAGTGATGTAAGTACAAGAATGACAAGTGCGTACATAAAAGAGGTGACATGATTTGGAAATAAAACAATTTGATACAGTTTTGTTGAAGGACGGACGCGAAGCTGCTATTGTTGAAGCTTATGAAAATAAAGTTTTTATTGCGGATGTAGGCGATTCTCCAAAGGATTGGGATACCATAAGTATAACGATTGACGACATTGAAAAAGTTATAGATTAAAGCACGTTTTCAGACGTGCTTTTTCTATGCCCCAAATCCCAATCAATTATGAATTAAAGCGTATTTGTGCCGAGATTGTAGAAATACGCTTTTATATTGCCCTGAGCATGGCGTTAAAAGGCTTTATTTTTATACCATTTTTTCGTTAGGAGGGTTGAATAATGGAAGGAAACGAAGGTGCGGCACAGGTTACAGAGCCGCAGGTGACAGGCGGAAATACCGCAGAGGGCGCGGCTGTCTCGACAGAGGGCGAGAACGGCGCAAGTGCACAGCAGGGATTCACACAGAAAGACATCGACAGCGCGGTAACTAAGGCGGTAGCGGAAGCTCAGAAGCAGTGGAAGCAGGAAGCTGACGAAGCGGCAGAGCTGGCAAAGCTGTCAAAGGAAGCACGTGAGAAGAAGGTCTTTGAAAAGGAAAAGAAAAAGCTTGAGGTGGAAAAGGCTAAGATTGAAAGGGACAAGCTGCTGCTTGAAACAGAAAAACAGCTTTCGGGAAGAAAGCTTCCGGCTGACTTTGCTGAGATGCTCGCAGGGCAGGACGCAGATTCTACGCTCAAAAATATTGAATGTTTTGAGGCGGCTTTTTCAAAGGCGGTCGAGGCAGCTGTAGACGAAAGATTAAAGGCTGAACCGCCGAAGATTTTCGGAGGCGGGAGAACACAGACGGACCCGTTTTTATCAGGGTTTGATAACATGAAATAATGAGGAGGGAATTTAATGGCTATTAATTATGCGGCAAAATATTCGTCACAGATAGACGAGCGTTTCAGCGTGGAGGCACTTTCTGCCCCGGCTGTAAATCAGGATTTCGATTTTGTCGGGGTCAAGACGGTTAATGTATACAGCGTTCCGACTGCTCCGATGAACGACTATTCAAGAACGGGCAGCAACCGTTACGGTACACCGAACGAACTTGAGAACAGCGTTCAGGAGCTTACAATGACGCAGGACAGAAGCTTTACATACACGATTGACCGCGGCAATTACAACGATACGCAGATGATAAACAGTGCCGGTGCATCACTTCAGCGTCAGATTCGCGAGGTGATTGTGCCGGAGCTTGACAAGTACCGCTTTAAGACTATATGCGAAGGTGCAGGAACAACTATTACCGGAAATATGAGCAAGTCGAATGTTTACGGACTGTTCCTTGATGCGCAGGAAGCACTCATGGACAAAAACGCTCCGGGCGGCGGAAGAATTGCTTATGTTTCATCAGCGTTCTATAAGCTCATTAAGCAGGATGAAACCTTTATTAAGCAGAGTGATATAGCTCAGAGCATTGCACTAAGAGGTCAGGTCGGAACTGTTGACGGTATTCCGATTATTCCTATTGCAAAGAGCTATATGCCGGACGGCGTGAACTTCTTTATTACAAACAGGATTGCGTGTACATCGCCCGTAAAGCTGTCGGAGTACAAGATACATGATAACCCGCCGGGGATAAACGGCTGGCTTGTTGAAGGAAGATTGTACTATGATGCTTTTGTTCTTAACAACAAGAAGAACGCAATCTATGTTCACAAAACAGCAACGGCTTAAAAAGGTGATTGCGTATGAATGATGATATAAAAGCGGATGTGCTTATGCTGCTCGGTATAAGCACACCGACAGACACGCAGGACAGTATCATATCATTTCTTGTCGAGGACACGATTGAGGCAGTTCGCGCGTACTGCCGGATAGAGCTTGTTCCGGATAAGCTTGCCACTCTTATTGCTCAGATGGTGGCACGGCAGTACCGCGAAAACGGATACGGCAGCGAGGAAGTGCCGACAGACGTCAAGAGTGTTTCAGAGGGTGCGCGCAGCGTATCGTTTGAAACACGCAGTCTTGCCGGAATGCTTAACGATTACCGGGCGCGTCTGAAACCCTATGTAAACCGCAAGGGACGCGTACCCTCGGACATTATATGACGAGGTGATGCGGTGTGAAGTTTGATAAGTTCGGAAAGTATTTTGATGTTCTGAGCTGTACAGAGGTCAGACTTGTATCTAAGGGAGATTATGACGATTATGAGAATACATACTCGCTAACTGAGATAGGAACGCTCACGGGCGATATGCAGCCTTACAGCGGCGGTCTGGCTAAAGAAGATTATGGATTAAGGGTAGAATGTGAAAAGCGTTTCTTTACACGCTCCGCGCTTCCGGAGCTGAAGGATAATGATTTATACGTTGTGGACGGAAACAGAAGCTTCCGCATTATGTACATAGGAGATTATGACATGGGTGCGATGCTTCTGCTTAAGGAGGCTGAGTTGAATGGTAGACGTAAATGAAATTGTACGCGGTATTCTTAAAAGAATAGACGGCATCAGAGTTACGTTTTATCACCCCGAAACATTCAACAAGCTGCCTATAATCAGTTATTATGAGCTTACCACTACAACGGGATTTTGCGCGGACAACGCGGAACAGGGACAGGATTCGAATGTCTGTATTGATATATGGGGAAACAGCGGCGCGGAATGTTCACGTATAGCTATACTCGTTGATAAGGAAATGCAGGCGGAAAGCTGGTACCGCAGCTTTTCACGGGATATGACACCGGAGGACGGGGTATATCATAAGACAATGCGGTACAGGAAAACTATTTATTTTGATTAAAGAAGGAGGCTATTATTTATGGCAAATACAATTAACAGACCGGCGAAGAAGCCGCTGCCGAATACGGGTGTAGACCGTTACACATTTTTTGAATTAAAGGAAGATACGGCGGAAGGCTTGAAGTACGGACAGGCATATACACTTCCGGGTACGGTGGAGATTGCACCAACGGACAGCGGCGGCTCTGATACATTTGACGCTGACAACGGTCCGTATATTGTTGAAAGTTATCTGGAGAACATGGGGCATGAAATTACTAACGCTGATATTCCTCCGGCGATTGACGCGATGTGGAGAGGCCTTGAAAGACTGAACGGAGCGGTTGTTGTAGACGGTACATCGAAGTTGCTTTATTTCGGAGTAGCGTGGAGAGTATTAAAGCCGGACGGCTCTTATAGATACATCAAGTATTTCAAGGGTACATATTCGTTTGCTTCAAATTCAGGAGCTAAAACAAAGCCGTCAAGCGGAGCATCGGAAAAGAAGACCGCGCAGGCAACATACACAGCGGTTAGGACGGATTACGGCAGTGAAGCAACTCCGAACGGACTTATGTACATGATGATTGATGAGGCGGACGCTTTAGCAATTAAGAGTGATGGCAATACTCCACTGTACGCTAATCGCGCAGCCTTTGAAGAAGCATGGTTCAGTGACATGGCAACGTTTACAGCTGACGGCGGTGCAAGCGACACAAATATTACAATAGTAGTAGACTAATAAAACGGGCTGTCGGAGAATTTCCGGCAGCCCCTAAATGGAGGATTATATAATGCAGAAAACAATTTCATTTACACATAATAACAAGAAGTATACTTCAAAACCATTTGACTTCAAGGCACTTTGCCTTGTCCACGAAAAGCACGTGCAGGAATTTCGGAGCATTGCAATGCTCTGTTCTGATGCGCTGGATTACCTTTTTGAGGGTTCGGAAGCTGATAATGCGTTATTTGAATCGATTCCGGCAAAGAGGCTTGAACTTTGCGGCGAGGTATGGAAGCTCTATGTTGACGCTCTCACAGAAACGGGAAAAAACGGCGAAGAACCGGAGGACAGCAAGTAAAAGGCTCCTCCGGTTCTTCTCTTTGGGAGATTTATAAGATAATGTTTCAAATTCAAGGAGCTATGCCTGATGAGGTGTCGCGTCAGTGTCCGGCGGATTTGTTTCGGCTGCTGGATATGCTGAATGAGGAAAATGAACCGATGGCATTGGAGGACGTGCCGCAGAAATGGAAATTCTTTTACGGCTTGTAAATTGCTGTTTCACAATCAATTGGGAAAGAAGGTGTAATTATGGCGGACGGTGAAAATGCGGCATCTTTAAACATTCAAATTAATGCTGCGGATAATGCGTCAGGAACGTTGGCACACGTTAAGAATGAAATAGAACAGTTTGAAAAAACAAGCGGAAAGGCGGCGGTGCAAACCGAGAAACTAAACACAGGACTGGCACATTCCGGCACAGCGAGCGGCAGAACGGCGGCACAGGTTAAAGCGTATGCCGCAACCTTGGATTCGTCCGAGGGGAGCATTAAGAAGCTTAATGACGGACTTAAAGAGCAACAAAAGATAACACGCGCGGAAGAAGTGTGGCTGCATGATTCTGCTAAGGCACTTTCCAATAAAAAGATGGCAGTCACCGAGGCGGCGCAGGCATATAAAAACAATATTGCTCCTTTAAAAGAAAATATTGAGGCTTATAAGGCTCAGAAGGTTAATGCTGACGAGCTTCTTGCGTCAAATAATAAAGAAATTGAATCTCTAAAATGGAGTGAAAAATATCTTAATCTTGACACTGCGGCAAAAAAGGAGAATAAAAAAGCTATAGCTGCCTTGAATGAGGAGAATAAAATTCTTAAACAGAGAAGCAGCGGCCTTTCTGAAACCATTGCAAAAACCGAACAGGCGATTGACAAGGAAACCAATACCTATAGAAAGGCACAGAACGAGGTTAAGAATGCGGCGGCAGCACATGAAACACTTAAGAAGCGGGTTCAGGCTTCAAAGGAATCAGAGGAAGCGTATAAATCATCTATCGCAGCTGCTGAAGCCGAATACAACAGCTTTTCGGCGCGTTCACTCAGAGCGGCTAAAAAGTGGGAAACTGCCGGAAAAGGTATCAAGGAATTTGGCGAGGGTGTTGATACAGTAACAAAGCCGCTGCAGTACGCAGCGGTAGGAACTGTGGCTGCGGGGGCGGCTGCGGCAAAGGCGGCGATGGATTATGAAACGGCGTTCACGGGAGTAAAAAAGACAGTGGACGGCACTCCGGAACAGCTTGAAGCAGTGAATAATGAAATTCGTCAGATGGCGAAAACCACACCTGTGTCAGCGGCAGGCCTGGCAGACATAGCAGCAGCGGGCGGTCAGCTTGGTGTCGGCGTTGATAATATTGCGAAATTTACCAAAACAATAGCGGCTCTCAATGTTTCAACCAACCTCAAAGGCGAGGAAGGCGCAAAGGTTATGGCGCAGATGATGAACGTAACCGGTGACAGCATTGATAACGTTGACCGCGCAAGCAGTGCTATTGTTGCGTTAGGAAACAATACTGCAACTACTGAAGCTGATATTGCTCATATGGCATTAAGAATGGGTAAGTTCGGAAACACTGTCAGAATGAATACTCCGCAGGTATTAGGCTACAGTGCGGCACTTGCCTCAGCAGGTATTGAAGCACAGCTCGGCGGCTCCGCAATCGGCAGAACATGGCTTGACATTGAATCGGCAGTTGTGAACGGCGGTTCAGCACTCAAAACATATGCTAAATATGCCGGAGTTAGCGCAAAGGAGTTTAAGAAACAGTGGAATACTGATTCATCGGGTGCGTTTAACGGGTTGATAAAGGGCTTAAGCTCTGCGAAAAATCTGACAGCGGCACTTGAAGAACTCGGCATAGAAAATACACAGGATCAGCAGGCGGTCATGGCTCTTGCGAACAATTACGATTTACTTACAAAGTGTATGGAGCTGTCAAGTACTGCTTACAGTGAGAACACAGCTCTTATGAAGGAAGCTAACACCGCTTATGAAACTACCGCAAATCAGATACAGCTTGCAAAAAATGCTGTAGTTGATGCTGGAATATCGTGGGGCAATGTACTCTTGCCGGAGATACGGAACGGTGCGCAGTGGGTCGGCGGACTGGCTGAAAAATTTGCCGGGTTAGATGATAGTACAAAAAAATCTGTAGTATCTGCCGGAAAAGCAGTTGCAGCAACAGGGCTTATTTCAAAAGCTGCTGTCGGCGGAATAAAGTCTGTAGGCGGATTTGCCGAGGGTATAAGCAAGATTAAGGAATATGCACCCGGACTTGTGAAAGTTGCAGCGGCGGCAGCTCCTGTCGCTGCCGGGGTTGCGGGAATTACTGTAGCAGCGGTAGCTGGTAAGGCTGCGTATGATGCGTGGTATACGTCACAGTATCGGTGGAGCAAGGGGCTTTCAGAAGGAAATGCAAAGGTAAAAGCGAGCCTTGACAGCTATAAGAAGATTTCCGATATTCAAGGAGAAGTAAAAAGCTTAAAGCTGATAATCGAAAATCCGGATTCAAGCGCGGAACAGGTCGAAACTGCGAAACAGCGGCTTGAAGAAATTAAACAGCTTCTTTCAGAAGAATATAACCTTGTTATAAATACTGATAATTCCAATCTTGAAAAGGCAGTAGAGCAGGTTAAGGAGATTTCGAAAAACGAACTGTATACAAACATTAATAAGCAAAGAGCTAAGTTTGCTGAGCTGAATAGAAAAGATGCCAATTATGCTGAGAAGAGAGCTGAGTTGCAAGAAAAATACAACGAAGCCCAAGCCAAAAGTACCAAGTTCTCCGAAATGAACACTGAGCTGTCAGATATTCAACGTCAAAGGACAGAGGGATTAATCAATCAGCTTGAAGAATATACAAAAATAAAAGAAGTTTTTGAGAAATACGGTGAGGGTAAAGCCTTTTCCGGAAAAAGCAACGATGATTATGCGTATGCCGAAAGGTGGGCGAAGGAGCTTAGCGAAAAAGCCTCAGGATACAAGGATAAAATAGATGATTTAGATGGTACACACGCGGAAATGCAGGCGGTGTCCGAAGAGCTGGCAAACTGGGAAACAGAGTTCATCAGAATAGCAGCTGCCGAGGGTGATTTTGAAGGTGTTACAAAAGCTCTGGACGATATGTCATCGTTTATAAAATCAGGCAATCTTGATATGAACGGCTATGCACAGGCGGCCGCTTTAGCTATGAACGGCATAGATAAGCTTGAAACGGCATGGAGCAGAGCAGCAAACGGTGATGGACAGGCATTAAACGGAATTGTAAATGATTACATTCGTTCTATGCAGGCATTCGGTGCATCGGCTCAGGAAACAGCAACAGGTGCGGCATTGATACAGAATGGATTCAGAACGATTAGTGAAGCAGCTGCGGCAGGCAAGCTTGATGTGGTTGTAGAACAGGCTAACCAGATTACTCATGCTATGGGATTACTTCCGAAAAGCGCACATATTGAGATAAGCGCAAATGGTGATATTTCGGTTGTAGACGAACTTGCTGATAAAATCACTTTGCTTGATGGAAGAGAATGCGAGATAACATTAAACGCAGATGGCACTCCGGCAACAGCTACAATTGAAGGGGTAGAATATGCGGTAAGCAATTATGACGGAAAAACTCATACAGCAGTTTTAACAGCTGAGGACGGGGTAAGCTTTACGGTAAATTTTGTTACAGGTGAAATCTCAGAAATTCCGCCTGAACATGAAACAAATATTACAGCAAAGGACAATACAAGCGAAGGAGTAGAAAGTGCAAAAGCGCAATTGAGTACTGTTAAAGATAAAGAGGTAACAATCACTGTTCACACAGTAACTCTTTCAAGCGGAGCAACAGTCGCATCCGTAGCTTCAAACGGCAAGATTACACGTCCAACCGGTTTTTCGGGGTTTGCTAAGAAAGCAAAAGGCACACAGAACTTTGAAGGCGGTTTTGCAATGGTCAACGACCAGAAGGGGGTATATGACCCGAGAGAGCTTATCGTTGATAAAGGACGTGCATTTATTCCGCAGGGTAAGGACGTTATACTTCCGCTTTCAAAGGGTGCAAAGGTATATACAGCCGCACAGACAAAGGCTATAATGTCAGGTTTGGGTATACCGCGTTACGCTGACGGAAAGGACAATTCAGACGCGTTTATAAAAGCCCGTGATGATTGGTCACACTACACAAAAACTCACGCTGTAACCAATATACAGGAGCTTGAAAAACAAAAGCAGCTGCTAAAAGAGGCGGCACAGAATGCTAAGGATATTGCAGACGCTGAGGAGGCGGTATATGCTGCACAGCTCAAGGTGAATAAGGAACTTGACGAAGCATCGGAAAAGTACATAAAAAACCGTACTTTCAATAATGATTGGGCGGATTACGGTGATGACCCGACAGCAGCTTTTGACCGCTACCGTGAAAGACAGAATGATTTGGCGGCAGCATCAGAACAGACGTGGCAGGAGGCAGGCGAAAATATTCACAACTTCGGTGAGAATTTGTTTGATGGTCGTGTGGAGCAGTCGCTGAAATGGCTGGAACATGAGCGTAAATACAACAATATGTCAACCGAGGACTATATCGCCGGGTTACAGCGGATACAGGACTACACAAAAGCATATTACGAGCAGGAAATAATTGACCTTGAAAAATGCCGTGCATCTATGACGGAGATAGACGAAAAATATCTTGATTCTGTCAAAGAAATGCAGGAAGAAGCCAAAGCAGCGAACGATGAAAAATACAGTGCGTGGGAAAAGAGCAAGGATAACTGGATTAAAATCCATAACACTTATGATGACTGGGACGAAATCGGTGACAGCCTTTCTCAGGTGTACGCGCGTTCGATTAAACAGCAGGACGAGTTTCTTAAAAAAGGCGTGATAGACTGGCAAACGGCTCAGGACAACAAGCTTGAATATTCACTCGAAATGTATTCCGCAGTTTCGGACGAATATGACGAAATTCTCCGTAAGCAGTCAGATGAAATAAGCAAAATGAGAGAGAAATTCTCTGCCGATGAATCGGCTCTGCGGACAAGCTGGGACGTGTCGGACAGGGCGGCGGATTTAGATGAGGTAAACAAACTTCTTGGTATATATAAAAATGCCGTAACTGATGGCGGACAGCAGAAATACAAGGATTTGCTCAAACAGAAGGAGCAGCTTGACCGTGATGAGCAGCTGTATCAATTACAAGTAAAAAACAATGCAGTGCTTGATAAAATGCAGGCGGAATATGACATGATGGAGGAAAACAAGAAGAATGTGCTTGATAAGCTTAAACTGTACGGACGCGAGGCAGCGGACTGCACAGTTGAAATTGAGCGTATTTCGGAGGATTCCTACAGTCTGGCAAAAGAGATTGGGTTAGAATATGCAAGTATGTCGAATGTTACGCACAGCTATTTGGCGGATATGTGCAGTCTGCTGAGCGGTATTAAAAAGGCTCTCGGCGGCGGGAAAAACGTATATAACGACAATAGACAAATCAGTATACGCGGAAGTGAGAGAATTGCCGACATGGTTGTGACCAATGCCGATATTGTGTATACACTCTCGAAATAGGAGGTTATATGAGAACAGGATTTACTTTCAAGGGGCGGCACAGCTCAGAGTTTGGCATGACAATGGCGACAAAGTCGCGTCCGATACTGCCGGAGCAGCGCAGCAGTATGATTGACCTTCCGGGGCATGACGGAAGTCTGGACTATGCATATATGAACGACTACGGGCGCGCTATGTATATGAACCGTACATTCACCATTGTTCTTCACGCTGCGGCACAGGATATTTATGAATTACAGCAAAAAATTGCCCGTGTGGGAGCGTGGCTGTCGGGCAGCGGTGAATTGCTTTTTGATGATTTACCCGAAGTTATATGGGAGGCAGCCGTGAAAGGCTCGATCGATTATGCCCCGGAGCTGCATGGGCAAAAGGCTTTGCTTACGGTTAATTTTGAGGTTCAGCCTTTTTCGCATGCGACCTTCGGCACAGATGAAGGACCGCAGATAGGTATGGACATTCCTATAGGCTCAGATATTCCGATTGGAATGGATGAGGTGATGATTTTCACCGGCAGCGGGAATGCTGATTTGGAAGTTTATAACTATGGCACTGCGCCCGTCCGCCCGGTTATAGAAGTGTCGGATTCGTCCGGAAAACTGTCTAACGGATGGAGCATAAGCTGCGGCGAAAAAACTATAGTCATATCGGCGCACAGCAATGCGGCAAGCCTATACAGGCTTGATTTGGAGCATTACGAGCTTAAAGCCCGGCTTTTGAGCGGTACATGGATGAATGTTCTGGGTGCGCTGTCAGGACAGTTTTTTGAGCTTGCACCCGGCATTAATACATTGCGGTTCAGTTTTAATGATAATGTAAATTACAGTATAAAAATATCTTATGTGCCGGAATTTATTTACGGCGCTGATTTCGGAGGTGATGAGGATGCTTAAGCTGTGGGCGGCGAACGTTATTAATCCGTATACGGGTATTGCACGCCCGGAAACATTGATTTCCGTACTGCATAAAGCGTCGGAGGTTGCAGTAAAGCATGAGATTAACAAGGACTATACTTTAGAATTCAAATATCCGAAGGGTGAGGCGCCGTTAACGCTTCACGCTGTTGTGGAGTATGAGGGGCAGCTGTTCAGAATAAAGAAATTGACTGCATCGGAGGACGCGCTTATCAGTGTACAGTGTGAGCACATTTTTATGTATGATGCAAAACGCTGTCATATACCGAATGTCGCTTCAACAGACAGCGGCGATTTTATCGGTGAGGACGCATATTCGGTGTTGGAGGCCGCACTGAAAGCGCGCGGCGGAACGATAAGATTTATGATGATTGAAACGGATAAGCTTCATACGCTTGGAATGTCAAGAATAGATACTGCGATTGATTTTGAAAGTATGGACAAAACAAATCTTTATGACGTAGTTATGGCGGTTATTGAAAAAGCCGGCATGGGCGAGCTGTATGTAGATAATTATAGTTTTGCCGTTGTAAACAGACTTGGAGCCGATAAGGACATTGTAATTGCTCCCGGAGTTAATCTGAGTGAATATACAATAGAACGCGACGCGTCCGAGGTTGTGCGGCGGCTGTACCCTTACGGCAAGGACAATATGGAGATTACCAACGTGTGCGATACCGAGGGCGGCGAAGGGCTGAATCCGGAGCGGCTTCCATATATCGAAAGCCCGTTGATTGGGACAGACGGCGAGGACGCCGCCGTCGCGGGATGCGCGTTTTTTGACGATTATGCCGACTACAGCGATTGCACGGATCCGGTATCTTTGTACAACAGGGCTCGGTGGGAGCTTGATGAAAATAATCCTGACCGGATAGACAAGCCGTCCGTAAACATCTCCGGAAAGGTGACAAACTGCCGCAATGTAGGAATTGGTGACCGTGTATGTGTATTAGCAGACGGAGAAACTATTTTTGCAAGAGTAATATCGCTGACGCGGTATCCGTATGAGCCGCAGCCTGACAGTATGTCTATCGGCAGCGTTAAGAAGGATATGTATTATTATTTAAACCGTGTAGGATTATTTACAAAACGTTATCGACAGACCAGTACAACAAGCGGAACTGTGCAGGGAAATAAAATATCGGGTACAGTATCTTATGCGAAGCGGGCAGCTTCGGCTTCTGCGGTAAGCGCGGGCAGCGTAAGTGTGAATAATACAGGAATAAAGATTTACGGAACAGTACTCACTGCGGACAGCGATGGGAATTTATACATTAACGGCGCGAAGGCTGCGGTCGAAAACGGAACGGAGGCGGTATAATGGGATTGGATACAAACTATAATGCGAGAACATATTTAAGCAGGTGGTGGAAGCAGGTACATTCAAATTTGCTGGCATTATGGGACAGAATTACAAATGAGATTGCAAACGAGCAAAGCAGGGTCAATACGGAAATTGCAAACGAGAGAAGCAGAGTAAACACGGAGCTTAACAAAAAAGCGGATAAAACAAAGTATGCGTCTGTATCTGAGGCAGGCGTTATAAAATTGTATTCATCATCCGGCACAAACAGAAGCGGACTTGTAGTGTACGGGGACGGCTCGACAGTTGTAAACACAAAGGCGGAAAGAGGGGTTACAAGGGACGGCGCCGGACAAATCGGAATAAACGCAGCGACAGAAGAAGAAATAGAGACTGGAACGGACGCGTATAAGCCGATAGTGCCGGCTACTTTGAGATATTCGGTAGAAAGCATTGCCGGTAAGGCTTCGGATATAAAAATATACAACAGCGAAGGCTTGCCGAATCCGGTACTGGATATTGTTTCGGGCGTAAATATATTGAGCGGTTTGCTTCAGGATATGATAAAAAGCGGCGCCGTTGGAATCATTGATAATTCTCAAATCAAAAAGCTGTCAACCGGAGGCACGTATACCCTCGTTACCGGTCAGCCGGACGGAATATATTTTTGGATACCGGACGAGCAGGTGAGCGAAAACTGTGTTTCGATAAACGGAGTCGGACATACAGACGAAGGCGGCAAGGGATTGTTCAAAAAGGATTATTTATACATTATTGATACAACCGAAAACAAATGTGTGATATATTCACAGTATGATGAGGAACAGAAATTTGCTAAAATTGATGAAGAAAAGTTAGACATAAGCTTTAAAAGCAACGGCTTTAACGGAATTGACGAACTTACCGAATCGGTAAAATCTTTGATCGAAGATGCAAATTCAAACGGTTATGCCGGACTTACGGAGGTTACAGCTGATTTAAAAGAGCTTATGAACAAAAACCGGTATTCTAAAACGCCTGTGAAAATAGGAGACTGGATAGACGGTACACCAATTTGGAGAGTTGCATTTAAAAGAAACTTTACTGAGGAAGAAGCAAATGAAAACAATGTTAGCTTATGGGATATAATACCGGCAAAAGATAAAAATACTCCATTTGTTGTTAATTATTGTGTAAATGCTTTTTTTACATCACCGGGCTTAGTTGATGATATTCCCGGTAAAATAGGATCAAATGTTGTTTCTTTTGACGTTGCAAAAAACACTTTTTACACCAGCGATGGACTATACGGCTGGATTGAGTTTGCAACCACGGAAAACAATATAGAATTATCTTAAACGGAGGTAGAAAATGATAAATATTAAAGGAAATGCATTGATAACGTTTACAGCTGCCGCCGGGGAAACGTATTGTATACAGTATGATTCAAATTATTCTGTTAATATCGCAAATCTTACAGACGGCGATATATATGTATCCTCTGATGAGACTTTTAATGAGATGGATGGAGCCGGGAATTATCTCGCAATATTATCCGGAGGCGGTTACAACGGCTATAACCATATACATATGTATAAAAATAAGCTGTTTATTAAAACGGATGAAGCCGGGAAGGTTTGCGTTGTTATAAGGAGGTAAGCATGGGATTTACAGACAGGATAACAGGTTACAGTGGCAGCGGCTTTGTAAGGACCGGGAGCAGCTTACGCGGGTACTGTACTACAGCCGAGGGTTATCCGTGCGAGCTGACGTACTGCCGAGAGGGACCGCTGAAAGCGCTGACTGTATACGGAAACAGCGTGCAGAACGGTACACCCTCGGCTGACAGTCCGGCGGAGATAACGGGTGTCGGGGATAGGACGGCGAATTTACTGGAAATTAATGATGTAACGCATACAACAGCCGCATATATCGTTAATAATGATGTGCCGTGCAAGCCTAATACTGATTATCGTATTACATTTAAGATAAGCGCCGAGACCGAAACACAGATTGTGTTGGCAGTAAAAAACAGTGCGGGAGATGCAGTGACAAAACAAACTATAGTACGAGGTAAAGAAGGAACTACAGACATAGATTTTAACAGCGGCGATACAGAGATTTTGAAAATTGCAATGTATCATGATATATACAATAATGTCATAACCCCCGTAAGAATTTATGATTTCGGTATTATGTCGAAGGATACAGCCTACGAGCCATACGGCTATAAGCTGCCGCTGATAATGAGCGGCGAGAACAATGAACAGCAAAGCTTTAATATATACCTTGATGAGCGGTTAAATAAAACAGGCAGTATAAGTGACACAATTGAGCTGGACATAAAAAATAAGAATGCTGTATTGACAAAAAGAATCGGACATCTGTTGTTTAATGGAGATGAGGCATGGGTTGCCGATGCAACCAGTACAGATGGAGAGTATAGGTAT
The DNA here is from genome assembly GCA_030536655.1 of bacterium. Lineage (GTDB taxonomy): Bacteria > Bacillota > Clostridia > UBA1381 > UBA1381 > UMGS1958. Next base: position 390 of record JAUNPN010000084.1, on the reverse strand, counting down.
CAGATATTCTCATTTAACAATTATATTACTACTGACAATAACAGTAATGCGGCAATGTGTACCCACTTGACCGCAGGTGCGACATGGACAACAAGCTATAGATTTGGATTGTCGGGCAGTCTTAACAGGCTGTACATTCGTACTGATGGTTCACCCATCGGAGTATTTAAAACGTGGCTAAAGGAACAGTACACTGCCAGTACACCAGTCGAGATATATTATCAGTATGAAACACCGATAGTCACAGACATATCCGACAAAATCAACTGGGACGCAATCCCAGAGCTGTGGAAGGGTACGGTAACGATAACATTAGGGACACAAATACCGCCGTTAAATATAACGGCAGAGTATTATGCAGCTAAAAAGTAGGAGGAGTGATGGAATGGA
>JAUNPN010000083.1 GCA_030536655.1 bacterium | reverse complement strand
AAATTGCTGTTTCTATTTCAAATTTCCTATTCCACCGCAATAAACGTATTACTCAGCTCATAGCAGGCGGCGGAGTAGCGCTTATCGGTATAACGCTTGTGCCGCTTCTGTCAGGATTGTTCGGTTAAAGAAATAAGACTATAAAGCCCCTGCAAGGCTTGTTGCGGGGGCTTTTGAAATGTGAACAACTTGCAAGGCAAGTTGTAGCGAGCAAATCCGCGAGGATTTGTGTTAGCGTAGAAAGGAGGAAAAATCGTTGGATTATATTTTTGATAAATTCACCGAATGGATAAAAAACCTTCTTGTCGATGGAATAATGAACAATTTGTCAGGGCTGTTTGATAACGTCAATACAAAAGTTTCGGAAATCAGCACACAGGTAGGCTCAACACCGCAGGCTTGGAACGGCAATATCTTTAATATGATAAAAAATCTATCCGACAATGTTATTTTACCGATAGCGGGCGTAATACTCGCATTGGTAATGACTTTAGAGCTGATACAGCTTATCACAGACAGGAATAATCTGCACGACGTTGATACGTGGATGTTTTTCAAGTGGATATTCAAGACAGCCTGCGCAGTTCTTATTGTTTCCCATACTTGGGATTTGGTGATGGGCGTGTTTGATGTAGCCCAAAATGTAATAAGCCGTTCGTCCGGCATCATAACAGGGACATTGAATATTGATATTGCCTCACATTTTTCTGACCTTGAAACAAGACTGCAAGCAATGGGTATCGGTGAGCTGTTGGGGCTTTGGCTGCAATCGTTCATTGTCGGTATCTCAATGTGGGCGTTGTCGATTTGCATCTTTATCATAGCCTATGGGCGAATGATTGAGATATATCTTGTAACCTCGGTAGCGCCTATACCGATGTCAACAATGGTCAACCGCGAATGGGGACAGATGGGACAAAACTATCTGAGAAGTCTGTTTGCGTTAGGATTTCAGGGCTTTTTGATTATGATATGTATAGCGATTTATTCCGTATTGGTTCAAAATATGATTGTGGACACCAACATTAGCACTGCTATTTGGTCGTGCATGGGCTATACGGTTCTCCTGTGCTTTACATTGTTCAAAACAGGCTCGCTTGCAAAGAGCATTTTTAACGCGCATTAACGGAAGGAGGAAATTTTATGGCTTATGTACCTGTACCGAAGGACTTAACAAAGGTGAAAACAAAAGTGATGTTCAACCTTACCAAAAGACAGCTTGTGTGTTTCGGTTGCGGAATAGTTATAGGCTTACCGATATTTTTTCTTACTAAGAAAGCGCTTGGCATAAGCGTTTCGGCAATGCTTATGATTATTGTAATGCTGCCCTGTTTTATGCTTGCACTGTATGAAAAGCATGGGCAACCGCTTGAAAAGGTGCTGAAAAACATCATTGATGTCTGCTTCCTTCGTCCGAAGGAACGCCCGTATATGACAAATAATTTCTATGACTGCTTACAGAGGCAGGAAGAACTTGAGAAGGAGGTTACGCAAATTGTACGCAAAAAATCTGAGCCGCGCGGATAAAAAAGCTATTGATACGGCTATCCGCAAGGCGAAAAAAGAAGACAAGAAACAGATGTCCGCACAGGACAGTATTCCGTTTCAGCAGATGTTCCGTGACGGAATATGTAAGGTGAGCGACAACTACTACACAAAGACTATCCGATTTCAGGATATAAACTATCAGCTTAATCAGAATGAGGATAAGACGGCGATTTTCGATGGTTGGAGCGATTTCCTGAACTACTTTGACAGCTCGGTAAATTTTGAGCTGTCATTTATGAATTTGTCGGCAAAGGACGACAGCTTTGCACATCATCTTGTTATCGCCCCACAAGGCGATGACTTTGACGAAATCCGTGAAGAATATACCGAAATGCTTCAGGACAGACTTGCCCGTGGCAATAACGGACTGATTAAAACAAAGTACATCACCTTTGGCATAGAAGCTGATAATATCAAAGCCGCAAAACAGCGCATTGAGCGTATTGAAACGGATATTCTCAATAATTTTAAGCGGCTCGGCGTTGTAGCCGAACAGTTAAACGGTATGGAAAGACTTAAAGTAATGTACGATATGTTTCATCTTGATGCTGCTGAGCCTTTCCGTTTTTCGTGGGATTGGCTTCCGAAAACGGGCTTATCCGTTAAGGACTTTATAGCCCCTACCTCATTTGAATTTAGAAACGGATATGCTTTTAAGGTGGGAAGCAAATTCGGAAGTGCATATTTCTTACAGATACTTGCTCCCGAATTGTCGGACAGAATGCTTGCTGATTTCCTTGATATGCAAAGCTCCGTTATTGTTTCTATGCATATTCAGTCGGTAGACCAAGTAAAAGCGATTAAAACAATAAAACGCAAAATAACTGACCTTGATAAAATGAAAATTGAGGAGCAGAAAAAAGCTGTTCGTGCAGGCTATGATATGGATATTATTCCGTCTGACCTTGCTACCTATGGTAGCGAAGCAAAGAAGTTATTACAGGATTTACAGAGCCGAAATGAGCGAATGTTTCTTATGACGTTCATTGTCGTAAATCTCAGTGATACAAAGCGAAAGCTGGACAGTAATGTATTTCAGGCAAAATCCATTGCACAGAAATATAACTGTACTTTGGAAAGGCTTGATTTCAGACAGGAAGAAGCATTGATGTCTTCTCTGCCTCTTGGTAAAAACTTAATTGAAATACAGCGGGGTTTGACTACATCAAGCGTCGCTATTTTTATACCCTTTACCACACAAGAACTGTTCCAAACGGGAAAAGAAGCTCTGTATTGCGGTATTAACGCGCTTTCAAACAACCTGATTATGGTTGACAGAAAACTGCTAAAAAACCCAAACGGACTCATACTCGGTACACCGGGTTCGGGTAAATCTTTTTCGGCAAAGAGAGAAATTGCAAATGTTTTTCTTGTAACCGAGGACGATATTATCATTTGCGATCCTGAAGCTGAATACGGTCCGCTTGTGGAACGGCTGCACGGTCAGGTTATAAAAATCTCACCTACTTCGGGAGACTTCATAAATCCTATGGATTTGAATTTGAACTATTCTGAGGAGGAAAACCCGCTATCCTTGAAGTCCGACTTTATCCTCTCGCTTTGTGAGCTTATTGTCGGAGGCAAAGAGGGCTTGCAGCCGGTTGAGAAAACAATCATTGACCGATGCGTAAGGCTGATTTACAGAGATTATTTAAACGATCCGAAGCCTGAGAATATGCCTGTTCTTGAGGATTTGTATAACGAGCTTCGTAAGCAGGACGAAAAGGAAGCTCAGTATCTTGCCACGGCGCTTGAAATCTATGTAACAGGCTCACTTAATGTATTCAACCACAGGACGAACGTAAATATCGAAAGCAGAGTTGTGAGTTACGATATTAAGGAGCTTGGAAAGCAGCTTAAAAAGATAGGTATGCTTATTGTTCAGGATCAGGTTTGGAACAGAGTAACCGTAAACCGTGAGGCGCATAAGTCAACAAGGTATTACATCGACGAGATGCACTTGCTTTTAAAAGAAGAACAAACGGCGGCATACACGGTTGAAATCTGGAAACGTTTCCGTAAATGGGGCGGTATTCCGACAGGTATTACGCAGAATGTCAAAGACCTGTTATCAAGCCGTGAGGTGGAGAACATCTTTGAAAACTCTGATTATGTGTATATGCTTAATCAGGCTTCCGGGGACAGACAAATTCTCGCAAAGCAATTAAATATCTCAAATCATCAGCTATCCTATGTTACCCATTCAAGCGAGGGCGAAGGCTTGCTGTTTTACGGCAGTACAATTTTACCTTTCGTTGACCGTTTCCCGAAGGACACAAAGCTCTACGGCATTATGACAACGAAACCGCAGGAGCAGGCGGAAAGGGCGTGAGATTGCATGTGTATTTTGTCAAAAAAAGAATTTTATGATTTTTAAGGAGGATTTCATTATGAGCTACAACTACGAAAACACTCAGATTATTTTGGAAGGCGCAGACCTTTTGTATTCAATGCTTATGGAGCTTAACGAGGGCATCAGGCATTTGCCCGGCTGTAAAGTAACGGCAAATCTCAAAAGGCTTTCCGTGAATATCGGCGCGGCAAGCGGCGGTATTTATCAGACGATGAAAAAAATCGCCGCCGAAACGGAGGAAATGTGTGATGAGTGCGCGGACGATACGGACGAATACGGCGAAGCCGACATTCCCTCCGGCACGGACTTGAAAGAGTTTTTAGAGAAAATTGCGGAAATTCTTGTTTCTGACAAGCCCGTTTCAATCTCTGCCGATATTTATATCAACGAGGGAAAGAGCGAAAATGCCAACAGCAACGGCAATGTTGAGAGCGAGGAATGATAATGAAACACAATTTCAGACAAGGTGGTGGTAAACAATGCCCAAGAAAGCGCCACGACTTCTGTTTACCGAAGAAGAACGGCAAAGTCCCGAACTCAAACGGGCTGTACACAAAGCAGATAAGGCAGCCGACAGATTGGAAAAGGCTGAGGCGAACATACCCAAGAAACAGATAAAGAAAAAAGAGCGACTGATTGATGAAAAAAGCGGTAAGGTTAAAACAAAAATTATGTTCGAGGAAATCGACAAAAAGAAGCCTTCATCGCACTTGAAATCGGAAGCCAAAGCAGTACCCGTCAATATGGCGGCGGGTACTGCCGTAAACGTACTGCGTGAAAATGAAGATGACAGCACGGCGGCAAGCACGGCTCACGGCATTGAAAAAACGGCTGAAACAAGCATCAGAACGGCAAAATTTACATACCGTTCCACAAAGCTGAAGCCGTACAGTTCTGCTGAAAAGGCTGAGAAGCAGGCAGACAGGGCAAATATCAATGCGCTTAATAAACAGGCAAAGCTTCGATCCCGTGAAACTTCGGGCAGTAACCCAGCATCAAAATGGCAGCAGAAAAACGCAATCAAAAAGGAGTATGCCAAAGTTAAAAAGAGCGGTGCTTCAACGCAGAAAGCATCCGAGGTTACGAAAAAGGCTTCCAAAGAAGCTGCCGAAACCGCAAAAAAGGCTGCCGAGTTTGTCGGTCGCCACAAAACGGCGTTCCTGATAATCGGTCTGATTGCCGCCCTTATCGTCATAATCTGCGTAGTTTGTTCTTCCTGTTCGGTTATATTTGAGGGTGCGTCGTCGGCGATAGCAGGCTCAACCTATCCAAGTGAGGATAGCGCTGTGCTCGGTGCGGAAGAAAAATACAAGGAGCTTGAGCAGAATTTGTCGGATACAATCTCTAATTACGAAAGTACCCACAGCTATGACGAGTATGTTTATGAGCTTGACGACATTGAACACGATCCGTATGTTTTGATTTCTGCATTGACCGCGCTTCATCAGGGCGCGTGGACTGTTTCGGAGGTTGAAAGCGATTTGTCCAATTTATTCGCAAGGCAGTATATTCTGACGGAAACCGTTACAACGGAGCAAAGAACAAGGACGGTTACACACCCCGACGGTTCAACCTCCGAGGAAACTTACAATTATTACATTTGTACCGTAACGCTCATCAACAATAATTTGTCGCATATTCCGTCCGAAATACTCAGTGAAGATCAGTTAGAGCTGTACGCCATATATATGAAAACGCTTGGCAACAGACCTGATCTGTTCGGGGACTCGGTGTATGTGGATAAGTACATCAATACCGAATATGAGGACTACGCTATACCTCCGGACGCATTATCCGATGTGAAATTTGCCGCGATGATGAACGAAGCGAAAAAATATCTCGGCTATCCCTATGTTTGGGGCGGCTCTACTCCCTCTACCTCATTTGACTGCTCAGGCTTCGTGTGTTGGGTAGTCAATCATAGCGGTTGGAGCGTGGGAAGAACCACAGCCGAGGGATTACGCCAGCAATGCGTGAGAGTATCCCCGTCAAACGCAAAGCCGGGCGACTTGATTTTCTTTGAGAAAACGTATAACACGGCGGGCGCATCCCACGTTGGCATCTATGTCGGAGACGGTATGATGATCCATTGCGGAGATCCCATTCAGTACGCAAATGTTAATTCGGCATATTTCAGCTCACATTTTATGCAATATGGTAGACTACCGTAAGAGGAGAGTGAATGATTATGAACGTAAGAATTGAAAAGCTCAAAGAGGATTACGAGAGGAATGAAAGTAAAATCGTATCCTTACAGGCAAAAAACAAGAAGCTCGCCGAAAAAATCAGACAACTTGAGAATGCCGAGATAATCGGCGCTGTTCGTGAAAGCGGACTTACGATTGACGAACTTCTGAGCTTGCTCGGCAAAACCGAAAAAGCTCCCGAGACTAAAAATGATTTGGAGGAAAACGACAATGAAATTTAAGACACACACCTTTTTAATTACTTTAGCTGTTGTACTATGTATGACAGCTTTATCATTTCACGTATCGGCGAATGTTCCCACCGATGAGGAACTCAGTGTAAATGACAACGTAGGAAGCAAAACGCCGCTCACACCGAGCGGAAACCTTACAACAGTTGATGATGTGCATCAGGTCAATGATGAGGATACCATTGAAGACAAGCAGTTTATCACGGTTCAGTCAAAGAACGGCAATACCTTCTATATTATTATCGACCGCAGCGGCGATACGGAGAACGTATATTTTTTGAATGCAGTTGACGAGGCTGACTTGCTTGCTTTAATGGAAGATGAACAAAAGGCACAAGTTACCGCCGTTTGCACCTGTAGTACCAAATGCGAGCTTGGAAGCGTAAACGCCGATTGTCCCGTATGCTCAAAAAACAAGGACGAATGTATCGCTACAGCGACCACAGCTCCCGCGCCGAGCGAGGAGAAAAAAGCTCCCGAAAAGCAGCAGAGTTCAACAACTTCGCTTATCGTTCTTGTTCTGTTTGCGCTGTTAGGCGCGGGCGGAGCGTTCTATTGGTTTAAAATCAAGAACAAAAAGTCAAGTACGAAAGGGACAACTGATCCCAATGACTTGTACGAGGAGGACGAGGACTACGAAACAGAGGACGAAGATACCGAGGTAGAAACGGATGCAGAGCCTGATTATGAGATTGAGGACGAGGACAGCGAAATATCCGATGATGAAAGAGAGGATTAAAAAGAATGAAACTGATTTATGTGAAGCTTCACATAAATCAGTTTATGTTGAGTCATACATTATGAGACGAAAACGTCTCAAACACCTCTCTTTCCTTGATTTTTTTAAATTTAACTTCACATAATATCCCTTTCTTTGTTAGAATAAAGTTGTAACTTTATCAACTGTTCAACATTGAAAGGAGTATTTATGAAAACAACAATTTCAACTGCGGAATTAAATCCGCTGATTTCTGCATTGGAAAATGAAATGCAGAAAAAAGGTTACAGTCCTTTAAGTATACAAGGGCTAAAAAATGTTTGGAATGCGTTGCTGCACTACGCATCTACTGTCCCTGTCACATCATTTAATGAGGATTTCCGGGAAGGATTTCTTCAGACGGAATATGGACTCCGTCTGGAACTGGAGTATACCATGTACCGGGTTAGCAGGGCACTTGAGCTTCTGAAAAACTACATTGATTTTGGTGTGGTTACAGGTGTTCCTAAAAGAAACGGTCATGAAATAAGCCAAGGTTATCATTCGCTCTTGACTTCCTTTGCTGACAGCGAAGCGCAACGCGGACTGTCCGAAGGTTCTATGAAAAGCCTATGGTCTAGGTTATACAGATTGCACCTTTTCTTTGTTGATAAAGGAGCAGATACCTTTAGCATGGTAACCCGTGACATGGTAAATGATTTCATAAAGTATATGGCATCGTATTCAACCACTTACGTTTCAGAAAACCTGCGAATGCTGCGAAGACTTTCTCTGTATGCTTTTCAAAACAACTATCATGAGGAGGATTTATCCGGATGTATTCCCTCTGTTAAAAACACCCGTCAACAGCGTTTGCCGGCCGTATTTACCGGAGATGAAACAGAAAAAATCCTATCTTCATTTGATAGGGAAAACCCACTTGGAAAGCGAAACTATGCGATTTTTCTGATTGCAGCAAGAATGGGGTTGCGTTCAAGCGACATAAGAACCCTTGAGTTCAGTTGTATCGACTGGAACAATAAAATTCTCTCATTTACACAGAAAAAAACGAAAAAGTTTTTAACTTTGCCTATTCCCGATGATGTAGGCTGGGCAATCATAGATTACCTAAAAAACGGTCGACCTTCTTCTGACAGCAAATATATTTTTATCCAGCATAAACCGCCTTATGGACAATATGCGGATTTACGCAATGTACTCATTAAACAAATGCGTTGCGCAGAGATAGAAACACCGGCCAACAGACGGATTGGAATGCATTGTTTCAGGCACACCCTAGCAACCGCTATGCTTGAAAACGGAGTACCTCTTCCTGTAATATCGCAAACGCTGGGTCACGCTGACATATCCAGTACAGAAGTGTATCTCCGAATTAACATAAGTCAACTGAAACTTTGTGCATTGGAGGTGGAGTTATGATCAGGACAGATAAACCGTTTAGCGGACCATTTGCACCATTGCTTACAGAATTTGTAGCACAGAAAAGGGCTGTCGGATACCAATATTTGTCCGGGTATTGGGTTTTGCACAAGTTTGATAGATTTTCTAAGGACTATGAAGTTATTGACTATGCCTTAACAAAAGAGATAGTTGAGGCATGGGGTCAAAAACAGCCTAATGAAAGTGATGTCTATTGGTCAAACCGCATTTTGTATTTACAGCAGTTTGCTGCATTTTTATCAGGGCAGGGATATAGCGGATATGTTGCTAATGTTCATAAATCCAGATATTCGCAGTTCAAAGCATATGTTTTCACTCATGAAGAAATGAAAAAGATTTTTGCGGCAGCCGACGCAATGGAGTTTTCCCCATGCTCTCCATATAAACATCTGTCATTTCCATTGCTTTACAGAATGTTGTACGGCTGTGGTTTCCGTATTTCAGAACTGCTAAATCTAAAGCTTTCTGATGTAGATACAGAAAAAGGATGTGTTCACATCATTCACGCAAAAAATGATAATGAACGCTTTGTTCCAATGTCTGAGTCTCTTAATTTACGATGCAAGACATATATCGAAGCCGTTCATAAAGAACATGATCCGGAGTTTCCTTTTTTCTTCAAAAAAGATGGCAGTGGATATACTGTAAGTAACATCGAAAAACACTTCCGTGAAATGCTCTGGTTTGCCGGTATCCCGTACCGCGGTCAAAAAATTGGACCAAGGGTTCATGACGTTCGCCATACATTTATCTGTCATAGGCTGAATATATGGGCGCATGAAAAACGTGATTTAATGACTCTGCTGCCGATACTATCGCATTATGTCGGTCATGCATACATGTTGTCTACCCAATGGTATTTGAAACTGACTGCCGAAGCGTTTCCTGATGTATTAGAAGCCATGGAACAATTGACAGGCCGAATATTTCCAACAGTTGGAGGTATTTCATATGAGTAAGAAAGCAAAGAAAGACTTTGCCTACCATTTGTCAAGATTTCTGTCAATATATCTTCCAGACCAAAGAAACGTCAGTGAAAATACAGTTCTTTCATACAAAGACACCTTCAAGCTCATACTGATGTTCGCAAAGGAAGAGAAAAAATTGTTATCCAACCAATTGTCTATCAGCGACTTGACACGTTCTTTTTTTGAAGAGTTTCTTCTGTGGCTAAAGTCCGGTCGAAAATGCGGTGTTTCTACCTGTAATCAGCGATTAGGAGCAATTCGTGCTTTTTTTACCTATCTCCAGTATGAGATGCCGGAGGCTGCAATGCTTTGTCAGGAAGTGTTGTCAATACGGACAGCAAAAGCGCCTGAAGGGCAACTCAATTATCTGACAATTGATGCGGTTAAAGCATTGTTGGCACAACCTGATATTAATACAAAGACAGGCAGGAGGGACGCCGCTCTTTTAAGTCTGCTTTACGATTCCGGAGCAAGAGTTCAGGAAATTGCAGACCTGACAATTGGTGACGTCCGTTTTAGATCTCCTGCAACAGTCAAGCTTACCGGGAAAGGAAACAAGACAAGAATTGTTCCTCTTTTATCAGGCCCAGAGAGTTTATTGAAAGCATATATAAATGACTATATGCCAGAACACATTAACAGTACACATCCGTTGTTTTGTAACCGCAGCGGCGAAAAATTTACAAGAGCCGGTATTGCTTATACTTTAAAAAAATACGCGGATATGGCTCGAAATACTAATCCTGATCTTATTCCAACAAAGGTTACACCCCATTGCTTAAGACATTCTAAAGCAATGCATTTGCTTCAAGCTGACGTAAATCTGATATATATCAGAGATTTGCTCGGACATAGCGACATAAAAACTACTGAGATCTATGCGAGAGCCGATACTATACTGAAACGCCAAGCTTTAGAAAAAGCCAGCCCTTTAAACAAACCGCTTCAATATCCGAGTTGGACGGATGATGACGATTTAATGAACTGGCTAAATTCATTTGGTAAACGATAATATCAACCGTAACTTGCATAATCCTCTGAGTACGACCAGAGGATTATGTGAAGTTACAGAAAGGACAATTCAATGAAATCAATAGAAAACAAACAAGAGTTTACATTTCCTATCACTCAACATAAGTTAATAATTGCAGAAAAACCTTCAGTAGCAAAAACAATTGCAAAAGTAATCGGAGCTGAAAAACACAATGACGGATACTTATCAGGGGGCGGCTATGCCGTCTCTTGGTGTTTCGGTCATTTGGCAGAGCTTGCACAGGCTGAAAGCTATAATGAGAGCTACAGCAAGTGGAAATATGAGGATTTACCGATTATTCCCGAAACATGGCAGTACGCCGTGGATGAAGACAAAAGAAAACAGTTTGAAATTATATCAAATTTAATGCACGATGAAAGCGTTACAGAGGTAATTAACGCCTGTGATGCCGGGCGTGAGGGTGAATTGATTTTCAGAACGGTGTTTAACCTTACCGGATGCAGTAAACCTATGAAGCGTTTGTGGATTTCCTCTATGGAAGATACGGCTATAAAGGACGGCTTTAATAATCTCCATCCCGGCAGTGAATACGACGCATTGTATAACGCTGCTTTATGCCGAAGCAAGGCAGACTGGCTTGTTGGTATAAATGCGACAAGACTGTTTTCTGTACTGTACCATAGAACATTAAATGTCGGCAGAGTAATCTCGCCCACACTTGCTATGATTGTACAGCGTGAAGCTGAAATCAAAGCCTTTAAGAGCGAGCCGTTCTACAAGGTGATTCTTGATTTTGATGGGTTTAAAGCAGAGAGCGAACGATTTGCCGATGAAGAAAGTGCAGCAGCTGTTGCACAAATTTGCAACAATGACGAAGCGATGGTTAAATCTGTAGGACGCAAGGAAAAGAGCGAAAAAGCTCCTACACTCTACGACCTGACTACGCTTCAGAGAGAAGCTAACAGAACATTAGGTTATACCGCACAGCAAACACTTGATTACCTTCAATCCTTATATGAAAAGAAGCTCTGCACCTATCCGAGAACAGATAGCAAATTTCTTACGGAGGATATGAAAAACTCCGTAGATGAGATTGTCGCAATATCCGCAGATGTTCTTGGTTTAGTGTCCCCAAACAGCATTGATAGGGATAAGGTTTGCAACAATAAAAAGGTGTCCGACCATCATGCAATTATCCTTACAAAGAGCGTTAAAAACGCAGATATCCATTCTCTCCTCGCAGGAGAGCAGGAAATTTTAAAGCTTATAGCAAAGAGAACTCTTTGTGCCGTAAGCGAACCGTATGTATATACAGAAACATCAGCCGTAATTTGTTGCGGAGGCAAGGAATTTAACGCCAAAGGCAAATCGCTTATCAACCTTGGGTGGAAAGCCTTTGTTAAAACAGATGAAGAATATAACAATCTGCCTAAACTTAGTGAAGGACAGTCGTTAATTACAAATTATATATCTGTTAAAGAGGGTAAAACAACTCCTCCGAAGCATTTTACAGAGGACACAATACTTTCCGCAATGGAAAATGCGGGTGCAAACGATATTCCCGATGAAGCGGAAAGAAAGGGTTTGGGAACTCCGGCTACAAGAGCGGCTATCATTGAAAAGCTCGTTTCGGTGGGTTTTGTTACAAGAACAAAGGGACAGAAAACTGTAAATCTTATACCGAGCAGCATTGGCGCTTCTCTCATAACAATACTTCCGGAGGAATTACAGTCCCCGCTCTTGACGGCACAATGGGAACAGCAACTGCTTTTGATTGAAAAGGGCGAAATAAATCCCGATGATTTTATGTCTGCGATTGAGGATATGGTGAATACTCTTGTCCGTGATTACAAGGTGATTGACGGGGCTGAGGTGTTATTTCCATCAGGAAGAGAGGTTGTCGGCAAATGTCCGCGCTGCGGAAGCAATGTAACCGAAAGCAAAAAAGGCTATTTTTGCGAAAAGAATGATTGCAGGTTTGCTCTGTGGAAAGATAACCGTTTTTTAACTTCAAAACGAATGAGCCTGACAAAGAAAATGGCGCAAACTCTCTTAAAGGACGGCAAAGCCTATGTCAGCGGGATTTATTCCGAGAAAACAGGCAAAAAGTACGACGCTTTTATCGTTATGACCGATGACGGAGCAAAAACAACATTTGGTCTTGACTTTAACAAAAATCTATAAAGGAGGCGTTTTAAATGGCTGAAAACAAGAAAACAGAGGTAACCCAGCCTACGGAGGAAAAGAAGACAAACAAGCAGCGGTTAAAGGATATTACCGATAGCATTGCAAACGGGATAAAAGAGCTGTTTGAGTCCGACAAGTATAAACAGTATCTTCAAACTATGAGCCGTTTTCACAGGTACAGCGTGAATAACCAAATGCTTATCTATATGCAGAAGCCGAACGCCACGCTTGTTGCCGGCTTTAATAAATGGAACGACCAATTCGGGCGCAATGTAAAAAAGGGCGAAAAGGGTATTAAAATTATTGCTCCCACTCCCTACAAGAAAAAGATTGAGGAAACCAAGCTCGACCCCGACACCAAGCTGCCTATGCTTGATGATAACGGCAACGAAGTAAAAGTTGAAAAGGAAATTCAAATCCCTATGTTCAGGGTTGTATCGGTTTTTGATGTAAGTCAGACTGCCGGAAAACCCTTGCCGCAGCTTGCAAGCGATTTATCGGGAAATGTGCAAAATTACGCTGCGTTTTTGGAAGCGATAAAGCGCAGCTCGTCCGTTCCCATAACCTTTGAGCCGATAAGCAATGCGGACGGCTATTTCTCTCTTGACGAGCAGAAAATCGTTATCCGTGAGGGTATGAGTGAGGTTCAGACGGTATCAGCGCTTTTACACGAATTAGCTCATTCAAAACTTCATAATACGAAAGCAAAAGAAGAAAAATTGCAGGAGGTTGAATTGTTCGGAGAGAAAGCATTGTTTTCTAACGGCAGAATTGATAAAGCAGAACTCCCTGACGGACTTTATTGTTATGATCTGCGTGGAAGTGATAACGATCCCGGCAAACCTGTTACCATTGAAGAAAATGTCAGTGTAAATCACGCAGGGTGTATAATTTGTTCTGAACCTATTGACTTTTCCGAAAACGGTTATATACCGCTCGATGACGGACTTAACTTTTTGGAAGGCGAAAAAGGCATAAGAGAATTTTTGTATGAGCAGTATCCCGAAAAAGCTAAATTATCGAGAAATACCGAGGAGGTTCAAGCTGAAAGCATCTCGTTTGCGGTCTGTGCGTATTACGGTATTAAAACCGATGAGAACAGCTTCGGATATATTGCTTCGTGGAGCAATGGCAAGGAGTTGTCGGAGCTGAGAGAGTCTCTTGAAATAATCAACAAGACTTCAAACACAATGATTACCGACATTGATAAACACTATGCGGAAATCAAGAAAGAACGCGGTCTTGACAATGAACTGCTTGACCTTGAAGAGGCTATGTTTGAAAACAGTATCAACTATCTGCATATCCAGAAAACGGCTGATAATGCGTGGGACTATTCTGTTTACGATAAGGAAACGTTGAAACTCGTTGACGGCGGGCAAATTGATAATCCCGATATGAAGCTCGAACAGGTAAAGGAGCAGATTATTTCTGAATATGAGGTTAAGCTGCCCTATGGTGAGCCAATGCCTGACAGTGAGAAAAACAGATTGCTTGATGATATTTCCGAAAAGGCGTTATCTCAAATGTCTATGGATTTACCCGATCCGAATATAACATTAGCAGATATGCACTCATACGGCTACAGCTATGAAAATATGCTGCCGCTTACAAAAGATACGGCGCAGAAGCTCTTTGATATGGACACAGCAGTGTATATGCTCCACTACGATGATACAGAGGCTCTTGTGTTGGATGCAAGTGAGATTGAAGGGTTTGACGGTATTTTCGGTATTGAAAAAACAGATTGGGAAGCTGTAAAGGACAATTATCTCAAAAATGCCGAGATGTCAACGGAGGACGATTTTAACATGATTGACGGGATCATCAATAACGGCGATAATAGACCTACGGTGGCGGAGCTTGAAAGCGATGTAAAGGAGGGTAAGCCTATCTCGCTGCTTGACCTTGCGGACGCTATCGAAAAAGAAAGTAAAGAGAGCAAGCAGCACAAGCCCCAAAAGTCGGCTGATGAAAAGCCTTCGCTTCTCGCAAAGCTAAATCGTCCTCTGCCACCACAGGACAAAACACAACAAAAATCTAAGGAAAGAGAGATGTAAAACCATGACAAATTTAACACACGATGAAATGAACCTTCTGTGTATCTATCAGAAGAACACAAGGATTGGAACAATGGACGCAATCACAGTGATGCGGCAGTATCTTGAACAGGACGAAACGGAGCTTGCCGATATGTCTGACTCGCTTCTGTCAAAGCTTGAACAGATGAGCGATGAGGAATATGACGAGCTTGAAAAGTTCCCTGATTTTAATTATTGAGTTTCTATGAATAGCCTGTTTATTAACGACATAAGCTATAAATTAATTTAAT
>JAUNPN010000082.1 GCA_030536655.1 bacterium | reverse complement strand
CCTGTGACCCTCTGCTTGTAAGGCAGATGCTCTCCCAGCTGAGCTAAACTTCCGTTTGTTTTGTCAGTCCGTATTTCTCGCTGACAACAATAAACATTATAGCAGACTTTGTTTCATTTGTCAATACCTTTTTTGAAATTTTTTCAAAAATTTTTTTTGAATATTTTTTTATTTTTTTAAAAAAAATATCTTGACATTCCGGGCAAAATGTGCTATACTATTATTCGTTGGTAAACGACAGTGAATATATCGGGATGTGGCTCAGTTTGGTAGAGTACTACGTTCGGGACGTAGGGGCCGCTGGTTCGAATCCAGTCATCCCGATTTTTTCTTTGCAATCCGGCATGTTCGGATTGAATACGGAGAAGTATCGAAGTGGTCATAACGGGACTGACTCGAAATCAGTTGTACGGAAACGTACCGTGGGTTCGAATCCCACCTTCTCCGCTTAAAAAGCAGCTGTATTTGTCGCCTCGGCTGCTTTTACATATTTTTTCAGGCGACAGCATCGGGATGTGGCTCAGTTTGGTAGAGTACTACGTTCGGGACGTAGGGGCCGCTGGTTCGAATCCAGTCATCCCGACTTACGAAAGTGTTGTTATAAAGTTTTCGCTTTATGACAGCACTTTTTTAGTCTGCTTAGGAAAGGAATGATAGTATTTGGCAGCAGCACGTGATATGACAAAGGGTTCTCCCCTAAAAATTATGCTTGGGTTTACAATACCCGTATTAATAGGCAATATTTTTCAGCAGCTTTACAGCATGGTCGACACAGTCATTGTAGGAAAGTTCGTCGGAACGGGCGCGCTCGCGGCAGTCGGCTCCACCGGAACGGTAATGTTCCTTATATTGGGCTTTCTCATGGGCTTTTCCGCCGGAATAACGGTTATAACCTCACAGCGCTTCGGCGCGGGCGATATTAAGGGCATGAAGAAAAGCATCAGCAACGCAGCCATACTCGCGGCTTCCCTATCCGTTATAATGACGGTTATCAGCCTTATATTCATGAAACCGCTTCTCAGGCTCATGAATACGCCGGAGGATATATTTGCGGATGCGTATTCCTACATATCGGTAATATGTCTCGGAATCTGCACACAGGTTCTCTACAATATATTATCGGCAATGCTCCGCGCGGTCGGAAACAGCAAAACTCCGCTTTACTTCCTTATAATGTCCGCTGTTTTGAATATTGTGCTTGACCTCATATTCATTATAAATTTCAAAATGGGTACAGCCGGCGCGGCATGGGCAACAGTTATTTCTCAGGGCGCGTCCGGAATGGCGTGTCTTATATACATTATAAAATGCGTGCCTATGCTCCGCCCCGGCAAGGGCTGCTGGGGATTTGACAGGAAGCTTGCAGCCAACCAGATTAAGGTAGGTATCCCTATGGCGCTGCAATTCTCAATCACCGCGATAGGCTCTATTATAATGCAGTCCTGCCTTAATATATTCGGCTCCGTCACAGTCGCGGCGTTTACCGCGGCAAGCAAGGTCGAACAGCTTGCAACACAGGCATTCATGGCGATAGGCACCTGCATGGCTACCTACTGCGCCCAGAACACCGGCGCGCGCGACGTCAGCCGCTTAAAGCGCGGCTGCTTCATAGGCACCGTTTCAGCCTGCGTATACGCGGTTGCAGTCGGACTTATACTTATGTTCTTCGGCAAATATCTGACCGGCTTATTCGTATCGGATAACCTCGATGAAATTACCGGGCTTGTCGATGTATATATGAAGTGCGTCGGCGGATTTTTCATACCGCTCAGCTTTATATTCATTTACAGAAACGCGCTCCAGGGCATGGGCTACGGCTTTCTGCCGATGTGCGCCGGAATTGCCGAGCTTGTCGGCAGAGGCATTGTCGCAGTCATAGGCGCACATATGATGAGCTACCTTGTCGTATGCCTCTCCCATGCGGCCGCATGGATATGCGCCGGCGCTCTGCTGTTTATCGTGTACCTCATTATTATCCGCAGAACAGAACGCGAATGGAGCAATAAGCTCTAATCATAAAAAAGGCTGTCGCTTATGCAACAGCCTTTCTTAGTATCAATCCTTATCAAGCGTATGACGCTTAATCTTTCCCGATGTTGTCTTTTCAAAATTCTCGTCACGCAGCTTTATCGTCTGAATACGCTTGTACGGGGGAAGTCCCTCGTTAATTCTGTCAATCGCGCCCTTGATAATCTTCTCCGCCTCGGCAGCATCCTCTGTTCCGGTTTCATCCGGGTTCTGGAGAATTTCCGCTACTATCTTGTTATCCTTCGCGTATACGACAACCTCCGAAATAACGCTCTCCGCGCCAATCTTTTCCTCAAGCTCCTCCGGAGAAACATTCTCGCCGTTGTCCGTTATAATCAGGTTCTTAAGTCTGCCGGTAATGTAAATATAGCCGTATCCGTTATCCCATTCAACATGACCTATATCCCCCGTTCTGAACCAGCCGTCCTCGGTAAACGCGGCCTTTGTATTCTCCTCGTCCTTGTAATAGCCCATCATCACAGACGGGCTCTTTACCTGAAGCTCACCGTCAACAACTCGTACCTGACAATCGCTCACTATTCGCCCGCAGCTTGTCTTGTGCCCGTCTCCGCATACTCCGGTGCTGACCTTTGCCGTACACTCGGTCATGCCGTAGCTCTGGCATACCTCAATGCCCATATCCGCATAACGCTCAATAGTTTCCGGATTTATCGGCGCTCCGCCCGTCTGAAGCATCTTAAAGTTCGGTCCGAATACGGATTCAACCGCCTTTTTCTTATCCTTAAAGCGTCTGAACCTCGCGTCCACTCTGTTTGCAAGCGATTCCGCAATCATCGGAACAACAACCATCGTTGTCGGCTTGAACTTAAGCAGATTCTTTTCAAGATTTTTCATCGGACCGTTAATGCACACGGTAAAGCCGAACCGCAGACCGTTAAACAAATCTCCCGCCATTGCCGTAACGTGATTTATCGGAAGCAGGCTCAGCTTAACCTCATCCTTGGACATCTCGCTCCACGAGCAGAACGCGTTATGTACAATATTCGCATGGCTGAGCATAACGCCCTTTGAAATTCCCGTTGTTCCGGAGGTAAAAACAATCATTGCCCTGTCCTCCGGTTTAGGCTCGCGCTTTAAATCCGAGTTTATAAGCTGTGCCGGACCCCCGAAGCGCTGGATATTCCTCATCATCATTCGGAGCGAGCGCGTATCCTCATCGCTTTCGTCCGAGTGCATATTTATAATACAATGCACATCGGGACAGCGGTTCAGTATGGCATTCGCATACGAAACAAAATCTCTTGCAAGGAATACGATTTTACTGTCGCTGCGTCTTATAAGCGCGCATAAATCCTCGATTCCAAGCTTTGCGTCCAAGGTTACAGCCGTACACTGAGCGCATACGATACCGCAGTATACCGCAATGTACTCATACGAGGTGGTTCCTATCATCGCAACCTGACACGGGCCGGACGGCGACATATACGTTATCATCGAGGAAATCGTCGCCGCATCGTCACGCAGACGGTTGAAGCTTTTTTCCTTCATCTCGCCGTTTTTCTCATATTTAATAAATGTCTTGTCACCGAAGCGTTCCGCGGCGCTGTTCAGCAAATCCTTTATTGTCTTAATATTTTCCATTATAATTCCTCTGTCAGTCAATTCTTCTTTGCTTCAATCAATTCAATAAGGTCAGAAACCTTAAAAATCTTCAAAAGCTCCGTTTCCTCAATCTTCACGTCAGCCGCATCCTCAACCGCCGAAATCATGCAGGTAAAATCATACGAATTAAATCCGAGGTCATTTGCAAACTCGCTCTCCGCCTTTACATCCTCCGGCTCAACCTCTACATAATCTAAAATAATATCCGTAAGCTGTTCCAACATCTTAAAATACCTCCTTATATTTCCTTTTAAAACTTATAACCTAAAATGCTTTCACCAATCCGTTTGGGAAAAGAGAAGCAAGCAGATTGCCGTCAAAAGCGACGCCGACGTATGTTTATACTTCAAGTCGCTGAGGGCGGCAAGATGCGCAGCTTATCTTTTTTCAAACTTATCAAAAATTTCACCTAAGGTTATATCCGGGTTTTCAATTCCCATC
This sequence comes from bacterium, assembly GCA_030536655.1. Lineage (GTDB taxonomy): Bacteria > Bacillota > Clostridia > UBA1381 > UBA1381 > UMGS1958. Next base: position 11,040 of record JAUNPN010000082.1, on the reverse strand, counting down.
ATAATTGAACCCTTCATGATTTTATAAAATACCTTTAAATCCTCGAGCGGGTTTTCATCAACCTTATACTCCATTCCGATTTCCAGCGCACCGTCCTTCGGTCTGTGGTAGTTCGTGATATAGAGATTCTGCTGCGACGCTCTTGTCGAACACATCACAAGCTCCATTCCCTTCTTCACATCCTCCGGCATTTTATGCTCCATCGGCGGCCAGTACGAAAATCCGAGCGGCTCATATGTATGCAGCGGGAATGTCTGCGGAGTCTTGTCCTTTTCTCTCTGGAAACCGATTGTATACAGATAGTTAGCCTTTGCGTGCTTAAACATCTGCTTCTGCCATCTGCCGTAAATATCGACGGTGTCCTTAAAGGTCGTTGTTTCCGGGATAATATGGCGCGCATTCACGTAGTTTATCACATTTCCTCCCGAACGCTTTTCCAAAAGCGACGCGCGGCAGTTAAGCATAAGCCTGAACGAAAGATTGTCCTGCCTGTTGTTAAGCGTGCTCAGCGCGCATCTTACTCCTGTCATAAGCGCGCAGGGTACGGTTAAATGATATTTCTTTGTAAACTCAATAAGCCTTTCCGTTTCCTCGACCGTCCACACGTTCTTGAACACCTCGCCGTCCGAAACCAAGCCGTAAACGGCAGCGCTTCTGAGCTTCGGGTTATTCTCCTTTTCTCTGCACTCAATAAGTCTTGACGGACGCAGATAATCGGCAAATAACGGATCTGTCGTATCTACCTCGTTCTTAAAGTACGCAATATCCTCCGCCGCCTTCGGGCTTGCAAGGTATTCCATTTCCTTCTTCAAAGCTTCCGTATACGACCTCATGGGCTTAGGCTCCGGCAGTCCCCTTGTTTCCGCAAGATACAAATCGAGTATGTCATACATGAACATCTGCGATGAATACGCGTCCATCAAAAGGTGGTACACATTCATGTAATATCCGCTTCTGTTGTTCGGCAGCTTAAGCAGCTTGATAAAAATCAGAGGCTTGTCAAACAAATCAAACACAACCTGCGTCCACTTATCGAGCACGCTCCTTGCCTCCTCCGGAGTTTTATCCGACAGGTCAACGATTTCCGGCTCCTCAGGTTCATCGTCGGAAATGTACTGCAAAACCTCCCTTCTCTCACCCTCGTTATGAACCGTAAGCCTTATTCTTGAACACTCGTTTCTCTCATAAGCCTTCTTTACGGCTCTTTTTAACGCGTCAAAATCCATCTGACCTTCAAACTGCATGGAGATACCCAAATCAAGCGACTCCTGCCTGTCGGTATACGCAAGACACGTATAATACAAAAACTTCTGTCCGCCGTTCAGCGGATAGCACGTCCGCTGAACTCCGTTAATTTCCTTCTCGATAATTTTAGCCATTTCAGCTTCCTTTCCGGTCCGCGGAATCAGCTTCCGCCGAGACCTCCTCAAATGCGCCAATTAATTCCTTTAATACATGATTAACTTCCATTGCACGCTCCATCCCCAGCTTTTCGCTGATTGCGTCAACCATTGCAAGCGACTTTCTGTGCAGCTTGATATATCCGCTGAGATGCTCCTCATTCAGCCTTATATACACCCTTCTCTTGTCCGCTTCGGAACGCTCCCTTATTACTACCTTAGCCTTTTCGAGCCTGCTGAGCGTTCTGTTCATCTGGGACTTGTGCATAAACAGCTTTTCGCAAAGCTCCGTTGCCGTCACCGGTTCGGACGAGTTCGCAATGAGGTTGCAGATGCATACCTCCTGATGAGTAAGCTCATCGGAAATCATCATTCTCCGCATTATCCCCTCAAACTGAACCCATGTATAAAGCATTTTTTCACGCGCTTCATTCTTGTTGATTTTCATCATCCTACCACCTGTTTTCCTTCATGAAAGCCGTCCCTCAATGAGCCGGACGGAATTCATTAGTTGATTTTGTGAATTGTTCATATTGTCAACTATTATACTATTATAATATCCCTTTTTTCCCTGTTTGTCAAGAGTTTATAGACATTTTTTTCAAAACGTCAAAAAAACCGTATTTTTCTGTATTTTTCAACGAAATTACGGCTTTTTTATCCTTGACTTTTAGTAATATTTGTAGTAAAATATAGGTGTAATACATAAATCTCAGCAAGAGAAAAAAGGAGAGAATTAAAATGGCAACATTAGGCAATGTTATGGTAGGTCAGTCCGGCGGTCCTACCTCCGTAATCAATTCCAGCCTTGTAGGAGTTTACAAGACTGCAAAGGATAACGGCTGCAAAACGGTTTACGGTATGCGCAACGGTATTGAAGGTCTTTTGCACGAAAGATATGTAGACCTTTCAAAATACATCAGAAACGATCTTGATATTGAGCTTTTAAAGCGTACTCCGTCATCCTTCCTCGGCACCTGCCGTTACAAGCTTCCGTCGGCGGAAACCGCTCCGGACGTTTATGAAAGACTGTTCGGTATATTAAAGAAGCTTGACGTAAAGTATTTCTTCTATATCGGCGGCAACGACTCAATGGATACTATCATGCAGCTTTCCAACTATGCCGACAAAATCGGCTCGGATATCCGCTTCATGGGCGTTCCCAAAACAATTGACAACGACCTCGCAATCACGGACCATACCCCCGGCTACGGCTCAGCCGCAAAGTACATCGCCGCGGCAATGAAGGAAATTATCCGCGATGCAAAAACATATCCGACCGACTCAATCACCGTTGTTGAAATCATGGGACGCAATGCCGGCTGGCTTACTGCCGCTTCGGCTTTATCACGCTCCGAGGACTGTGCCGGTCCGGATCTTATCTATCTTCCGGAAAAAGTTTTTGACCACGACAAATTTGTGAAAAAGATCGAGGAGCTTAAGAAGTACAACACTGCCGTTATCGTTGCCGTTTCCGAGGGTGTTAAAACCGCTGACGGAAAGTATGTCTGCGAGGCTAACAAGACCAATATTATTACCGACTCCTTCGGTCACAAGTCGCTCGGCGGTACCGCGCTTTATCTTTCGGACTTCCTGACCGAAAATCTCGGCGTTAAGTCAAGAGGTATCGTATTCTCGACCTTACAGCGCTGCGCCTCTCACTTGGTATCGCGCCGCGACATTACGGAAGCGTTTACCGCAGGCGCTGACGCGGTTGTTGCCGCATTGAACGGCGAAACGGGCAAGATGATTATCTTCAAGAGAATTTCAAATGCTCCGTATTCAATCATCACCGACTCATACGACATCAACCTCATCGCCAACGAGGAAAAGACTGTTCCTGACGAGTGGATTATCAACGACGGTACATATGTTTCAAAGGAATTTGACGAGTATGCGCGTCCGCTCATTATCGGAGAGCTTTCTCCGTTCATGGTCGACGGTCTGCCAAGACATTTGTTTATCGACAAATAAATTAAAACGGCTGCCGTAAAGTCTTTTCGGCAGCCGTATATTTAATATTGCTTAAAGAAACGTTTGATGGGGCATAAATAAGCTAATATCCGTTAACGGAAGAAAGTTCGGGTATACTCAGCTCCATCACTTGATTTCACATTTATTAAGGAGAACACATATCATGTACATTCCAAAATATCTCGATTTCACGCTCAGTCCGTTCACAGGCATGACCCGCGAAAGCTGGATTGACGCGGCGAAATATCTGCTGGAAGGAATTTTTCGTCATATTCCCTCCGCCGATTCTCCGGTAATCGTTCCGAGAACCGAAACAGAGGTTACATATCCGCACAAAAACGCAAAGGGCAATCAGCTTCTGCTTGAGCAAACGGCGCAGCGGTTCGAGGGGCTTGCACGCACGCTCTTTATCGCCGCACCGCTCATTCATATTGACCCGGAAATCGAAATATGCGGCTTTAAGCTCAGGAACTATTATTCACGGCTTATACTCCGCTGCTGCACAAAGGGGGATGAATTGTATGTCGGCAAGTATGAGGATTTGCAGGAGCTTGCCGGGAATGAAAATCCGCACCGGGCATTTCAGCAGACGGTGGAAACCTGCGCTCTCGTTATCTGCCTTGACGTATGCCTTGACGAAATCTGGAAACGATATACCGATTCGGAAAGAGATGCTGTTGCGGAATTTCTTTCAAGCTATGCCCATGCAAGCACCGTTCCGCAGAACTGGCGGCTGTTCAATATGCTCGGCATGGCGTTTCTGCACAGAGAGGGCTACGGCATCGACAAGGACATAATGCTTGAACATGCCCAGGCAATCCTCGGCTACTATGCCGGCAGCGGCTGGTACCGCGACGGTCAGTGCTTCGACTACTATTCCTGCTGGGCATTCAACGTGTACACGCCTATCTGGAACAACTGGTACGGCTATGAAAATCTGCCGTACATTGCCGCTCGCTTTGAGCAGAACTCAAACAAGCTCATGGAAACCTACGGTAATTTTTTTGACAAAGACGGCTTTACGAATATGTGGGGACGAAGCTGCGTTTACCGCAACGCGGCAACAAGTCCCCTAAGCGAAAATTTCAGCCTTAAAACCTCAGCCGCCGACCCCGGACTTGCAAGAAGAATCGCCTCCGGCTCGCTGCTGCAATTTTTCACGCATAAGGATTTTCTTATTAATTCCGTACCGTCGATGGGCTTTTACGGTCAGTTCGCTCCGCTCGTGCAGGGCTATTCCTGCGCCGAATCGGCTTACTGGCTCGGCAAGGCTTTTCTGTGCCTTACCCTTCCGGAAAACCATCCGTTCTGGACCGCAAAGGAAAACAACGGTATCTGGGATAAGCTGAACGAAAACGAAGTCAGCGAAACGTTTCTGAAGGGTCCCGCGCTCTGCGTCACAAACCACAGCGCAAACGGAAGCACGGTTTTACGCAGCGCAAAGGTGATTAAAAACAGCGGCGACCTTCACGGAATGTGGAATTATTCAAAGCTCTGCTACTGTACGAAATATCCCTGGGAAGCGTCGCCCGCCGAGGGTGTTGAATCAATGCAGTACGTTCTGAGAAACAGCGGGGAGGAAAATTATCAGCGCTGCAACGCGACCTTTCTGCATGGAATACATGACGGGGTGCTTTTCCGCCGGCAGTTCTTTGACTATGATTTAAGCGTTGACACGCACTGGCGGCAGGCGCTTAATCTTGCGGACTTCCCCGTTGAATACGGAATAATGAGAGCCGACAAGCTCAGGCTTTTCCGCGCTCCGGTTACACTGACGCTCGGCGCCTACGGATTCCCGGACAACGGAACCGAAATAACCGAAAAGCGGCTCGGAAGCGCAAAGGCGGTCATTTTAAAGGGACACGACAGTATGGGACATGAAAAGCAGCTTGCCATGACAATATATGACGGCTGGGAGGATTTGAAGCTTGTGCAAAGCACCGGCACAAACCCCGATTCTGAAAAATCCATTGTGATATACGCGGAAACCTCACGCAGAAAGAATTACGGGTATGAAAATTTCATACTGATTTCTCAGGTTATTACAAAGGAAGATCTTGATGATTTTTCAGAAAACGAGCTGTTCCCTATAGAGCGCATAGATTACACCGACGAGGAAAAACACGGAGGCTACGGTCCCGTTACGATTACGCTGAAAAACGGCTCGGTAAAACGGATTGACTTTGACGGAATTGAAGGACGTCTGGAACTGTAAGCTCAAATAATTCCGCTTATTGTCACTGCTTGATTTCCCAAATAAATAAGCCGCGGAACAAATCCCTTAATGAGTTTTGTTCCGCGGCTTCACAGCCTGTTAAGGAAGCACTGATTAAATATAGTACGCAGTGAACACAGTCAGATTTTTCGTCAGATTATATAAAAAGATCGAAGGCATACTCGCGTATGTCGAGAGATTTTTGTATGATATGACGGAAAATATGCAAGTTCAATGCGTGCTAAGCCGTTAGGCGTTAATTAATCAGTGGTTCCTTAATTTACATCAAATCGTTAGCGATAATATCCTCAAAACTTTCGCGCTTTACGATAATCTTCGCCTTACCGCCCGAAACGGCAACAACTGCCGGACGCGGTATTCTGTTATAATTCGACGCCATTGAATAGTTGTAAGCGCCCGTCGCAAGAACCGCAAGCGTATCTCCGACCTCAATCTCCGGCATTTCAATATCCTTTGCCAGCAAGTCGCCCGACTCGCAGCACTTGCCCGCGATTGTCACCTTCTCAACCTTAGGAGCATTCGCCTTGTTAGCCACAACAGCCGCATACTCCGACTCATAAAGAATATATCTCGGATTGTCGCCCATACCGCCGTCAACCGACACGTACTTTCTCACATTCTTAATATCCTTTACCCCGCCGACAGTGTAAAGCGTAATACCTGCCGGAGCCACAATCGAACGTCCCGGCTCCATTAAAATAAACGGAACCTTCAGACCGCGCGCCTTTGCCGTAGCCTTAACCTGCTCCGAAACGTGCTTGATATACTCGTCATACGGAACCGGATCATCCTTCTCCGTATACATTATTCCATAGCCGCCGCCGAGGTTAAGCTTCTTGATTTCAAGACCCAGCCTGTCCTTCAAATCGCCTGCAAAATTCATCATTACCTCTGCCGCCTTAATGAACGGGTCAATATCAAAAATCTGCGAGCCTATGTGGCAGTGAATACCGTCCGGATTAACGTTTGACATCTCATGAGCCTTCTTGTAGATCTCAAAGGCCTCGCCGTTCTCCAGTGCAACTCCGAACTTCGAATCAATCTGCCCTGTCTGAATAAAGCTGTGCGTGTGAGCGTCAATACCCGGCTTAATTCTGAACATTATATCCTGAACAACGCCGTGAGCCTTTGCGATTTCATTAAGCTTCTCAAGCTCATAAATATTATCGCAGATAATATGGCCTACGCCGTTTGATACAGCCATTTCAAGCTCCTCGGCAGTCTTGTTGTTGCCGTGGAAATAAATCCTGTCCATCGGAAATCCCGCCTTAATCGCTGTGTAAAGCTCGCCGCCAGAAACCACATCCGCGCCCAAGCCTTCCTCGGCAACTAGCCTGCATGTATACAGCGAGCAGAACGCTTTGTTTGCATAAAGCACAAGACCGTTGCCGTTATAGTACTTGTCCATCGCGTTCTTGTAAACACGGCAGTTCTTTCTGAACAAATCCTCGTCAAGAACATACAGCGGCGTTCCAAACTCCTTCGCAAGCTCTACTGTATCATTTTCACCGATAACGAGATGATTTTTCTCATTTACGGATAAATCCTCTGATACGAACATATAAATCACCTTCCATCATATATTAAATATACCGGGACACATTTAAACGGTCCCCAATCAATCATTCCATTATTACCGGAATACATAATGTGTCCCCAACGCAATTGATCCGGTGCTTCCGGGACACAATATCATGCCCGATTATTCCGCAGCTTCCTCCAGACCGAGCTTTTCGCCCAGCCTTCTGTAGCCTTCCCTGTCGTCCGGCTCCACAGGCTTCGGCTCCTCATGCTCTGTGATCGGCGCGGCGCCCTCGGTAACACATTCCTTCGTCACGATAACCTTTGTTATCGACTTGTCCGACGGAGTATCGAACATAATATCCGAAACAGTTTCCTCTATTATTGCTCTGAGTCCTCTTGCGCCCGTACCGCGCTCAATCGCCTTGTCAGCGATAGCCTCAACGGCTTCGTCCCTGAACACAAGTTCCGTGCCGTCCATTTCCATCAGCGCCTGATACTGCTTAACCAATGCGTTTTTAGGCTGTGTAAGAATTGTCACAAGCATGTTCCTGTCAAGCTGATCAAGCTTTGCAAATACAGGAAGCCTGCCGATAAATTCCGGAATCAAGCCGAATTTAAGCAAATCCGAGGGCTGAAGCTCCGCAAGCAGCTCATTGATATTATTTTTATCCCTGCTCTTAATTTCAGCGCCGAAGCCAAGGGTCTGCTTTCCTATTCTGTCGCTGATAATCCTCTCGATTCCCTCAAACGCGCCGCCGCATATAAAGAGAATATCTGTCGTATCAAGCTCCATAGTATCCTCCTGAGGGTGTTTTCTGCCGCCCTTCGGCGGAATATTGGCTACCGTTCCCTCAAGCAGCTTCAGAAGCGCCTGCTGAACGCCCTCGCCGCTTACGTCCCTTGTTATCGAAACATTTTCCGTCTTGCGGGCAATTTTATCTATTTCATCAATATATATAATACCGCGCTGCGCCGCCTCAATATCTCCGTCCGCAGCATTAATAAGCTTTAAAAGAATCGTTTCGACGTCCTCTCCGACATATCCCGCCTCTGTAAGCGAGGTTGCGTCGGCAATCGCAAACGGTACGTTAAGAACACGCGCAAGATTCTGTACAAGGAAGGTTTTTCCGCTTCCCGTAGGTCCGACAATAAGAATATTGCTCTTCTGAATCTCCACGTCACCCTCTTTGCGCGGGTGATTAATTCTCTTGTAATGGTTGTAAACCGCAACGGAAAGAAGCTTTTTTGCCGCCTCCTGACCTACAACGTACTGGTCGAGAAATTCCTTTATTTCGCGCGGAGCAGGAAGCTCCGCGCCCATATTGTATTCATTCTCTGTGCTGTCAAGCTCTCCCCCCAGAATATCATTGCATACCTCCACACATTCATTGCAGATGAATACGCCGTGACCCGAAAGCAGCCGTTTAACCTGATTGTCAAACTTACCGCAGAAGGAGCATCTTGGTCTATTGTTATTGTCCATATTCTAATCCCAATTTATTTTCTTTCAATTACCTCATCTATGAGTCCGTATTCCAAAGCCTCCTGAGCGGTAAGGAAGTTGTCGCGTTCCGTATCCTCGCAAACCTGCTCATAGGATTTGCCTGTACGCTCTGCATAAATTCTGTTCATGCGCTCACGTATTCTTATAATGTGGTCGGCGTGAATCTTAATATCCGTAGCCTGACCGCCGAGACCGCCGGAAATAAGCGGCTGGTGAATCATAATCTCACTGTGCGGAAGCGAATATCTCTTGCCCTTTGCACCCGCCATAAGCAGGAAGGAGCCCATCGAAGCAGCCATACCGATACAAATTGTCGAAACATCGCACTTAATATACTGCATTGTGTCATAAATCGCCATACCGGCGGAAATCGAACCTCCCGGCGAATTGATATAAAGCTGAATATCCTTGTCCGGATCCTTTGCCTCAAGGTAAAGCATCTGTGCGACTACAAGGCTTGCCGTCTGATCTGTAACCTGATCTGAGAGGAAGATAATTCTGTCCTCAAGTAATCTTGAGTAAATGTCGTAAGAGCGTTCTCCGCGATTGCTCTGTTCTACAACCATAGGTACTAATGCCATAAATTTACCTCCGTTATTAAGCGTGAACAGCGAAACAAAAGAAGATATGTCTTTTGTTTCGCTGCACTTTTACCTATTCTTCGTTAAATGCCGAAAATAAGCAAGCAGACTGTCCTTTTAAGACGTGAAGTCATAATTCATACTCCAAACGCCAAAAAGGGCGAAATGCGCAGTCTATTTCCGCATTATTTTACTACTGCGTTATTTGCAAGCATAGTAACTGTCTTCTGCATTGACAGATTTGACTTAATATTTTCTTTTTCAGCGTCACTGATAATCTCCTTAATCTTGTCAAGCTCCATATTGTAACGCTTAGCCATATCTACCAGTTCAAACTCAACATCCTCTTCCGTAGCTTCGATACCCTCAGCCTTCATAACAGCCTCGATAACAAGCGAGTTCTTAACCTGAGTTTCGGCCTGAGGTCTGAACTGGTCAGCCATCGTTTCTCTTGTCGAGCCTGTGTACTGGAGATATGTTTCAAGGTTCATACCCTGATACTGGAGTCTCTGAGCGAAGTCGTTAATCTGCTGATTAACCTGCTCCTCAACCATAGCAGCCGGAACGTCAACCTCTGCATTTGCAACAACCTTGTCAATAACAGCGTTTTCTGTTTCAACCTTAGCCTTGTCCTCCGCAGCCTTTTCAAGCTTCTTTCTTACGTCAGCCCTGTACTCCTCCATTGTGTCGAACTCGCTGACCTCGCTTGCGAAATCATCATCAAGCTCCGGAAGCTCTTTAACCTGGATTTCCTTTACCCGGCAGGCAAATACAGCGTCCTTGCCCGCCAAGTCCTCAGCATGATATTCCTCCGGGAAAGTAACCTTAACATCGATGTCCTTGTCAATTTCCGCGCCTACGAGCTGATCCTCGAAGCCCGGAATAAATGTGTTCGAACCGATTTCAAGAGAATAATCGCTGCCCTCGCCGCCCTGGAACGGAACGCCGTCAACGCTGCCCTTGAAGTCAAGCTTAATAACATCGCCCATCTGAACCGGACGGTCGTCAATGTCAATCATTCTTGCGTTTCTCTGCTGAGTTGCCGCGATATCCTTGTCAACGTCTTCATCTGTAACGGATGCGTCAATCTTATCTACCTCAACGCCCTTGTACTGACCGAGCTTAACCTCCGGCTTTGTTGTAACAAGCGCAGTAAATACAATCGGCTCACCCTTCTTAATATCCTCAACATCAATCTCCGGTCTTGCAACAACGTCAAGCTCCGATTCCTTAACAGCCGACTCATAAGCTGCCGGAAGGACTGCGTTGACAGCCTCATCATAGAACACGCCCGGATAAAGCTTTTCGATAATAGCCTTCGGAGCCTTGCCCTTTCTGTAGCCGTTAATATTGAATTTGCCGACATTCTTTCTGTAAGCTGCATTGCAAGCCTTTTCAAACTCGTCTGCGGCAACCTCAAAGGTTAATTTTACAAGATTTTTCTCAACTGATTCTGTCTTCACTGCCATAGTGATTTTATCCTCCTCATTATAATTGCACCCAAAAATCAAGGGCACATATTTATTCATTCTAACATAGCATTTATTATACCATGATAATCGGCATTTTGCAATTCTTTTTTTCAAAAAAAACATAATTTTGGGTAAAATTTTCAAATTGTTCATATATATTGAGATTTTCCGGCGCTTTTTTCATACAAATTGCGAAGAATAAACGCTTAAAACAGCGGGTACAGGTCTGTCTGAAACGGATACGGACCGCATGAAAATCAGCGGTATGCCGATGTAATTTCATGCAGTCCGAAGACTTAAGGAAGCACTGATTAAATATAGTACGCAGTGAACACAGTCAGATTTTTCG
>JAUNPN010000081.1 GCA_030536655.1 bacterium | reverse complement strand
TGCAAGTTCAATGCGTGCTAAGCCGTTAAGCGTTAATTAATCAGTGGTTCCTTAAGTTTTGTTCAAACAGTTTATCTTATGTAATGCTCAAAATACACATCTCTTTCAATTAAGCTGATATTTTTTACTTGACACTTTGCCTTAATTGTGCTATATTATATGTTATAATATCACGGCTGTTTCCGTAAATATGCCGCACCGGGCAATAAAAAAAACGGCTGCCGTAAGGAAAGGGATAATTTCAATGTCAAAAAAACAAAAACAGGCGTCCTTTATGGGTAATGTCATTATAATATTGTTTGCGCAGATTTTGGTCAAGCTGCTCGGTGTTGTGTACCGAATGGTAATTACAAATATTGACGGCTTCGGTGACGCCGGCAATGGCTTCTATACCGCAGGCTTTCAAGTATATACTGTACTGCTTGCAATTTCGTCCGTAGGCATACCGAACGCTATTGCAAAGCTGGTTTCCGAACGCGCAGCGCTCAGTGATTACAAGGGTGCTGACCGGATTTTTAAATCCGCTTTCAAGATGTTCTCCATAATCGGATTTGTGTTCTCGGCAATGCTGTTCTTAGGTGCAGATTTTGTCGCACAGACTATAATAGGTATTCCGGGAGTTTCCTATGTAATGCGCGCACTTGCTCCGAGCATATTCTTTGTCTGTGTATCCTCGGTCATCCGCGGATATTTCCAGGGACTTAACGATATGCAGGCTACAAGCCGCTCACAGGTTTATGAGCAGATTTTTAAATGCGGGCTTACGGTTCTTCTTGTTGAATTGTGCGTAGGCTCCATGCCTCTTATAATGCAGCTGATTACTCATTATACCATGCTTTACAATGGTGACATGGCGTCAACTCCGCCGGAAATCATGGCTGCATGGGCAAATGCCGCTTCTTCAATTGCAACAGCGTTGTCCTTCATATACATAGTGTTCTACTATTTCAGAAAACGTTCTTTACTGCACGCTCAGATAAACGGCTCGTCAGCCGAAACAATAACCGGGAGCACAAAGAGAATTTTATTTACAATTCTTTCGCTGTCCATTCCGATTTCGCTCGCTTCAATCATTACTGCTGTCAACCGCGTTATCGATACGGCAACAATAGCGAGAGGAATTGCCGCCGCATACAGCGCGTATATTCCGGCTCACGGAAATGTTGCCGCTATACTGAATCCTACAGCCCAACAGCTTTCAGACGAGGCGGTGAGGCTTTCGGGAATGCTCTCAAAATCGGATACTATAATTAATATGCCGCTCACACTGAATATAGCGTTTGCAACAGTTCTTGTTCCGACAATTTCCGCAGCGCTTGCAAAAGGCAACATGAAGGAAGCCGCGTCAAAAACCTCGTATTCCTTTCTGATTTCAACACTTCTCATCCTGCCCTGCTGTATAGGCATGATCGTTCTTGCAAAGCCAATCTACGGACTGCTTTACCCAAAAGCTCCTATGGGCTATGATTTGCTTGCACTGATGGCTGTTTCGCTGATATTCAGCGCTCTGGCTCAGACTGTAAACGGCTCGCTCCAGGGCATCGGAAAGGTATTTATTCCTGCAATCGGAATTGCTGTCGGCTGTGTGCTGAAGCTGATACTTAATATAACGCTTATACGTATTCCGTCAGTCAATATATACGGTGCCGCGATAAGCTCCATTATATGCCAGATTTCATCCTTCCTGGTAAGCTTCCTCGTTATGAGAAAGTACATCGATATAAAGCTTACTCCCATAAAGTATATTGTAAAGCCTTTAACAGCCTCAGTTGCTATGGGTGCTGCTGCGGCTGCCGTATACAAAAGCGTAAGCCTGCTTGCCGGTACGAATTTTACAGGCAATGCCATAGCACTGCTTACAGCGATACTTGCCGCAGTCATTGTGTATGCGTTTCTTGTAATTGCAATGAAAATCCTCAATAAGGACGAGATTATTCTCCTCCCTTCCGGCGCAAAGCTGTACAGCCTGCTCCGAAAGACCGGATTGTATAAGTGATGAAAAAGCAATCAGAGCCTATCCGTAATTAAAGAAGTTCATATTGCGAAGCCGGATTTTTTGTCAGATTATCTCAAAAGTTCAGCATATATCGAAATACACCGAGAATTTTTGGGGCAGTATGACGGAAAATCAGCAATTAAGACGTGCTTAATTTACGAATAGGCTCTGAGTCGGATTATAAAGATGTATGCCGAATAAGCAAAATATACTGATTATTATAGAATATAAAACGGCTGCAAACCAAAAAGCAGCCGTTTTATATTCCGGCATATACTCAATGAAAGGAACAGAAAAATGAAAATATTGATTGTTGAAGATGACAAAGCTCTGAATAACGGAATTGCTTTATCGTTAAGCAATGACAAGATTTTGCAGGCTTTTTGTATAAAGGAAGCCGGCATACTGTTAAATGACAGTATAGATTTAATAATTCTTGACATAAATTTACCCGATGGAAGCGGTCTTGATTTCTGCCGTGAAATACGCAAAACAAGCAAGGTGCCCATTATATTTCTGACTGCTAACGATATGGAAATAGATATTGTAACAGGGCTTGAATCGGGCGCAGATGATTATATAACGAAGCCGTTTTCTCTTGCGGTTCTGCGCGCAAGGATAAATGCGGTTTCAAGACGTGAAAAAAATAATTCGGATCTTTTTCAAGTAGGAAAGTATTTATTTGATTTTGACAATATGAAATTTATGGTTGAAAACACAAGTGTTGAACTTAGCAAAACCGAGCAGCGCCTTCTGAAAATCTTTATTCAAAATCCGGGAAGAACGTTATCCCGTCAAATGCTGCTTGACCATGTATGGCCTGACGGCACGGAGTTTGTCGAAGAAAATGCGTTGTCTGTAGCCGTTAAAAGACTTCGTCAAAAACTAACCGACGTACCTATAAAAACGGTTTACGGAATAGGATATATCTGGGAGAATTATAAATGAAATATATAATTTTATTAATAATCATTATTCTTGTTGCTGTAATATGTGTAATGTACCTACGAACATCAAAAATTTTATCTGATATTGACAAGATGATTGACAGCGCAATAAATAATACCTTTTCCGAAAGCTCATTTACGGAAACAAAGCTTTCAAAAATAGAGTCAAAAATGTATCGTTATTTATTAACCGGAAATACATCGTTAAAACAAATAGTTTCTGAAAAGAACAGCATCAAAACCTTAATTGCAGATATATCACATCAAACAAAAACACCTGTGTCCAATATTTTATTGTATTCACAGCTGCTTAAAGAATCTCCGGATTTGAACGATAATGCAACAAATCTTGTATCTCTAATAGAAGAACAAACAGAAAAACTAAGCTTTTTAATTTCTTCTTTGATAAAAGCTTCGCGTCTGGAAAATGGCATTATAAATGTCACGCCAAAGTTAAACAGTGTAAATAAATTAATTGAATGTCTTGATTACGAAAGCGCCGCAGACGCAAAGGGTATCAGCTTTTATACAGAGCTTACCTCTGAATTTACGGCTGTTTTTGACTTCAAATGGACGCTTGAAGCAATATCAAATATCGTTGACAATGCGATAAAATATACACCGAGCGGCGGAAAGGTTATAATAGCAGCAATGGAATATGAAATGTTTGTATGTATAAATATTTCCGACACCGGAATAGGCATGAGAGAGGATGAGACTGCAAAAATATTTACACGTTTTTACCGTTCGCCTGATGTAAGTGACGAAAAAGGCGTAGGTATCGGACTGTATCTTGCAAGAGAAATAATTTCGATGGAGGGCGGATATATAAAAGTATCCTCCGAAAAAGGACACGGTTCCGTATTTTCTGTGTTTCTGCCCAAAATATCAAATCTTTCAAAACTGTAAGATTTCAGAAAGATTTGAGAAAGATTTATTTGTTACAATAGTGTATGTAAAATAAGAGCCTATATAATTAAATAAGTACATATTGGCAAAATCGGATTTTTGTAAAATTATTCCAAAAAGTTCAACGTATACCGGCGTATGCCGAGAATTTTTGAGGCAATATGACGGAAAATCAGCAAGCAAGATGTGCTTAATTTACGGATAGGCTCTGAATTACATACACTATTTTTGTAGGAGGACGTATTTATGGAAATCTTAAAAACAACCAATCTGAAAAAATATTACGGCAGCGGCGATACTGTCGTAAAAGCACTTGACGGAGTAAACCTATCGGTTTCAGACGGAGAATTTGCTGCAATCGTCGGCACATCGGGAAGCGGAAAATCAACTCTTCTGCATATGCTCGGCGGACTTGACCGCCCCACCGGAGGAACCGTTGAAGTTGATGGCAAAAATATCTTTTCCTTGAAGAATGATGCACTTACAATTTTCCGTCGGCGCAAAATCGGATTCATATTCCAAAGCTATAATCTTGTTCCGGTACTTAATGTTTATGAGAATATCATACTGCCGATTGAGCTTGACGGAAACAAGATTGATAAAATGCATATCACCAATATCATAAAAACACTGGGACTTACTGATAAGATAAACAATCTCCCCAGCCAGCTTTCGGGAGGTCAGCAACAGAGGGTAGCTATTGCACGCGCACTTGCTTCAAAGCCGGCAATTATTCTTGCGGACGAACCTACAGGCAATCTCGACAGCAAAACCAGTTTGGATGTAATGGGACTTTTAAAAGTGACAAGCGAACGCTTCTCACAAACAATTGTTATGATTACGCATAATGAAGAAATCGCACAAATGTCTGACAGGATAATACGCATTGAGGACGGAAAGATAGTAGGTGGCGGCAATGCTTAAAGTAAACAGTAAAAAAGCAATCCGCCGTCTTTCAAACCGAAGCTTCAAAGCGAATGTTTCAAGAAATATTATAGCAGTAACAGCAATCGCACTTACGGCAATACTCTTTAGCGCACTTTTTACAGTTAGCAGCGGAATAGTGGAAAATATACAGCGCCAGACAATGCGTCAGGCAGGCGGCGATGGTATGCTGGTTTTAAAGTATTTAACGGACGAGCAATTTAACGCAGTAAAAGACCATGAGCTGATTGACAGAATTTCATATAACAGAGTAATATGCGACAGCGTGGAAAGTGATGCGCTTTTAAAGCGGCACGCCGAAATTTATTATATGAATGATGTGGGTATGGAGCTTGGCTTCTGTACTCCCACTCACGGACATAAGCCTGAAGCCGAAAATGAGATAATAATGGATACGCATGCTATGAAAATGCTTGGACTTCCCGAAGAAACAGGCGTACCTGTTACATTTAAGCTGAAAATTCACAACGGAGAAATTATTGAGCGTGAGTTTGTTCTGTCAGGCTGGTGGGAGGCTGACCCGACATTTGATATGGCGTCTATTATGGTTGTTTCAAAAGCGTATATGGACTCACATATTGATGAACTTTATAACAGCTATTACGACAACTACGAAATGACAGGAATTATTAACAGCTATATTATGTGTAAAAATTCCCTTGGTCTTGAAAACAAGCTGGAACGGTTAATCAGCGAAAGCGGTTATTCTATGGATAAAAACGCTCCGAATTACATTGCTTCAAATGTGAATTGGTCGTATCTATCAAGTAATTTTGATTTTGACTTGCCGACAGCCGCAGGCGTATTAGCTGCTATTTTGCTTATAATATTTACAGGCTATCTGATAATTTACAATATTTTTCAGATTTCCGTTATCAAGGATATACGCTTTTACGGATTGCTCAAAACAATAGGAACAACGGGTAAGCAGATTAAAAGAATTATACGGCGTCAGGCACTTATTCTTTCGTGTATCGGTATTCCTATCGGACTTGCCGCCGGATATTTTATAGGTACGGCAATTGTTCCGCTGATTATGAATCAAAGCTCATATGCAGGCGCGGAATTTACCACAAGAGCAAACCCGATTATATTTATCGGAAGTATAATCTTCGCACTGATTACCGTAGAATTAAGCACAGCAAAGCCCGGCAGAATTGCGGCGGGCGTATCTCCTGTGGAAGCTGTGCGATATACAGATAACACTAACACAAAAAAGAAAAACCGCAAATCACGAATAGGCGCTAAAGTCGGCGGTATGGCAGCGGCAAACTTAGGACGCAATAAAAAGCGTACAATGCTTGTAGTGGTATCAATGGCGCTGTCGCTTGTATTGTTCAACACAATTTACACATTAAGTATCGGGTTTGATATGAACAAGTTTTTGTCCAACTTTGTAGATACCGATTTTCTTGTTTCACACGCAAACCTCGTAAATTACAACTACTGCGGCGATGAAGATACATTAACAGAAAGTATGATTTCAGCGATTGAAATGCAGAACGGCTTTAAAGAGGGCGGGCGCTTTTTTGCGAATATCCGCGACGCTGAGTGTTTCAGAGTTAAACCTGGGGGAAGAGATACTCACTACCTGCGCGTAAATGAGGATGATAACGGAAACTATTTCTGTGCCGTTTACGGCTTGGAAGATTTTCCTCTCGGTAATTTAAAGGTGTTGGAAGGTGAGATTGACTATGAAAAACTGAAATCAGGAAAATATATTTTAGAGGGTGTAGAAACAGATGACAACCATAATCCCATATGGGAAACCTCGCACTATGATATAGGCGATACAATAACTCTTTGCAACTACAGAGGCAACGGTGAAAGTGCGTATGAAAATAAGTATACTGAATATCAGTATGAAATTATGGCAAAGGTTGAGATAAACACATATACAAATTCCTGCCGCACGGGATATGATTATTCCTATTATTTGCCTGCCGACGTATATAAAACAATGATTGTAAATCCCGGTATAATGAGCTATGTATACAATGTCGAGGACGGCTCAGAAATAGCTATGGATACATTTTTACAGAATTATACTGAGAATGCGGAGCCAACTATGGCATATTCATCAAAAAATACAAAAGAAAAGGAATTTGAGGGACTTCGCAATACAGTTATTACAGTCGGCGGAATTTTAAGCCTTATTATAGGGCTTATCGGGATTCTGAACTTTGTAAATTCAATGCTTACAAGTATATTGACAAGAAAGCGCGAATTTGCAATGCTCCAATCAATCGGTATGACTACCTCGCAGCTAAAGCGTATGCTTATATCTGAAGGACTTATGTATACCGCAAGCGCAGGAATTGTATCTCTTATATTAGGCATGGGAGTATCAGCTCTTATTGCCAATACTATTGCAAAAAGCCTGTGGTTCTTCTCGTATCGGTTTACTCTGCTGCCGCTTATAGCAACAATTCCAATACTGCTTGTAATCGGAATTGTGCTTCCGATACCGGTATTAAAATCAGTTGAAAAACAAAGTATTGTTGACAGATTGCGAGAAACGGAATCGTAAAATACACATTAAAAGGAAACACATTCTATTATATTTCTGTTAATAGAACCAAGATTCTGATGTATGCTTCACTAACTGTTGCTTGACATATACCCCATAACGGACTTTTACCGTCCATTTAAGCTCCATACCCGGCATATTGCTAAATGGGCTGCTGCAAAACAAAATTTTGCAGCAGCCCATTATTTTTTATTTCATTGCAATTGCTTCCTTAGCCTTTGCAACCATGTTTTCTGCCGTTAATCCATACTTTACAAACAATTCTGCCGGCTTACCCGAACATCCGTAGCGGTCTGTTCCGATTATCTTAACCGGGCACGGGGCGTTAGCGCATACAACCTCTGTTACGGCTGAGCCTAAACCACCCATTATGTAATGCTCCTCAGCAGTTACAATTGCTCCTGTTTCCTTGGATGCCTTTGTAATAATTTCCTCATCAATCGGCTTGATTGTATGGATATTTATTACTCTCGCGCTGATTCCTTCATCCTTAAGCATATCATGAGCCTTGATAGCCTCCTGAACCATTAAGCCCGTTGCAATAATTGTAACGTCAGTTCCTTCTCTTAACTGAACGCCCTTGCCAAGCTCAAAATTATAATCCTCCGGATTTACGTCCTCAACAGCAAGGCGTCCGAATCTCATATATACCGGACCGTCATGCTCTATTGCCGCCTTAACCGCAAGCTGCGCCTCAATATCATCTGCCGGGTTGATTACAACCATTCCCGGAATTGAGCGCATGAGCGCAAGATCCTCAAGGCACTGATGTGAAGCACCGTCCTCACCTACCGAAATACCGGCATGCGTCGCGCCTATCTTAACATTTAAATGAGCATATCCAATTGAGTTTCTTACCTGCTCAAAGGCTCTGCCTGCCGCAAACATTGCGAAGGTTGATGCAAAAGCTGTCTTTCCGCACGCTGCAAGACCTGCGGCAACACACATCATGTCAGCCTCTGCGATACCGCAGTTAATAAATCTTTCCGGGCATACCTTCTTGAAGGTATCCGTTTTTGTTGACTTTGAAAGGTCAGCGTCAAGTACTACCACATTAGGGTTGTCCACACCGTACTTAACAAGTGCTGTACCATATGATACTCTTGTTGCTACTTTTGCCATTACAGTTTCGCCTCCAATTCTGCTATTTTTGCATCCAATTCGGCAATCGCCTGTGCATACTGCTCATCGTTCGGAGCTGTACCGTGCCAAGCTGCCTGATTTTCCATGAAGGATACATTCTTACCCTTTACTGACTTCATAATGATTGCTGTCGGCTTATCCTTACAAGCCGTTGCAGCATTAATTGCATCAAGGAGCTCATTGAAATCGTGAGCGTTTGCAATAATTACATTCCATCCGAAAGCCTCAAACTTCTTGTCAATCGGTGTAGGATTCATAACATCTGTAATTTTACCGTCAATCTGTAAGCCGTTGTTGTCTATGAAGATTGTAAAATTGTCAAGCTTATAGTGGGGCGCAAACATTGCAGCCTCCCATACCTGACCTTCCTCAAGTTCACCGTCGCCCAATACTGAGTAAACTCTGTAATCCTTATTGTCAAGCTTAGCGGCAAGAGCCATTCCGCCTGCAACACATACACCCTGACCAAGCGAACCTGTTGACATATCAACACCCGGAACCTTTGTCATATCCGGATGCCCCTGAAGATAGCTGTCAATATGACGGAAGCCCGGAATATCCTCAACCGGGAAATATCCTCTTTCCGCCAAGGTTCCGTAAAGAGCGGGAGCCGTGTGTCCCTTTGAAAGCACAAAACGGTCTCTGTCCGGATCCTTCGGATTCTTCGGGTCGTTCTTCATTACCTCAAAATAAAGTAATGTAAGTAAATCTGCAATTGAAAGCGAGCCGCCCGGATGTCCGGACTGTGCGCTGTGAACCGCAGTCAAAGCGTTCTTACGAACTTTGTTGGCTATAATTGAAAGCTCAACAACTCTTTTTTCGTCCATTTTCTTATCCTCCTTAATAATATGAGAGAGTATATAATATAGAAGCGAATTACTCCGCCTGTTCTATAACTGCATTATATGCCTTTTCCATAAGCTCATTGAGTCTTTCTGCGTCATTTTTCATATATACATAACCCAAGAGCGCTTCAAAGCCTGTTGCATGCCGATAATCCGACACTGAGGCGTGTTTTGCAACAGTATGGGGGTTGGCATTTCTTCCGCGCTTATATGCGGACATTTCATCCTCCGATAAACTATCTGTCAGTGCATTGAGCGCAATACACTGTCTGTCAGCTTTTACAAACCTTACCGCATTGCGGTGCAACTTATTTACCGGCATATCGGGGTATTCCTCGATTATCCTTGAACGCACGTATATTTCCCATATAGCGTCGCCTACAAACGCAAGCGTCAGCGGTGACGCCATATTGGGATTTTTCTTCTTAAATTCAAAACAAAACATTTATCCGGCAAAGCTCCACTGGACGCCATTCGGCGTATCCTTTAAAACAATATTCATTTCCTTAAGCTTATCACGGATAGCATCCGCCTTTGCCCAGTCCTTCGCCTTTCTCGCCGCATCTCTTTCTTTTATGAGCGCCTCAACCTCATCATCAAGCGACTTTTCCTCTGTTTTTGTGAAAAGTCCGAGAACTCCGCCAAGCTCGCGGATTGTGTCTATTACCTTTTCAATAACAGACTTCGGCATTTCGGCATTTATCTCTGTATTTGCAAGATATACTATATCAAAAATCGCGCCGATTGCTCCCGCCGTGTTTAAGTCATCATCCATCGCATCAATATACTTTTTCCTGTATCCTTCCAGCTTCTCAAGAACTCCGCGGCAAGTATCGCAAAGCTCCTTATCTTCGGCATTCTTTAAGAGGAATCCAAGATTCTCAAGGCAAGTGTACACTCTTTCAACCGATGACTTTGCCTGCTCCATAAGTGTATCAGCAAAATTAATCGGATTGCGGTAATGCGCGCTTAACATAAAATAACGGATAACCTCGCTTTCATACTTCTTTCTTATATCTCTCACAGTAAAGAAGTTTCCGAGCGATTTACTCATCTTCTTGTTATCTATATTAATATATCCGTTATGCATCCAGTAATTTGCAAACGGCTTTCCATTTGCACATTCGCTCTGCGCAATCTCATTTTCATGATGCGGAAAGATTAAATCCTGACCGCCGCTGTGAATATCAATTGTTTCTCCGAGGTATTTGTTAGCCATTGCAGAGCATTCAATATGCCAGCCCGGACGTCCCATTCCCCACGGACTTTCCCATGCCGGCTCGCCCGGCTTTTGAGCCTTCCAAAGTGCAAAATCCATTGCGTCCTTTTTTTCATCACTTATATCTATTCTCGCTCCTGCCTCAAGATCCTCAAGCGGCTGCTTTGAAAGCTTTCCATATTCGCCGAACATTTTTGTCGAAAAATATACGTTTCCGTTTACCTCATAGGCATAGCCTTTGTCAACCAGCTTCTTAACAATGTCTATAATAGCGTCAATATTCTCGGTTGCCTTCGGATGAACAGACGCCTCATGAATACCAAGCGCGTGCGAATCATCAAAATACTCCTTTATGAAACGCTCTCCAAGCTCCTTTACGGTAATTCCCTCAGCATTTGCACGCTTAATCATCTTATCATCAATATCCGTAAAATTCTGAACAAAAGTAACCTTATATCCGCGGTATTCGAGATAACGGCGCATTGTATCAAAAATTATAAACGGTCTTGCGTTTCCGATATGAAAATAATCGTACACGGTCGGACCGCAGGAATACATCTTTACATTGTCCTTATCCATAGGAACAAACTCTTCTTTTTTTCTTGTAAGAGTGTTATATATTCTCATTATAATCCTCCATTCCGGTCATAAATATACTGCTCTTATAATTATACCTCATTTCCAAGAAAATTACAAGAGGTTATTGAGAAAAAATAACAGTTTTATTGACAAAACATTATTAATTTTTTATCTAACACTTAAAGCCTGTCCGAAATTAAAGAAGTGCATATTTCGAAGTCGGATTTTTGGGGCAGTATGACGGGAAATCAGCAAACAAGATGTGCTTAAGGATAGACTCTTAATGCTCAAAAAAATTTTACTTACTACTTGAAAAAAGCTGCTAAGTATGGTAATATAAATATATCAAAAGTTCAGAAAGGATTTTAACCATGAAGAAATATATAAAGCTTATATCTGGAGGCATCTCAGCTGCCGCTTTATCCGCCTTGCTCTGTGCCTGCGGAAACGGCGGCGGACTTTTTGCTGAGCCTACGCCGACTCCCATGCCCTATGCCGACGCCACTGCTGTTCTTTCGCTTGAGGATGCAAAATCCGCAATTGCAAACGAGTACGAACTGGAGCTTTCCGGCGGTTCTGCCGTTACCGAGGGCAACATTTCAACCGCATCATATTACTCTGTTCCGAAGGGCAGCGGTGACCCTATTATTGTAAAAGTAATAAACCGCACAGAAAGCATTAGCGCCGATGATATATGGAGCGACTATGAAAATGCACGGCTCTCCCGCTCGTCCTCAGAGCTTATTGACGGTATTGGTTATGATGCATATATTGCTTATCCGTCAATCCACGTCTATGACCGCGGCTGCGAAATCGTAATTACAGCGTCAAGCGGTTCCGGCGACAAGCAGAGGACTATGCTTGAAAGTCTTGCAAAAACTGCATCAGCGAATCTTGAGAATATTATGCCTGAAGAAGAGGAGGCTGCCCAGCAATGATGACATTTAACGAATTAGCAAAGGCAAGATACTCTTGCCGCAAATTTTCCGGCAAAACGGTTGAAAAGGAAAAAATAGATTATATATTAAGAGCAGCTCAGCTTGCTCCCACAGCCGTCAATTTTCAGCCTCAGAAAATCTATGTCATAACAAGCGCGGATGCTCTCACCAAAATTAACGATTGTACAAAATACGGCTTTAACGCGCCTATTAATTTCCTTGTATGCTATGATAAGAACACTTCATGGAAACGCGGCTATGACGGAGAAGACTTTGGTTCTATAGACGCCTCAATCGTTATAACACACATGATGCTTGCAGCTACGGAACAAGGACTGGGAAGCACATGGGTAGGAAGCTTTGACCCCTCAAAGGTACGCGAAGCCTTTGACTTGCCGGAAAATATTATCCCGGTTTCTTTTCTTCCTATCGGCTATCCGGCAGATGACGCGCACCCGGCTCATCTGCATGATAAACGCAGAGAACTTTCAGAAACAGTAACTTTTATATAGTCCCGTAAACTATAAAAGGACGTCATTGTATAACTTAACAATGGCGTCCTTACTTTTATAATAATATCTTTTTTATATCCTCAACGGTATCAGCAATCACCTTTGCTCCCGCCTTGGCAAGAGTTTCTCTCGAACGGAATCCCCAGCTTACAGATATACAATCCATGCCGCAGTTTTCAGCCGTCAAAACGTCAACCTCGCTGTCTCCCACATATACTGCCTCATTTGCATCAACTCCGACTTCTTCAAGCACAGCAAACACAGAATCCGGCTCAGGCTTTCTTTTTCTGCCCTCAACATCCCCTGCCGCTGCCGAAATTCCTTCTCCGAAATATTTTCGGCAAAGCTTTTTTACAGCGCTTTCCAGCTTATTTGACACAACCGCCGTCTTTATTCCGGCAGCACGAAGTTCGTTCAGCAGCTCATTGATTCCCGGATAGGGCTTTGTAAAATCCTCACAGTGTACTCCATAATGCTTTTTGAAATCAGCAAAAACATTCTGCTCAGCTTCTTCCTCCGTTCCCTTCGGAACGGCACGCCTGATAAGATTTGCAACTCCGTTTCCGACAAATTCGCGGATCTCCTCCATGCTTCTTGCGGGCATACCGTTATTTTCAAGAGCGTAATTTACACTGTTTTTTAAATCCTCAAGGGTATTTAAAAGAGTACCGTCCAAGTCAAAAATTATAGCCTTATACATTTTCTCCTCCATATATCACTTGCTGACCGGCAAAGCATATTTTTCCGAATATTCGCTGTAAAGCCTTTTATATTCCGGTGTTTCCACAATCTCACCCATGTAGTGATGAACATCAAAGCTGTTCTCGTTAAGATCCATCATCGCTCCCGCAATATTTGCACAATGGTCGGAAATCTTTTCAAGAATTGTAATGTAATCAGTGAATACAAAGCCTGTATCAACCGTACACTTACCTTCGCGTATTCTTCTGATATGCGCCTTTTTAAGATGCCTTTTAAGTCTGTCGATAACCGATTCAAGCGGAGCAATACACTCAACCTCCTGCGGCTCAGCACCTGAAAACGCAACGATAAGCTTGTCCATAATCTCATTTACCGCATCCGACATAACAGTCATCTCATTAATTGCCTTTTCAGAGAAATGCATATCCTTTTCGTTCTTGTTTCTCGCATTATGAAGTATATTTGCGCTGTAATCCGAAATCTGCTCAATATCGCCGATTGCATGGAGATACAGCGAAACACGTCTTGATTCTTCCTCCGTTAAATCCTTTGACGAAATTCTGACAAGATAACTTCCGAGCGCATCCTCATATTTATCAGCCATAGCCTCATTCTCCATTATCTTCTTATCCTTCTCCGAATCGTACTTCACCATACATTCAACCGCAAGCTCATAGGCTTCCTTTGCTATATATGCCATATTTACCGCAAGAGTATGGCTTTGGTTAATCGCAATTGTAGGCATATTCAGGAAACGCTCGTCCAGCTTTGCGAATGCGTCAATTGACGCACCCTCTCGAATTGTAAGCTTGGCAAGCTTTTCAAGAAGTTTATTAAACGGCAGAAGCACCAGTGTTGCAAAAATATTAAATACTGAATGTATCACCGCAATATCTACCGCCGCAGCTGCATTATTTATAAAATCAAACTTAACTATCGCGTGCAGCAAATAGAACAGAATAAGGAAAAGCAGCGTTCCTATAACGTTAAAATATAAGTGCACCATAGCTGTTCTTTTTGCATTCTTTCCCGCTCCTATGCACGAGATAAGTGCCGTGGCGCAGGTTCCGATATTCTGACCCATAATAATTGGCACTGCCGCACCGTACGTAACTGCTCCGGTTGAGCATAACGCCTGCAAAATACCGACCGACGCCGATGAGGACTGAATGATTGCTGTCATAATCGCACCGGCAAGCACTCCGAGAATCGGATTCTTGAACATCACAAGAATATTTGTGAATGATGGGACATTTTTAAGCGGTTCAACCGCGTCCGACATGGTTTCCATTCCAAACATAAGAACGGCAAAACCTATCAGAATACTTCCGAGATTCTTCTTTTTCTCTGACTTTGCAGCCATTGAAATTATAATTCCGATAAAAGCAAGCACAGGTGTAAAATTAACCGGCTTTACAAGGTTTATCCAAAAGCTGTCACCCTCAATACCCGATAAACTCAAAATCCATGAGGTAATTGTGGTTCCCACGTTGGCGCCCATAATAATCCCGACTGCTTGAGAAAGCTGCATAATGCCTGAATTAACAAATCCAACTACCATAACTGTTGTTGCCGATGAGGACTGGATTACCGCCGTAACCAATGCTCCGAGAAGCACTCCCCTGACCGGACTGGATGTAAGACGTCCGAGAATGTTCTCGAACTTTCCGCCTCCAAGCTTTTTAAGACCATCTCCCATAACATTCATTCCGTACAGGAACATTGCCAAGCCGCCCAAAAGACTGAATACCTTAAAAATAACCATAATTTATCTCCTGTCTTTACTATGATACATAATTGGGGAATTTATGAAAAATCCCTGCTTTCATTGTATCATTCACTATAAATAAAGTCAATAAAAAATTAATA
>JAUNPN010000080.1 GCA_030536655.1 bacterium | reverse complement strand
TCCAACCATGTAGCTATCTGCTTTCTTTATGCGACTGAGTTTCCGTGGTTACTCAAAAAGTTGGTGTGTCTTTCGGCTTCGCTTTTCCCTTTCACTTATATAAATCGTTAAAAATAATACGTTTGAAAAATAAACGGGTATATTTTTCAAAATTTTCCTCATAAAAAAACGTCCTTTCAAATAAACTTTTTTGTGTATTCTGCTGAGTTGAAAGGACGGCGGCGAACGTGCTTGTCCGTCTGCCGGACAAAAAGCAAAAAAGGTCAAAAGGGACTTATATAAAAAGCAAAGTCCGTTTTGACCTGTCAGAAAGAAAAAAATTACCTGTGCCGTTTTTCTTTTGCTAAAATCCATTTGCTCCACCTGCAAAACAAAAAGCGCCGTAAAAAATTGCGGCGCTGTATTGTTATGTGAAATTGCACGCTGGACGATCTATCTGTATAAGCAAACGCCACATAAAAATCCTGTATTATTTTGTTTTTTGTGCGGACGCTCGATTTCGATATATTCTGATAGCGAATATCCCCAAACAATCTGTTAATTTCTGTATTCATAGTATCTGTTGGAAATATAATAACAAATTCGTCATAAAAAGGTTGTCGCAATTTGAAGGCATCGTCAGACAGTATTCGATTTATAAATACTTGATTTCCTTGATTATTTTGTTAATGCAGAAATTAAGATAAAATAAAATGGTTCTTTGGTCGCTTATAGACATAATCTGTTGCTATGTGCGATAAAAAATTGGAATAATTTCATTACCCTAAAAAACACTGTAAACAAACTGTAAATCATCGTTTATTTGAATTGACGATGGGTAACGTGAGTAATATGTTTATTGCAGTGGAATAGAGAATTTGAGAAAGAAACAGCAATTTGGGATATTTGTATAGATAGAGTGGAAGCATTTAGAGCGTCAAAAATGGCTTAAAATCTATATGTTTTGAGCGCAGAACTTAGGGGGTACTAATAGTCGTGTTGTCAAGGGTGAAAGTGATATTTTTTAATATTTTATCAAAATCCATAATAGTTGTCTTATTTTTATCAATACATTTTTTGTATGGCAGATAATTAAAAATAAGCATTGGACATTTTACGCATACCGTCATATAATATAATCAGAAATTTTATAGGGAGGCGCAAAGTGTCTTGAATACAGTATTAAAACAGACACTACAAAATAACAACACAGGGCTATTTTCAAATAAAGCATTAAGACAGCTTATTATACCACTTGTAATTGAACAAGTACTTGTAATTCTTGTAGGTGTGGCAGATACAATGATGGTGTCCTATGCGGGTGAAGCGGCAATGTCGGGAGTTTCGCTTATAGATATGTATGCTTTTATGATTATAACCATAATGGCGGCAGTTTCAACAGGCGGAGCAATAATCGTATCGCAGTATCTCGGAAATAAAGATAATCGGAATGCCAATCTGTCAGCAAGTCAGCTTATAACCGTAACGGTATTAGTGTCAACAGGATTAATGGCTATCAGTATGATATTGCACAGAGAAATACTAAATTTGTTTTTCGGAAGTGTAGAGCCTGATGTTATGCAAGCTGCGGACAGATATCTCTTAATAACGGCAATATCTTTTCCCTTTTTGGGAATATATGACTCCGGCGCAGCTTTATATCGTTCTATGGAAAAGACAAACATAACAATGTATGTATCGCTTCTGATGAATGTTATAAACATAGTTGGAAACGCTATTGGTATATTTGTATTAAAATCAGGGGTTGCAGGAGTGGCAATACCAACGCTTGTTTCGAGAATTGCTGCGGGTATTATTATGACTATGCTCGTATTTAGAAAATCGAATACAGTTTATATAAGTATTAGAGAAATATTTTCGTGGAAAAGTGATTATATAAAGAGGATTTTAAGCATTGCAATTCCAAACGGTATTGAAAACGGATTGTTTGCACTCGGACGAATACTTGTTTTAAGTATAACAGCATTATTTGGAACAACTCAGCTTGCGGCAAATTCCGCTGCGCTCTCAATTTCTCAGATAGCAATTCTTGTTGTAAACGCAGTCAATTTAGCAATGGTAACAGTTGTCGGTCAATGCGTTGGCGCAGAAGATTACTCGCAGGCGTCAATGTATATAAAAAAACTTATGAAAATTTCATATATAGCAACATTCATTTTAAGTGCAGGTGTATGTATTCTTCTGCCATTTATTCTAAGTCTTTATAAACTGTCTTTTGAAGCATATCATCTTTCATTTATATTGGTGTTCATACATAACATAGCGGCGGTTATACTGCACCCTTTGTCATTTAATCTGCCTAACGGTCTGCGTGCGGCAGGGGACGCAAAATATACAATGTATGTTGGTATATGTTCAATGATTATTTTTAGGCTTGGGGTTGCATTGCTTTTTGGAATAGTTATGCAGCTTGGAGTTATTGGAGTATTTATTGCAATGGTTGCCGATTGGACGGCAAGGTCAGTATTATTTGTAATAAGATATATAAGCGGAAAATGGAAAAACTATCGCGCAATATAAATTCGCTTTTTGCATAAAACATTGTAATTATTGCAAATTAGGCATTGATATGATATAATCATAGTAATAAATATATTTCGGAGGAATTGCTATGGATATACGGGTATTAAAATATTTTCTTGCGGTTGTGCGTGAGGAAAACATAACAAAGGCGGCGGATATTCTGCACGTTACCCAACCGACGCTCAGCCGGCAGCTTTCAAAAATGGAAGAAGATTTGGGCGTACAGTTATTTTTGCGTGGCAAAAAGGGAATCACGCTCACGGAAGAAGGCTTATTGTTACGACGGCGTGCAGAGGAAATTGTAGAGCTTGCGGATAAGGCGGAGCGTGAGCTTACAGCACACGAAGAATTGATTGACGGCGAAGTGTCCATAGGCAGCGGCGAGCTTGCGTCAGTACAGTTATTGCCGGAGCTTTTCAGCACATTTAAGGAACGTTATCCTCGCGTTCAATTTGACCTTTACACAGGAAATGCAGACCAAATTAAGCAAAGACTTGACAACGGGCTCACGGATATAGGAATATTATTAGAGCCTGTCGCAATAGAGAAATATGATTTTATTCGCTTTAATATTCCCGAACGGTGGGTTGTGCTTATGCGGCCCGACGCTCTCCTTGCAGAAAAAGAAAGTGTTACGGTAGAGGATTTAGTGAAGCAGCCGCTTATTATTACAAAGCGTCAAAGCGTGCGCAATGAGATTGAAAGCTGGTTCCGTGGACATATTGATGATTTGAATATTGCTGCCACAAGTAATATGTCCACCAATGCGGCAATTCTTGTTGAACAGGGATTTGGTTATGCGTTGGTTGTTGAGGGCTCAGTGTCGTTTTTGGACACAACAAAGATTTGCTATCGTCCGCTTTCGCCGGAGCGCACCACCACATCGGTGCTTGCGTGGAAGAAAAACCAGCCGTTTGCGCCTGCTGTCAGAAAATTTTTAGAGCACGCGCATAATATGCTTGACCTCTGATTTATCAATACATTTTTTGTATGGATAATAATGAAAAATAGGTATTGGACATTTTAATAAAAGTGATATATAATATGTGTAAAGAAATTTCTTTGCACATATTTTTTTGTTGGAGGTGTTCAAAATGACACTCAGCGAATTGAGCGAGCGATACAAAATCGGACTTGATAAGCTGCAATATTTTGCAGATAATCACCTTATCGAAGAAAAACAGGCATACAGTGACAAAGATGAAAAAATGCTTGGTATGCTGTGTACTCTTTATGATGTGGGATTAAATGCTGATGTAATGAAACAATTTTTGTCATTTGACAATGCAAATAACAGCACAGGTCAAATAAGGCTTTTGAATATGAGCCGTGCCGATTTATTGGAAAATATTCACGCAAAACAAAAAAACCTTGACCGGATTGATTACATGATTTATGAAATAAAAAACAAAGGAGTGAAAGGAAAATGAAGAAACTTATATCTTTTATCACGATATTGGGAATCTTGTTTGCTATGGTAAGTTTTAACACCATACAAGCGGCGAATGAAGATGAAAAAATACTTATCGCATATTTCAGCCGTATGGAAAATTCAGTTGGTGATACTTCCGATATGGACGCTGACGCTACAACCTCAGCAAGCCTCATTTCCAATGCCAACACAGAAATGATAGCAAACTACATTAAGGAACAGACGGACGGCGAACTGTTTTCAATATTAACCGCAGAACCCTATTCGAGCGATTATGATGAATGTTTGTCCCGCGCGCAGCGTGAAAATGCTGAAAATGCCCGCCCTACATTAAAATCAATGCCGGAGGACATTAACAGCTATGATACGATTTTTATAGGATTCCCCGATTGGTGCGGAACTTGTCCTATGGCAATTTTTACATTCCTTGAAAACTTTGATACTAAGGGAAAGAAAATCATACCGTTCTGCGCTCATGGTACAAGCGGACTTGGTACAAGTGTGAATGATATTAAATACGTGTGTCCCGGCGCAGAAATTGAGAATGCGTTCGGAGTGTATAGAGATGACGTAAAAAATTGCGAAGCTGATGTATTGAAATGGCTTGCACAGCTCGGCTATGATAATGATAAACCGTCAATCAATGACGCGCAGATGTCTTTAACAGATAACAGCGTAACCATAAAGGCAACCAAACCCATAAATGACGCGGCTCTAATTCTTGCGGGATATACAAACGGACGGCTGGTAAATGTAAATACAAGAAAGGTATCGACGGACAGTAACCTTGAAATCAAGGAAAATGTTACAGGTTTTGAAAACGCGGATATGGTAAAAGCATTTTTGTGGACGGGGCTTGACAGTATGCAGCCGTTATGTACTTCAAAGGAAGTAATTATAAAGGCAAATGACAATACTCCACCCGCCGCATCTAAAAGTCTGACGGTATATTTTTCTCGTGTAGGAAATACAGATTATTCCTCTGATGTGGACGCGACCACTTCCGCAAGCGTTGTTGTCAATAACAACGGCAATCTTACAGGAACAACAGAAACGATTGCTAAGATGATACAATCAGCGGTAGGCGGCGATATTGCAGAAATTCAGACGGTTAATAAATACTCAACCGATTTTAACGAAGTTGTAGATAAAAATCACGAAGAAATCAATGCAGGGACAATTCCTGCTCTGCTGCCTATGAATATTGATATGTCGGAGTATGACACGGTATTTATCGGCTATCCGATTTGGGCTACGACAATACCGCAGGCGGTACGTTCGTTTATGCGTACATATGATTTAAGCGGTAAAACGGTTATTCCGTTCTGCACGCACGACGGCTACGGCAGCGGCAGAAGCTATACAGAGATTAAAAATGAATGTGCAAAAAGTACGGTTCTTGACGGTCTGACTATTCCGGCGGCGGATATTGTCGGAAAGGATTTAACACCGATAAGCGATAGAGTGAACAGTTGGCTTGCACAGCTTGGCATTAACACAGGCGGCGAAAAAACAGACAGGACGCCGATTAAAATTACCATTGGAAACATAGTCCTTGACGGATATTTGAACAATACGCCTGAAGCTGAACAGTTTAAGGCTATGCTTCCTGTAACAGTAGATATGGTAGGATATGGCGGACGTGAGTATTACGGCGGAATATCAAGCAGGATTGAGGACAGTACAGAGGGTAAGCTGAATTTTGAAAACGGCGATATAACATATTGCCCCTCAAACAATACCGTTGCTATATTCTATGCGCAGACAAGCAGACCAAATTTAACAATGCGTGTTATTTCAATGGGTATGGTTACTTCTGATTTATCGGTATTTGATGAACTCGGAAGCAGTGAGGATATAACATTTAGCTTGGCAAATTAACAGGAAAGGAGCAGAATTATGGATAACATCAAGAAAAATCTAAAATGGACCGGTGTATTTCTGCTCCTTATCATGATCTGTCTGTTTGTATCAATTATTCACAGTCAACTATCCGAAACGGCAAAAACCGCGCAAATAATTCAGGACGGTCAAGTGATACAAACGATAGATTTACAGAATGTAAAAGAACCGTATGAATTTGAAATCACAGCAAAAAACGGCGGATATAATACAGTTCGCGTGGAAAACGACAAAATCGGAATTATTCACGCGAGCTGCCCCGACAAAATTTGTGTAAAGCAAGGCTTCATTACAAACGGGACACTTCCCATAGTATGCTTGCCTAACAAATTATCTATTGTGATTGTAAACAATAATGACGAATTAGACGCTGTAACAGGAGGGATTATGCAATGAAAACCAAAAAATTAACTTTTATGTCTATGCTATTGGGTTTAGCCCTGATTATTTTTACCGTTGAAGCGCAAATCCCGCCGATTGCGCCAATTCCCGGCATTAAATTAGGACTTGCAAATGTTATCAATCTAATGACATTATATATGCTCGGACGAAAAGAGTCCTTTACAATTCTTGTTTTAAGAATTGTGTTGAGCAGTATATTTGCAGGAAATATTACAGGCTTTATGTATAGCCTTTCGGGCGGACTTGTATGTTTTATGTTTATCAGCGTAATATCTGTTTTCTTAAAAGAAAACAGAATGTGGATTGTAAGTATTTTCGGTGCAATCGGACATAACATCGGACAAATAATGATGGCGCTGTTCCTTTTGAAAACACCGCAGCTTATTTGGTATCTGCCCGTACTTATAATTTCAGCAGTTATAACCGGCTTTTTTACGGGTATGGTTGCACAGATTACATTAAAACAACTGCGGAAAACAAATTATTTGAAAATGTTATCGTCGGAGGAAAACTATGCGTAGATTATTTTTTGTTTTAAGTGTTTTAACGTGTCTGTTATTATGCGGATGCGCCGACAATAACACAGAGGAATATTCAAAAACAATTTTCGCTATGGACACGGTAATGGATTTGAAAATCTATTCATCAAACGGCGATGATGTCCTGACGCAAGCAGAAAATGAAATAAAACGAATAGAAAATTTACTTGACAGAGGAAATGAAAACAGCGAAATTTATAAAATCAATCAAAACAAGTCAGACGTTGTTTCCGAAGAAACAGCGACAGTAATAACCAATGCTCTTTCTGTGTCCAAAGAAACAGGCGGAGCCTTTGATATTACAATAGCGCCGATTATCGACCTATGGGGATTTTACGGAAATAATTTCAGAGTTCCGTCCGATACCGAGCTTCAAGCAGCTCTTGAAAATGTCGGATATGAAAAAGTTCAGCTTGACGGCAGCAATATATCCATTCCCGATAATACTCTTATTGACCTCGGCGGTATCGGAAAGGGCTATACCTCGGATATGCTTGCAAAGCTGCTGCGGGAAAATGATATAACTTCCGCAATTATTTCTTTGGGCGGCAATGTTCAGACAATCGGCAAAAAGCCGGACGGTAGCTTGTGGACAGTAGGCGTTGCAGATCCGCGCGACACATCAAAGCATATCGGTAAATTAAAAATCAGCGATAAAGCAGTTGTTACCTCCGGCGGGTATCAGCGTTATTTTGAACGGGACGGAGTAACCTATCATCATATCATTAACCCTGACACGGGGAAAAGTGCAGAAAGCGGTCTTGCTTCTGTTACAATCATATCTGAAAGCGGCACAAGAGCCGACGGACTTTCTACCGCGCTGTTTGTAATGGGACTTGAAAAGAGCATTGAGCTTTGGCGCAGAAGCAATGATTTTGACGCAATATTTGTTGACGATAACGGAAAAATGTTTATAACAGAGGGTATAAAAGATAATTTTGAAAGTGCGAACAATTACGAAATTATAAAAAAATAATCATACAATTTATGTATGGATAAATATTAAAAATAAGTATTGGACATTTTTATAGATGTCGTTTATAATATATATAAAGAAAAACTTGGATAGAAAGGGGGTTAGCGATATGATGAAAAAAATATTAGCGTTCATTTTAAGTATGACGCTGCTTGCAACGGGATTGACTGCTTGCGCAGCAGAAAATAATACAAGCGGGGATATAAGCGTTTTTCTTCAAATAGGAAATCCGAATATGACGGTAAACGGGACAGAAAAGCTGATTGACGAAAACGGTACTTCCCCCGTCATTGTGAACGACAGGACATTACTCCCAATCCGTGCGGTGATTGAGGAAATGGGCGGCGCTGTCGAATGGGACGGCGAAACGCAAACGGTACTTTTGGCATATGGCGGCGACATTATCACGCTGGCTATTGATAACAGTGTAGCATTTTTGAATGATACTGCACAAACGCTTGATACAGCGCCGACAATCATAAACGACCGTACAATGCTTCCGATACGGTTTATCGCAGAGAATTTTCACTTCAATGTGGATTGGCTGCAAGATGAACAGAAAGTTATAATTACAAATATGCCTTAAAAACAGTCAAAAGATTTAAAATTAACAAAATAAAGTTTAGGAGGATTTGACAATGAAAAAAACAATATCACTTTTATTATCTGCCACAGTCATGATAGGCTCGGCGGTAAATGCGTTGGCAGTAAGCGACAGTTTTTATTCGACAGACACAGAAACCATCACAAGGGAGGTTCGTCAGATGACAGACACGGAGCTAGAAGAATTTATCAATGAAAACATTGACATACGTTTGCAGGATATGTCAACCCTTGTAACGCTAACGGCAAATCAAGAATATGACAAAATTGACGCTGCTGTCCAAAAATCAGTAAACGACGGACTTACGGCAGTCGAAATCAAAGAGGCTATTTATCAGTCTGCTCCGTATTGCGGTTACACAAGAGCAATAAAAGCAATGGACAGAGCCGATACGGCGCTTAGCAGCTTAGGCGTAAACCTTCCGACCGAAAGCCGTATTACATCAAGCGAGGAAACAAGATACACAGACGGGCTTGCGGTTCAAAGGCATATATTCGGTCCTCAGATAGGCACAATTACCAATGATATGACGGCACAGCAAAAGCTGCAAACACTATATCTTTCGGGGATATGCTTCGGTGATTTTTATAATCGTGCAGGATTATCGCTGAATACAAGAGAATTTCTCACATTCAGCACTATCGCGGCAAATGGTACTTGTATCAGTCAGGTGGGTTCTCATACAACAGGAAATCTGAATGTAGGACATTCAAAAGATATACTTCGTGCGGCGCTGCTTGCAAATGAAGAATATAACGGCGAGGAAAAAACAATGCAGGCTTTGGCTGCTGTTAATGCAAACGAGAGTGAACCGGCAGAGGGCGTTGTTGAACCTGCTTCGGCAGAACCGATAGATATAGATTATACAAACGATTCACAAGAGCTTGCGGATACAATGATACATTATCAGACAGATGACGCCGATATGTATATAGACACAAATCTTGACGCGCAAATGCAGAAAATTATAATTGACGCAGTAAACGCATATATAGACGGGACGGCGGCTGTCACTTCGGATAACGAACGGGCGCAAAACATTGTTGACCTTATGCTGCTTGGCGCTGAGGGCGGCAGAGAAGCTGAGGTTCCGGCGGCTGTTTCCAAAAATTTGTCATCGGGAAACACAGCAGATATGATGAGGGCGGCGGTATTGTTGTGCACGCCGTATAACGGTTATCCGAGAACGCTTAATATAATGGGCGCAATAAATTCAGCATTGGAAACTTCAAAATCAGAGGAAACAGTTATAACAATGCAGATAGGCAATCCTGTTATGACGATTAACGGTGCAGAGCAAAGCATTGACGCTGAAGGCACAATGCCTGTGGTTGTTGACGACAGAACATTGCTTCCCGTCAGAGCATTTGTTGAGGGTATCGGCGGCGAGGTTTCATGGGATAACGACACGCAGACGGCGACGCTCGTATATAACGGTACGGAAATTAGACTTACCATAGGCAGCACAACGGCGTATCTTGACAATGAAGTAAAAATGCTTGATGTAACGCCCGTTATCATCAATGACCGCACAATGCTGCCAATTCGCTTTATTGCAGAGAGCTTTGAATTTGATGTTGATTGGAACGATACGGAACAAAGAGTAACAATTACAAAAGCGGCAGCGGTTACAGAACCAACATCGGAGCCGACGGCAAAGCCGGAGGAAACACCCACACCCGAACCGACGGAAGAGCCTTCCGACACTAATAATAACGAGGTCGAAGAGAACAAAATGCTTGTAGTATATTTTTCGGGTACAGGCAATACAAAAGCATTGGCTGAAACAATCGCTGAAACATCGGGTGCGGATATATTTGAAATTGTACCGGAAGTACCTTATACAAGCGCAGATTTGAACTATAATGACAATAACTGCCGTGCAAACCGTGAAATGAATGACGAAACTGCGCGTCCTGCTATTGCCAACAGCATTGAAAATATAGACGAGTACGACACAATTTTTATCGGCTATCCGATTTGGTGGGGCACTATGCCGAGAATTATAAATACATTCCTTGACACTTACGATTTATCGGGCAAAACAATAATGCCGTTCTGCACAAGCGGCGGCAGCGGCATTTCAAGCTCCGTTTCCGCAATCAAAAGCGCTTGCAGCGATTCTGACGTAAAGGACGGAATGAGGGGCGCTGCTTCCACTTCAAGCACACAGGTCAAAGAGTGGATTGATAAAAATATAAATGATTAAAGAAAGGATTGTCAGAGATATGAAAAAAGTATTATTGATTATTCTGTCAGCATTTATGATTATTACATTAGGAGCATGCGGCAATACGGACGGAAATAATACCACTCCGAAACAAGAGGAGGAAACAAGCGCTCCAACAATGTCTGCTCAGACGGAAACAACTACCGACGGCAGCAAAAGTCTTGTAGTATATTTTTCGGCAACAGGCAATACAAAGGCGTTAGCTGAAACAATCGCTGAAACGGCGGACGCGGATATATCTGAAATCGTTCCGAAAGTGCCTTATACAAACGAGGACTTAAATTATAACAGCGATTGCCGAGCAAACAGCGAACAGCAAGATGATAGTGCAAGACCTGAATTTGAGCCGATTTTGGCAAACATAGACGAGTATGACACCATTTTTATCGGTTATCCGATTTGGTGGGGTACTATGCCGAAAATTATAAACACATTCCTTGAAACCTACGATTTGTCGGGAAAGACTGTTATGCCGTTCTGCACAAGCGGCGGCAGCGGTATTGAAACATCTGTTTCGGCAATCAGAAGTATTTGTCCGAACGCTGATGTAAAAGACGGAATGAGGGGCGCTTCCTCTACGACAAGCTCACAAATTGAGGAGTGGCTTATAAGTAACGATATAAAGTAGGAGGTTAATAAAATGAAAACAAGAGCATTATTATCATTTATATTAGCCTTAACAATGACGGTTTGCGGTATATTTTCTTCTGTACTCACATCATACGCGGCAGATTTTGCTATGACAAGTGAAACAGTGTCGGTATCAAATGCGCCAAATGACACAAGTATGATTGTTGCTATGTATGATGAAAATAATGCGCTTTTAGGCTGTAAAATATATGACGGCGATGATACGATAAACGGAAATTATGCAGAAGATTTAAGAGAACAATTAGGTAAGGCTTCAAGTATTAAAACATTTTTGTGGGATATGAATACGCTCACACCATTAACTGATAACAGTAATGATGTTTTAATCGTTTATTTTTCACGCACAGGAACAACAGAAAATCTTGCACAGAATATTCATTCTAAAATCGGCGGAGATATTGTTGAGATAATTCCAAAAGAGCCGTATTCGGAGATATACAGTGAATGTACTGCTCGCGCACAGGAAGAAATAAATGCGGACGCAAGACCCGAAATTCTAACACGAATAACCAATATAGACCAATACAATACCATTCTTGTTGGCTATCCTATTTGGGGTGATACAGTGCCGCCTGTGATACGCACATTCCTTGACAGTTATGATTTAAGCGGTAAAACAATAATGCCGTTCTGTACTCATGGCGGCAGCGGCATAAATGGAAGTATGAGCAAAATGCGAGAGTTGTGTCCTAATTCAACGGTAACAAACGGATTAGACTCAAGCGCAGAAAGCAGCATAGATAGTTGGCTTGTTGAAACAGGTTTTAATTCAAGACCAACGCCAACACCGACGCCGACGACCGATACAGATAAAATTCTTGTAGCATATTTCTCGTGTACGAACAATACAGAGGGAATTGCAAAACATATTATTGATGCAACAGGAGCAGATGAATATGAAATTTTAGCGGCGGAACCCTATACGTCGGCAGATTTGAACTATAACACGGATTGCAGGGCAAATCGCGAACAAAACGACGCTTCGGCACGCCCCGAAATTTCAGGCAGCATAGAAAATATAGAGGACTACGATGTAATATTTCTCGGCTACCCAATTTGGTGGGGGCAAGCACCGAAAATTATTTACACATTCTTAGAAAGTTACGATTTCAGCGGTAAAACCATTGTTCCGTTCTGCACTTCTGCAAGCAGCGGCATAGGCAGCAGTGCAAATAATTTACATAGTTTATGTTCTGATTCTGTAACTTGGCACAGTGGTACAAGATTTGCGTCGAGTGCGTCAAGAAGTTCAATCGTTTCTTGGATAAATGGTCTTGGATTGGATATTGAAGCGGAATGAAATGGAGGGATAGACAATGAATTTTAATTTTTATGCACCGACAAGGGTTCTGTTCGGGAATGGACAGCTTAACAACTTGAATATTCAGGCAATGCCGGGCAAAAGAGCGTTGATAGTCATATCAAACGGAAAATCTACAAAAGAAAACGGTTATCTTGAAAGATTGCAGGAACAATTATCGCTGGCAAATGTGGATTATGATTTATTTGATGAAATTGAGCCTAACCCCTTAAAGTCAACGGTCATGAACGGCGCAGAAGCCGCGCGTGCAAATGGCTGTGATTTTATTGTAGCTCTTGGGGGCGGCAGCGTTATGGACGCGGCAAAAGCAATAGCGGCTATGGCGACAAATAATGGTGATTTATGGGATTATATAAGCGGCGGCACAGGAAAAGCAAAACAGCTTGAAAATACGCCGTTGCCGATAATTGCGATTACCACAACGGCAGGAACAGGCTCGGAGGTAGACCAATGGGGTGTTATATCAAATGACAAAACAAACGAAAAAATCGGATTTGGCGGATATGACAGCTTGTTTCCCGTGCTTGCGGTGGTTGATCCGGAGCTTATGGCTACCGTGCCGCCTAAATTTACGGCATATCAGGGCTTTGACGCATTATTTCATTCAACGGAAGTTTACATTTCAAAATTTGCAAACCTAATGAGTGATATGACAGCGTTGACCGCCATTGAAGCGGTATCGAATAATCTTGTAGCTGCTGTTAAAGACGGCGGCGATATGGCGGCAAGAGAAAAAGTAGCATTCGGCAATACCATTTCGGGCTATTCGATGGTTGTCGGCGCTTGCACAAGTGAACATTCTCTGGAACATGCACTGAGCGCATATCATCACGATTTGCCCCACGGTGCAGGATTGATTATGATTTCAAAGGCATATTATTCATTCCTTATCCACAAACATATCTGTGATGATAGGTTTATTAAAATGGCACAAGTAATGGGTATAAAAGACGCAAACAAGCCGACAGATTTTATCACCGCTCTTGTGAATTTGCAAAAGGATTGTGGCGTAGACGACCTCAAAATGTCCGATTACGGCATTACACCCGATGAATTTGAAAAAATAGCGAAAAACGCTATGGAAACAATGGGTGGATTATTTGAATCAGACCCATATCCGCTAACGATTGACGATTGCGTGGAAATTTTGCAAGCGTCCTATAAATAAAGGGGAAAGAAAATGATAATACAAAATGGAAAAACGATACATCTGCAAGGCAATAATATAAGCTACATAATGTTTGAAAATGATACGGGTGATTTTCTGCATTTTTATTTTGGTAAAAAAATTGCCGATTATGATTATTCGCTTATGAAAAAGGAATGGAGTGAGGAATGGGGATTTGCAACAAACGAATTTAGTCTTGACGTCTATCCGCAGGAGTATCCTTCCTATGGACACAGCGATTTAAGAAATCCGGCTTATCAGATAATTAATAAACATCAAAATGCAGTATCGCAGTTAAAGGTGAAAGAATACAAAATCCATAACAATGCTGTATCTGTAATAGATGGAATGCCGTGCTTGTTCAAAGCCAATCAAAATGCGGATACGCTTGAAGTGATTTTATATGACGAAAACATTGACTTTGAGGTTCATCTTTACTATACAGTTTTTGATGAATATGATATTGTAGCGCGAAATGCGGTTATAGTCAACAAAGCTGATAAACCGATTGAGATAACGAGCGCATATTCGGCTAATCTTGACCTACCTGTGGGCGACTATGATATGGTGCATTTTGCCGGCGGCTGGGGACGTGAGCGCGAAATGGTGCGCACACCTCTTAAACTTGGCATTAAAGCCGAGGCAGAAAACGCGCGCGGAGGAAGCGGTCATCAAATGAATCCGTTTGTGATGATTTGTTCTCCGCACGCCGATGAAACTCACGGCAAGGTTTATGGCTTATCGCTTATATACAGCGGTAATCATTCTACTGTGGCAAAGATAGACCAATTCGGAGGTTTGAGAGTTCAGCAGGGTATAAATCCTCATCAGTTCAGTTGGGAATTAAAACCAAACGAAAAGTTTTATACTCCTCAGTCGGTGATATGCTATTCCGATACAGGCTTTGGAACAATGTCGCGCGAATATCATAATGTATATAGGAATAATCTTATGAAAAGCGCATGGACGAATAAAGAGAGACCAATACTTATTAATAATTGGGAGGGTACATATTTTGATTTCACGGAAGAAAAGCTGCTTGCAATGGCAAGGAAAGCAAAGGATGCGGGCATTGAGCTTTTTGTTCTTGACGACGGCTGGTTTGGCAAGAGAAACAATGACAGGTGCAGCCTTGGAGATTGGACTGTAAATAAAGAGAAATTGCCGTCAGGCATAGACGGATTGGCGGCGAAAATAAATGAGGTCGGTTTAAAATTCGGCTTGTGGTTTGAGCCTGAAATGATAAGCCCTGATTCTGAGCTTTACAGAAAGCACCCTGACTGGGCGGTTAAAGTCAGCGAACGCACTCCTGTTGAGATACGCCATCAGCTTGTGCTGGATTTAAGCCGTGACGAAGTGTGCGATTATGTAATCACTATCCACAACTTAAGCACGACTAAATAATGCACAAAATTACAATCTAA
>JAUNPN010000255.1 GCA_030536655.1 bacterium | reverse complement strand
TATATCCAAATCCATATTCTGAATTTCGTTGCATATTATAACCTACTTGTAGTGTACAATGGCTTAATTTAACTCCAACGGAAGGCGTACAGATAAACCCAGCCATTCCATCTACTCCTTTTGTTAATCCTATCCCAACACCTAAATCTAAAGAAAAGAAAGGGCTGACCGTTTCAGTAGCTGGTAAATATCCCTTCATATTCAAAAACAGAGGCAATACAAGTTCACCTTTACCCTTCTCGTAAAGTTCGTGATAATAATCCAATCCTACTCCTACACCTGTAGAGAAATATTTACTAATGTCAACACCTTGTATCGTGTGTATATTTACGCGATTAGTAGCAAATGTACCTATACCAACAGAATACCCAGCATTAACTTCACCGTGATATTTTACTAATGATTGCGCATTTAGTGTAAATGCAGTAACAATCATAATAACCAATAATGTAATTTTCTTCATAAATAATATATTTATATAATTTGATTACAAAAATATATATTATTTAAAGAAGCGAATTAAATCGAAGTTATTTTTACATAATGTTAACTATTTAGATGGGATAGTAGAAAAAAAGAGATGTTGCGACATCTCTTAATATCATTTGTAATATGCAATGTTATAGACCATTTTTTCTTGCTTTTTTGCTCTTTTCCTTTGCTTCTTGAAAAATAAGATCAATCATATCCTCAAATTCCTTAGGCATATTTTGTGAAATTATTTTTCCTTCTCCATCTTTCATTTACCTTTCTTTTCTGTTTTTGGTTTTTCCTCTTTATTATCCATATTCTCCTATGCAGCATATATATATTGCAAATATAAATGAAATCTATCAGAATCTCTAAGTTTTCTAGTATTAAATCGAAAAACATATTCATCGACATACTTCTGCATATATTTTCTGCTTACATGATAGTATGTTCCGAAAATTGTTCTCTTCAAGTGGGACCAGGCATTTTCAATACCATTATTGCATACCATTATCATGGCATCCGTTTCATCAAATTCAAAATATCCATATAGTCTTGCGGAATGGTTGACTGAACGTATTATGTAATCATCTGTTATCCCTGAGTATTCTAATCCGTCAGTATATATAACACTCCCTTTCTTTATGTATTTCTTAATAATCGGAAGAAGATGTTCCATATCTGTCCTTTCTACTACCTTAGCTATTAATTTGCCGTTTCTTTGAAGAATACCAAATACTGGAACCTTATCTTTATAGCTCCTTCCTTGACATTTTTCTACTTTCTTATTCTTATGTCTGTTTTTGTTCTTTCCACCAATATAAGATTCATCTATTTCGCACCCCCATATTACTGCTGCAAAATCTTCTGGGGAAGATTCGTTTTGTCTTTTGGTCAATTCCCTTAGCTTATTCATCATGTACCATGCCGTTTTCTGTGTCACACCTAAATCTCTAGCAGCTTGATGAGAGGAAAGGCTTCTTTTATGTTTAGTATAGATGAAAATAAGATACAGCCACTTAATCAAAGGAATTTTTGATTTGGCAAAGATAGTGTTGGTTTTTACAGTAAAATACTTCCCTGTGTTTTTACAGCGATATTTATGGCCTTTACATTTATAAACCGTAGAAGTAGAGTCGAAAGGGGATATGATTCTGTCTTTCCATCTCTTCTTCTCAAGATATTGTATGCAAGAGTCTTCATTTGGAAAAACCTGCATAAACTCCAAAAAGCTGTTTATTGTTGCCATAATGCAGCGTTTTTATATCATACCGCAATATAGAAAAATAAATAGAATTATGCAAATAATTATAAATAAAAATCACACCTAATTGATATTATACCTAATTTTATCAATTAAAGCGGAGAGATAGATGATGTTGTTCATATTATTTATTGACCATTAAAGAAATTATCGCAATGAAGCGATAATATAAATTTATATATATTATGAGTTATTTTTTTTGTGAATTAAGCATTAAGATAAAAGTTCCTCTTAATGCTGTTGGTGTCATCATTAGAAGTGATGGCACTCAAATTGAAATGAAATGTAAAGATATATATAAATATCTGAATCGTTTTATTTAACAAAATCTTCTCTCCGCTTTTTAAAATAACTTTTAGTTATAACCTCCGATTAATTTTATCTTTAGTGTCCGCTTGTATGTCAGTGCCCTTAAAAAAGGGAGGTTTCAAGAAAAATGAAATACGCATTAGTAACAGGAGGAAG
>JAUNPN010000079.1 GCA_030536655.1 bacterium | reverse complement strand
GAGGAGGCAAAAAAGGCAGCCGAGGCAAGAAAAGCCGCAAATGAGGCAAAGAAGGAAAGCAGAAAGAAGAAGCAGCATAACCAGGCAAAGAAGCAGAGCGGTCAGAAGGTAGATCTTTCTGCAATTTCGCATGATGATTCGGAAACAATTGTTGTACAGACAAAGGAAAAGCATCGTTATGTTGATACAAGAACCGCTAACGTTGACCTTGACACTCTTGCGTCAAACGAAAGAATTGAGGGACTTGTTCAGGACGATTCACAGGAGGGCGGCAGAAAGAAAAACAGAAACAGAAAGAACCGCCAGAATGAGAACGGCAAGGCGTCAAGAAATGACAGGAAAAAGGATAAGAAGAAGTCGAAGCAGCCAATCCCGAAGAAGGTTATCACAGAAGTGGAAATTCCGGAAACAATTACAGTCGGAGAATTTGCATCAAAGATAGGCAAGACAGGTGCGGAGATAGTTAAGAAGCTCTTTATGCTCGGCGTTATGGCTACGATGAATCAGTCGATTGATTTTGAAACCGCAGAGCTTATCGGAGCAGACTTCGGAGTAGAGGTAAAGCGTGAGGTTGTTGTAACGAAGGAGGAGCTGCTCTTTGCTGAAACAGATAAGGAGGACAGTGATGAGGAGCTTATTGAGCGTCCGCCGGTAGTTGTTGTAATGGGTCACGTTGACCACGGTAAGACCTCACTTCTTGACGCAATTCGA
This sequence comes from bacterium, assembly GCA_030536655.1. Lineage (GTDB taxonomy): Bacteria > Bacillota > Clostridia > UBA1381 > UBA1381 > UMGS1958. The sequence goes on along the minus strand of JAUNPN010000079.1, from coordinate 14,555 downwards.
CACACTGATGTAACGGCGCATGAGGCAGGCGGAATTACGCAGCATATCGGTGCTTACAGTGTAAAGCTGAATGACAGAATTATTACCTTCCTTGATACACCGGGTCATGAAGCGTTTACAACAATGAGAGCGCGCGGCGCAATGGTAACAGACGTTGCAATTCTCGTTGTTGCCGCAGACGATGGTATCATGCCGCAGACTGTTGAGGCTATTAACCACGCAAAGGCGGCAGGAGTTCAGATTATTGTTGCTATAAATAAGATTGATAAGGACGGCGCAAATCCGGAAATGATAAAGCAGGCATTGACGGAATACGATCTTGTTCCGGAGGAATGGGGCGGAGATACCGTTATTGTTGAGGTATCGGCAAAGAAGAAGCAGAATATCGACGGCTTGCTTGAAATGGTACTTCTCGTTGCGGATATGCAGGAGCTTAAAGCAAACCCGAACAGAAGCGCAAAGGGTACAGTTATCGAAGCAAGAGTAGACAAGGGCAGAGGTCCGGTTGCTACGGTGCTTGTTCAAAACGGTACGTTAAACGTTGGCGATATTGTAATTGCCGGTACAGCCGTAGGACGTGTAAGAGCAATGGTAAATGACAAGGGCAGACGCGTTAAGACGGCGGGTCCGTCAACTCCGGTAGAAATACAGGGTCTTTCGGAGGCACCGTCCGGCGGTGACCAGCTTGTGGTTGTATCGAATGAAAAGCTCGCACGTGAAGTTGCGGAGCAGAGAAAGCAGGAGATTATGGAGGATCGCTTCAATTCGGTTACAAAAGTATCTCTTGAGAATCTGTTCTCACAGATTGATGAGGGCAACATGAAGGAACTTGACGTTATTATTAAGGCAGATGTTCAGGGTTCGGTTGAAGCTGTTAAGCAGAGCCTTGAAAAGCTGTCGAATGACGAGGTAAGAGTAAGAGCAATCCACGGCGGAGTCGGTGCGATTAATGAGTCGGACGTAATGCTTGCGGACGCTTCAAATGCTATTATCGTCGGCTTTAACGTAAGACCGGATACAGGCGCGGTAAGCTTTGCAAAGGAAAAGGATGTCGATATAAGGCTGTACCGTGTAATCTACCAGGCAATCGAAGAAATAGAAGCAGCTATGAAGGGTATGCTTGAACCTGAGTTCAGAGAGAACGTATTGGGATACGCTGATGTAAGACAGGTATTCAGGGTACCGTCGGTAGGAAATGTAGCCGGATGCTATGTAACTCAGGGTAAGATTGTGAGAAACGCGGAGATAAGACTTGTCCGTGAAGGTGTAATCGTTCACGAGGGTAAGATTGATTCGTTAAAGCGTTTCAAGGATGACGCCAAGGAGGTTACCGAAAACTTTGAATGCGGTCTCGGTATTGAGAACTTCAACGACATTAAGGAAGGCGACAGAATTGAATGCTTCATTATGGAGGAAGTAGAAAGATAACTTATGGCGAGAATTGATAAAATAAATGAGGAGGTGCGCCGCGAGCTTGCCGCGGTAATACGTGAGCTTAAGGACGCGCGCATACCTATGATGACAAGTGTGGTGGCGGTTCATGTAACAAATGACCTCCGCTACGCGAAGGTGTATATATCTGTTATGGGCACAGAGGAAGAGCAGAAAAAGGCTATTGAAGGTTTAAAGAGCGCGGCGGGCTTTGTCCGCCGTGAAATGGGACGCAGAGTAGATTTGCGTTATACTCCCGAATTTCTTTTCGAGCTTGACCACTCAATTGAACACGGAGCTCATATAGATGCTCTTTTAAAGAGATACAGCAAGTAAGACAGGGAATATTAATGAAAGAAATAATTGAAAAAATAAATAATGCAAAGAGCGTTGCGGTGTTGGGACATGTAAATGCTGACCCGGATTCAATTGGTTCATGCTTTGCTTTCGCTCATATGATGCGCCTTTCCGGTAAGGAAGCGGTTGTATATTTGAGTGAAAAGATTGAGGACAGACTAACCTTTATGGGTGATGATTATGTGGTGTATGAGGGTGAAAACCCTCCGCACCATGATTTGTGTGTCTGCCTTGACTGCGGAGATATTGACAGACTCGGTTTGAGAAAGGATATATTTGATGCGGCAGATAATACTGTGTCCATTGACCATCACCGCACAAACACATATTTTGCTCAGGCGAACTATGTTGACGGTGAAGCACCCGCTGCCGCAGAGCTGCTTTGCAGGCTTTTCAGGGAAATGCATACGGAACTTGACTGTGAGGCGGCAAAGCAGCTGTATACCGCGCTCAGCTCGGATACCGGCTGTTTCAAGTTTTCGAGCGTAACTCCCCAGACGATGCGTGAGGCGGCTGATTTGCTCGAATACGGGTTTGACCATGCGGAGATTGCACGACAGCTGTTCGATTCAAATTCTCCGGAGGAAATTCGTTTTAAGGCTGAAGCAATGCTTGCACTTAAGCGGTACTTTGACGGAAAGCTTACACTTGTTATTATTGATGATGATATGGTTAAGCGCAGCGGTCTGAGCGAGGATAAGCTTCCGAATATCGTTGAAATTCCGAGATGTGTTCAGGGCACCGAAATTGCTGTGTCGCTTAAGGAGCGGAAAGGCGATATAAGAGTAAATCTCCGTTCCAACGGAGCCGCTGATGTATCGGCGATTGCGCTCCGATTCGGCGGCGGCGGCCACATAAAGGCAGCGGGCTGCACGATTAAGGAAACAAATCTTGAAGAAGCTGAAAAGCTGATTATTGAAGTATGCAGAGAGGTTTTGTGTTGAACGGTATAATCATAGTTGACAAGCCAAGGGGCAGCAGTTCTCATGATATGGTGAGCTTAATGCGCAGACTGACAAGAATACGGCGTATAGGTCATACAGGTACGCTTGACCCGATGGCGACAGGAGTACTCCCGCTGTGTATCGGCTGTGCGACAAAGGCGGCTGATATGCTTACTCTGAGTGATAAATGCTACAGGGCGGAAATGATTCTCGGCAGGACTACCTCCACGCTTGACTCGGAGGGAGAGGTTCTTGACGAACATGAAGTGAATGTGACCGAGGAGGAAATCCGTAAGGCGGTAAAAAGCTTTGAGGGGGAAATTGAGCAGGTGCCTCCGATGTACAGCGCGATAAAGCAGAATGGAAAAAAGCTTTATGAGCTGGCAAGAGAGGGTATTGAGGTTGAAAGAAAGGCAAGACGCGTTACAATAAACAGCATTGATATTCTTGAAATTAACGGAAAACGCATTGTATTTGAGGTCAGCTGCTCAAAGGGTACATATATAAGGACTCTTTGTGATGATATAGGTAAAAAGCTCGGTACGGGCGCATATATGAGCGCGCTCAGAAGAATAAAAACAGGCTGCTTTACTATTGACGAGGCATATACTGTTGAGGAGCTGACGGAGCTTGCCGAAAACGGCAGACTTGAAGAAAGGCTCAGAAATGTTGACACGTTGTTTTCGGATTATGATGAGATACACCTTAATGAAAAACAGACAAAGAGTATCATGAACGGTGTGCGGATGTCGTGGCGCGGAAAGTACGAGGGAGAAATGCTCCGGCTTTATGATAATAACGGCAGGTTCATCTGTATATCGCAGATTGAGGACGGAAAGCTTAAATTGATAAAGTCCTTCTGGTCGTGATAAAGAGGTAGAATAATGGAAGTATTCAGAGATGCCCCTCAGGTATTTTACGAGGGAACAGTAGTTGCGCTGGGAAATTTTGATGGTCTGCACGTTGCGCATATGCAGATTATCAGAAATGGAATAAAGTATGCGCGGGAGCATGAGCTGAAAAGCGGAGTGCTTTTGTTTGAGGAAAATACAAAGAATTTTACAGGGAAGAAGCGGATTGAGCTTATAACTCCGAACACCGCAAAGCTGGAGCTGCTTGAAAGAGAGGATTTGGACTTTGTGGTGATGCGCCGGTTTACTCATGAGGTTATGGAGAAATCTCCGGAGGAATTTTTCATGTTTCTGGTAAATGAGCTTCATGCTAAGGCTGTATGCTGCGGTTATGACTACAGCTTCGGCTATAAGGCTGCCGGGAGAGTTGATACGCTCAGAGAGCTTGGCGCCAAATACGGTGTAGAGGTTCTTGTAACCGATATGGTTACAATAGATGATACGGTTGTTTCAAGCACGGTAATCCGTGAAATGATAAAAGACGGTGATATGGAGCGTTCGGAGAAGTTTCTCGGCAGACGCTACTGTGTCGAGGGACCGGTAGTAAAGGGGCTTCAGAACGGGACAAGGCTTGGCTTCCCGACGGTGAATGTCTGCTATGACGCGCAGATGGCTCTGCCTAAGCCGGGAGTATATGCAGGAATAACGTATGCGCGCGGCGGACGTTTGAAAAGCGTGATAAATGTCGGAAAAAATCCGACCTTCGGGGCGGAGCATATTACGGTTGAAAGTCATATTCTTGACTATGACGAGAATTTATACGGTGAATATGTTCGCGTATCCTTTGCGAAAAGGCTGCGCGGTGAGATAAAGTTTGAAAGCCTTGATGCTCTTAAGACTCAGATTGCGCATGATGCTGAGAGCGTGAGAGGAATGATATTATAAAAAAGGGGGAGAATATTATGTTTACAAGTGTAATTTTAGCTGCGGGTATGGGTACAAGAATGAAGTCGGCGATGCCTAAGGTGCTGCATAAGGTATGCGGCAAGGCGCTTTGCAAGTGGGTAATTGACGCTTCAAAGGAGGCAGGAGCGGATAAGGTTGTTACTATTATCGGTCATAAGGCAGATATGGTAAGACCTCAGATTGAAAATGATACAGAAATCGCAGTTCAGGCGGAGCAGAAGGGTACCGGTCATGCGGTTATGCAGGCTGCGGAATTTATTAAGGAAGCGAATGGCAGCGTTGTAATTTTAAACGGAGATACGCCGCTTATAACCGCCGAAACTATTGGAAAGGCTATTAAATTCCATGATGAAAGCGGAAATCAGGCAACTGTTATCACAGCTATCCTTGATGATGCGACAGGCTACGGCAGAATAGTGAGAAATGCCGAGGGTAATGTGGTTAAGATTGTCGAGCATAAGGATGCAACTGAGGAGGAAAGAAAGATTAACGAAATCAATTCCGGTATGTATGTGTTTGATGCGGCAAGCCTTGTTTACGCTCTCGGAAAACTTCAGCCGAATAATGCTCAGGGTGAGTATTACTTGACAGATACTCTTGAAATTCTTCTTTCGGCAGGAAAGAAAATAGGCGCGTATGCAATTGAGAATAATGACGAGATAAGAGGAATCAATAACAGAATTCAGCTTAACGAGGCGGAAACAATCATGCGTGAACGCATTAATCGTTACCATATGACTGAGGGTGTAACAATGATTAATCCCTCAACGGCATATATTGAAGCCGGCGTTAGAATTGGAAGGGACACAATAATCGACGCAAATGTAGAGCTTAAGGGTAATACTGTTATTGGCGAAGGCTGTGAAATAGGTCAGGGAAGCCGTATTGAAAATGCCGTGATTGGAAACGGAGTAAATATAATGTCATCGGTTATTCTTGACAGCGAGATAGGCAGCAATACAAATGTCGGACCGTTCGCGTATGTGCGTCCGAATTGTAAGGTGGGAGAAAATGTCAAGGTTGGTGACTTTGTTGAGATTAAGAACTCGTCAATTAATGATGACACAAAGATTTCACATCTTACCTATATCGGAGACAGCGATGTAGGAAAAAATGTAAACTTTGGCTGCGGAACAGTAACCTGCAATTATGACGGAACGAATAAATACCGTTCGGAAATCGGTGACAATGTATTTGTCGGCTGTAATACAAATCTTGTTTCGCCGGTAAAGGTAGGAAACCACTCGTACATTGCCGCAGGCTCTACGATTACCGAGGATGTTCCGGAAGGAAGCCTGTCAATAGCGCGTTCACGCCAGACTGTCAAGGAAGGCTGGGCAGATAAAAAGAATATGTATTAATATTTATAAGCTCAGAAAGTTTCGGTAAGATTTACCGGAACTTTCTGCATGATTGGGGAAAACTCGAAGTACATTCTGAATTTATGAAGGGAGGACTATATGGAGGAAAAGTCTGCTGTAAAAAGGCTTTTATGGAAATACAAAAAAAAATATATACATCTTGCAGCGCTGTCTGTGACGGCGGTTGTCTTATTTTCGTTGTGCGAGATAATGCAGGCGGATTTTCTTAAAACAATTCTCCGACAGTGACGTTATGCAGTCATTCATGGAAACAAGCTTTATAAATTTTATAAGACTGCCATTTCGATTATATTTTTTTTCGTTTATCTTATATTTCTTAACCAAAAGCTGTTTTTTTATCTGTTTTATTCCGATTCCTACCCTTGCTTTTGCCGGAGCTTCATTTGCAGTTCCGTTTAAAAAAGACTCGTGGAAGTATATGGGTTACTTGGGTAAGGTCAACAATACGGTAAATGATACGGTAAACGGAAAAGGTATATAATCGGTGTAATATGCCTGAATTATATTCCGGTTCAGATTAGCGCTCAGATCGGTCGCCCGAATACGGACTTTTATATCCGGGACACAGATGCAGTTCGCTCCACTCCATCATCGTTTGAAGAACGGGGATAAAACTTTCTCCCATTTCTGTAAGGGTATATTCTACTTTAGGAGGTATTTCCTTATAAATTTCACGGTGCAGGAATCCGTCCGACTCCAGTTCTCGCAGCTGCTTTGTAAGCGTGGACTGTGTAATTCCATCAATTCTTCTCATAAGCTCTCCAAATCGCTGTACCTTATAAAATGATACATACCACAAAATCAGTATTTTCCATTTTCCGCTTAATACCGATTGCAACATGCTCATAGGAACACATCGGGCAATTGTACTCGGTTCTGTAAATTTATTTTCAGACATAATTCTCACCTCTTTGTATTCATTATACATCATCATGATTTAAAAATCAAGTATAATATATTTTTATTGTTAGAGCCTATCCGTAATTAAAGAAATACATATTGCAAAGTCGGATTTTTTGAATAATCTGACGGAATATCAGCAAGCAAGAGGCGCTTAATTTACGAATAGGCTCTTAGTATTAAAAATAGTACTACTGCTAAATAAAGACAGTACTTGATATAAGATACCGTTCATGCTACAATATATTCAGCAATGACGTATTGCAATAAATTTATTGGGAGTGAACATTATGCACTATACAGGAACAATTTGGCGGCCGCCTTATGAAGCAGATTCTCTGCTTATTGAGGTCACGGCAGGCTGTACGCACCATAAGTGCAAATTCTGCACATTGTACGAAGATTTACCGTTTAAATTCCGAATGTCGCCTATAGAGGACGTTGAAGCGGATTTAGCTGAAGCTCAGATGTTCTTTCATTCACCTCAGAGAAAATCAGAAAATAAGCTGTTCGGACTCACAGAGAAAAGTAACTGCCGGGTTTTTCTGACCGGAGCAAATCCGTTTGTTCTTGCGTTTGAGAAGCTGAAGAATATTGCGGTTATGATAAAAACATATTTTCCGTCTGTCAAGACTATCGGGTGCTTTTCGAGAGTAACTGATATAGCTCTGAAAACGGACAATGAATTGCACGAGCTTAATCAATTAGGCTTTGACGGTCTGACGATAGGGATAGAAACCGCAGATAATACTGCGCTGCATTTTATGAATAAAGGATATTTGGCGGAGGATATTATCGAACAGTGTAAGCGTCTGGACGATGTCGGCATAAGTTATAGCTTTTTCTATCTAACGGGTATTTCGGGAGCCGGCAGGGGCAAAGCCGGAGCAAAGCTGACAGCTGACGCATGCAATCAGTTGAACCCCAAACTAATCGGTGCAAATATGCTTACTATTTATCATAACTCAGAGCTGTACCGTGAAATCCGGTACGGTAATTGGCGGGAGGAAAGCGAAACAGAGAAATACGAGGAATTAAAGGTTTTGGTGAAAAGTCTTAATATTCCGGTTATCTTTGCGGCGCTTGGCGCGTCAAATGCAATACAGCTTCAAGGAAAATTGCCGCAGGATAAAGAGAAGCTTTTGTTTGTGCTTGACGACATTATAAATAAATTCGGTGAAAGGGATTTGCGTAATTACCGTAAAAATCTTCGGCATCTGTAAAATATAATTGTACGGCTGCGGAAGCATGAGCAAGGCCGTCAGCAAAAATAAACTGCTGACGACCTTGTGTAAATATCTCTTATTCTATCGGCTGCGAATGTTCAGATTCATTCTTTTTGGAATTGTTAGAAAATCAACAAAATACTCAATAATTAAAAAAGAACGCAGATGGTCATTATGTCACCTGTGCAGGCTTAGAGATATGACAAATAAATGACGAATAAGAATAAATCTTTACAATTATATAAAAATACTTGAAAAGGAACAAAAAATATGTTATAATAAATATAATTAACGGAGAAATCCATGCGGATTTTTATTAATATGTTTATTGTAACATTGTGAAGCAAGGTTTGTTGACTGCGCTGAGCTTGTGTTATAATATAATTGCTTTATAAGGATGAAAGGAATAGGCTATGAAAGAGAGAAGAAAAATAATAATAACGAAAGCTGCGGCAGCAGCTCTTGCATTTGCAGTTGCGGCTCCTGCAGTGCTTGCAGCGCCCGTGAACTTTACGGACATGAAGGACGAGCAGTATTCGTGGGCGGCCGATGAGGTTAAGGATATGGCTGCGGCAGGATATATTAACGGTTATGAGGACGGCACCTATCGTCCGGATAATGAGGTAACGCGTCAGGAGTGTCTGTCGCTGTTCGCAAGAGTGATGGGCTCAAATGCCGAGGAAAACAAAGAAATTCTGACAATTGCCCATGAACAGTTTGATGCTGTTATGGCGCCGTACAGTCTTACATGGGGTACAGATGAAATTGCGTACCTGCTTTATAAGGGAGTGCTTAAGGAAACAGATCTTGTCACATACCTTAAGAATGATGAAAAGTCAAAGCCGATGTCGCGTTATGAGGCGGCAATAATTATCACAAAGGCGATGGGCGGAGAGAAGAAGGCTCAGGAGGATAAGAATGCAAAGCTTACATACACGGACGCACTTATGATTCCGGCAAGCTCTGTAGGCTATGTTAAGTATGCCTCCGACCAGGAAATCTTAAAGGGAATGGATGACGGAAGTTTCTCGCCTACAACTCCGGTTACAAGAGCACAGATTGCGGTAATGCTTTCGAGGGTTGTAAATAAGTGTGAATATACCTTTAAAACTGCTAAGCTTACTAAGGTTGATACGAATTCAAGACTTGTAACCTTAAAGGACAAGGATGGCAATAATACCGAGTATCCGTACTATGAAGAAACGGTAATGCGTGCTGAGGGCGAATCCTATGAGCCGAAGGATATGGTTGAGGGTGTGAGCGCTGTGTTCACCTTCTCAAGTGATAAGCTTATGAGCATTGACGCGGTAACGTCCACACCGGACGAAACCATTGTCGGAAGCTATCAGGGTAAGGCAAATTCATCGGGCAAGCTTTATGTGAAGGTCACACCGAACGGTGAAAGCTCACCGAAAACCTATGAATGCGCGGCAGACGTTTCCATGATGTTTGATGATTCGCCGGCTACGATAAACAGCTTCACACAGGGTGATACAATTGAAATTGAACTTTCCAACGGTAAGGTAGAGGCTATCAGAGGAACAAAGAAGGAAACAAAGGTAACCGGTGCAACGGTCACTGAGGTGTCGATTAATCCGGAACTTACAGTAAAAATAAGCCATGCGGATGATGAATATGACGGCATGGAATATAAGGTTTCCGATAAGGTTGTTGTAAAAAAGAATAATGAAACATCGTCAATGGATAAAATATATGCGGGCGACAGAGTGACGCTTACTCTTGAATACGGCGTAATTACAAGAATTGACGCAACGTCAACAACTGTTACGAAAGAGGGTACAATAAAGCAGATTGTTTTCTCGGACAGACCAACGATTACAGTTAATATTGACGGTAATGAAGAGGAATTTGAGGTTACAAGGGATTGTCAGATAACGGTGAACAAGGAGGAAGCAGAGCTTTACTCATTCCGCGTGGGCGATAAAGTGACCATTACTATAGAAAGTGATGCTGTAAAGGCAATAAGAGCAACATCAACATCGACCTCATCGGGGAATATAACCGGTGTTATAACAAGCATTAACCCGTCATACGGATTTATCAACGTAGATACAGGTGACGGCTCCGGAACAGTTCAGACTGTGTTCTGTTCGGATAATACCACAAAGTTCATCACTACAGATGGTGAAATGAGGACTATGTCAAAGGTAAATACGGGAGACACAGTACAGATTAACGGCACTGTTACAAACGGTGCGTTTGTCGCAAAGCTTGTTGTTATTATTTCGTCAGCAGACAAAACTGATTCAAAGAAATAAGCGTATCAGGGGGATGTGTGTATGCATGCGCATCCCCCTTCATTAAGGTAACGCAGAAAATAAGCTGCGCATCTTGCCTGTTTTCGGGATTCGAAGTATAGACATACGACTTCATCCCTCAAAAAGGCAATCTGCTTGCTTCTTTTCAGCGTTACAAGCAGAAAATAAGCTGCGCATCTTGCCCGTTTTCGGGATTCGAAGTATAGACATACGACTTCATCCCTCAAAAAGGCAATCTGCTTGCTTCTTTTCAGCGTTACAAGCAGAAATAAGCTGAGCATATTACAATTTAGAAAGGACTGACTTGATGATAGAATTTCTTAAAAAGAATATTGATTACTTTAAAAAGTTTATACTTGCATTCGCGGTTATTGTTGTATATAAAACCTTCGATAACCTCACATCAATATTCCACAGCTTTGGAATTGTGCTTGCTGCCGCAGCTCCGTTTTTTGCGGCATTGATTATTGCTTATATGCTTAATCTTCCGGCGGTAAAACTTACTTCAGTATTGAAGAAAATGAATTATAAGTACATTCAAAAGCATGCTTATGGAATAAGCATAACAGTAATTTATATTCTGGCAGCCGTAATTCTGGGCATTACTCTCAGTGCGGTAGTTCCGGCCTTGTATCAGAACCTGCTTGATTTCTCCGCGGCGCTTCCGGATTACCTTACAAGAGCGTTTAACAGTCTGAGTCAGATTGAACTTGTGCAGAAACTTCATCTGGCGGACAGTATGCCGGGTATAGACAAGATGATGTCGTCTTTTCTGTCCGTTATGGATATAAACAGTCTGGGCGGTTATGTCGGACAGGTATTTTCCGTGACCTCCGGCGTTATCAACGCGTTTATTGCGGTAATTGCTTCAATTTATATGCTGCTTGATAAGCATAATATTATAAACAGAATGAAACGGCTCGTAAAAATGCTGTTTAAGACTGAAATAGCGGATTCGATTATAGTGCATGCATCAAGTATAAATACGATTTTTACAAAATACATTTACTGCCGCCTTATATGCAGCGTTATCTGCGGAACGGTATGCGGAATTGTGCTTTCTATTATGCGAGTGAAGTATGCGCTTATTCTTGCAATTTTTATTGGTGCTATGGATATGATTCCGTATTTCGGATCTATTATATCCTGTATTATAGCGATTGTAATAACATTTATAACCGGCGGCTTCTGGCTGGCGCTATGGACGGCGGTTGCGCTGCTTATTATTCAGCAGCTGGACGGCAATCTTCTTGCGCCGAAGCTTATGGGGAATTCGCTTGAATTAAGTCCGTTGCTTATTATAATTGTTGTTTTTGTGGGAGGCAAGCTGTTCGGATTTGTGGGAATGCTGCTGAGTGTTCCTATTATAGCTGTTCTGAGAGCTATTCTCAGTGATTATCTTGAGGAATTCGCACAGAAACGCGCGGCGGTCATGAAAAAGGCAGGAAAATACCGGGAGGAGCAGGAATGAGGATAGCTGTAATCGGCGGCGGAGCATCCGGGCTTGCGGCGGCTATTGCTGCTGCGGAGAGCGGTGCAAAGGTCACGGTGTATGAGAGCGGTCCGCGCTGCGGAAGAAAGATTCTTGCAACCGGAAACGGTCGCTGCAACATGACAAATATTAATGCCGGACTCAAAAACTATCACGGCAGGGAGACGGGATTCATAAAAGGAGTTATGAAGCGTTTCTGGGTCGATGAAACTATAGCTTTCTTTGAGGAGCTTGGAATTGTTGCAAAGGTTGAGGATAAGGGCAGAGTTTATCCCAATTCAGATCAGGCGTCAGCGGTGCTGGACGTATTAAGAATACGCTGCGGAGCTGACGGCGTCAATATGGTAACGGGCTTTGAGGTATCTCAAATCAGAAAAACAAAAGGCGGATTTCAGATAACCTCTTACAAGGGAGAAAAGGCGCAGGCAGACAAGGTGATAATCGCGACAGGAGGAAAGGCTGCGCCGGATTTAGGTTCAAAGGGAACGGGTTACGTACTGCTGAAGGAGTTTGGTCACAGAATAACTGAGCTTCGTCCTTCGTTGGTGCAGATGAGAACGGACGGAGATACTGCCGGTAAGCTTAAAGGAATAAAGTTTACGGGGACAGTAAGAATGGGTAAATATGCTGAGGAAGGTGAAATCCTTTTTACAGATTACGGGATTTCGGGTCCGCCGATCTTTTCTCTTTCATCAAGGTATGAAAACCAGAAGGAAATAGAGCTTGACCTTATGAGCGCGTACAGCGCGGAGAAGCTTCTCAATATGATGTACATGCGAATAGGCAGAAATCCGGATATTCCGCTTGAAAGCTTTTTTGTGGGAATGTTAAACAAGAGGATAGGTCAGGTGCTGCTAAAAGAGCTTGGAATTGCTCCGCTTTCGAGAAAAGCATGCACACTTTCCGAACAAGAAATCAGGACCTGCGTTAATGGTATTAAGCGTTGGAAATTCGGGATAACCGGAACTCAGTCATGGAATAATGCCCAGGTAACAAAAGGCGGAGCATTAACGGAGGATTTCAATCCTTCGACAATGGAGTCAAAGCTTGTAAATGGCTTGTATGCTGCGGGAGAGGTGCTTGATATAGACGGTGACTGCGGCGGTTACAATTTGCAGTGGGCGTGGTCAAGCGGAATAATTGCGGGGCGTTCTGCGGCAAAAGGATAATTAATGTTTTAGAGGTAGTTAAAAATGCGTGATTCAATGAAAATAACGGTTCCATATCAGATATGGATGACAGTTTTGACACATATTGAAGCGGCGGGAATATCTTTTGTGTTTCAGACCGTTGCATTCTGGTATTTTATCGGCAGAAACGGCTTTAAGGAAATACTCGGAATTGTATTTACCGTGATTTATGCCGGATTTATGTACCATATTGTGCGCAAGCTTGCGATACGCGATTATAAGAGCTTTACTCCGCTGAAGCCGAGAGTGACAAAGGGAGTAATGCTTGGCGTGATTATTTCGCTTATAACGGCGGCGCTGCATATCGGCTGGAAGCTTTTATGGATATATTCCTCATCGGACGGAAGCCTTATCGGTATGCCGGCAACGATATATAATTTTGTGTTCAATTTCTGGACATTCCCGTTTTACGGACTTATGGGCGCGTCAGAAGGACATATTACGGTTTTAGGTCAGATACTTATGTACGGAGTGCCGGTCGCGTCAGCTGCGGCAGGTTATCTTTCAGCGAAATACAATATTGATTTGGCAGACAGATTTCAGCGTTCCGTGTATGAAAAGGCGGCAGATGAGGATTAAGGAACCACTGATTAATTAACGCCTAACGGCTTAGCACGCATTGAACTTGCATATTTTCCGTCATATCATACAAAAATCTCTCGACATACGCGAGTATGCCTTCGATCTTTTTATATAATCTGACGAAAAATCTGACTGTGTTCACTGCGTACTATATTTAATCAGTGCTTCCTTAATTTGTCATTAATTAAATTGTAACAAACAGATAATAAATAAGTTATTGACAAAATGTATTTGGAATTATATAATAAATAATATGTATATATGAGATAAAAGGAGAAGATTCATATGATATGTAAAAAATGCGGGGCGTCAATTCCGGATGATTCCTATGAGTGCAGGTTCTGCGGTGCGAAGCTTTCGGACGTGCCGCCGGTAAATGAGCCTGAAGCGGTTAAGGAAAATGAAGAAACGGTCATAAATGAAGAAACAGTTGCGGAGGCAGAGGATACAGAGTTGGACGAGTCTGTTCCGGACGAAGAAATTTTTGATGAAAATGAGCGTAACCGCAGGGCTCAGATTCAGAAAATGATGGAAGAAAAGAAGAGCCAGCTTAGTGAAATACAGGAAAGACGTGAACAGAAGCGCAGGAAACAGCGCAGGAATAAGATTATACTTATAGCATTGCTTTGCATAGCTGTTGCGGGAGCGGCATATGGTGTGACATATTTAATAAGCAACAGCATAGGACCGAGCAATATGAATGTTACGACAAGTCCGCAGCCGTCAGCATCGGCAGATCCGATGGGAACGGCAGACCCGTCAGCGTCACCGGAGGTATCGGCAGACCCGTCAGCTTTGCCGAGTATAGAGCCTCTCGGTGAAACAGCATCATCAAGCGGTTCGTAGTCAACAGTAAGAGAAGGTTAGTCATCAGGAAGATCCTCAACACTAAACTCAGAGACAGGAAGCTCTTCGTCTGGCGGTTCCTCATCAGGCAGATCATGGTCGGCAACCG
>JAUNPN010000254.1 GCA_030536655.1 bacterium | reverse complement strand
GCTGTCCATCTGCTCCGTATCCCCCTCTATAAAACCTTATATCTAATTATACCATCTTTATCAAATAAATTCAATATATTTTTCCTGAAATGTCATTAAGTATGCATGAAATGACGAAAAGAGTGAGAAATTTGTTTCCTCACTCTTTCCTAAAATACCGATTTATCCACGATTTTCTTTTGTGACTTAGCAGATTTTCACATTTTACGATGAGTTATTAACAGAATGTTATGTTATTCAATAACTGCCGTTCTTGTTTCTTCGTCCCATGTTACGGTATATCCTAACTCCTCGGATAAGAACCTCAGCGGCACCATTGTTTTTCCGTTTACAAGCTGTGCCGGAACATCCATTGTAACAGGCTTTTCATTCACTTCTGCATGAGTATCATCTATGCTGAACGATACTGCTGTATTATTCAGCGTTGCCTTTGCTGTTTTTGTTTCAGCATTCCAATCAACATCTGCTCCCATCTGCTCAAATAAGAATCTCATCGGCACAAGCGTTCTACCTTCTTCAATGACTGGAGGCTGTTCAAATGCAAGTATTTTATCACCAAACTGTACATACACCTGATTTTTAAATTGCTCCATAGGAATACGTAAAACATATTCTATATCCTGATCAACAAACACATAATCATCGGTTGTCCAAACATATCCGGACCTTGGATTTGAAGGTATTGTATTATCAATCTCCGGTAAACGAATTTTATATATATAATCCATAGTTATATAATTTTTTTCTTCATCAATTATACTTGATATCCACTTTGATTGAAAGATACTTCCAGACAAATCACTTGAAATCGCTATTGTGCTGTCTTCAATCTTACAGCCTGTCTCATATACAATTTCACTTTTTTTACTATTTGGTGAATCTGACAAATAAATTGTAGTCATTCCTCCTTTATTCCAACTAAACTCAATGGACTTTCCTATAATTGTTTCCATAAGTCTATCATTTATATGATCAATCACCTCCTGATACTCTTCTTTAGTAACATCTATATGATTAATTCCATCTGCTGATTTGGTGTAATAAGTACTTGACTGCCCTTTTGCTGTATATATTTTTGAAGAAAAATAAAAGTAACCGTTATAAAAACCATCACAGCTTTGTAAACCTCTCGCCGGAACTGTTTCTAACAACTCGCAGTTTTCATCAAATATATAAACACCTCCGCTGTTAAATCCCTCCGGACGCTGATAATTAGATAATACCGTATCAGGAAGCCCCATAACAATGGTTATATTATTTCCTGAACAAGCACCACCGATCCCACCATTCTGCATATAAGGTATTTCAACCTTCTTGTCAACCTTTATACCGTCATCTGAAAATAATGCATAAAATTTATATTCATATGTACCATTTCCTGAATCTACTGTTTCCGCATCAAAATCAACATAATATTTACCGCTATATGATCTGTAATGACACTTTCCCGTTTTTTCTTTATATATTTTTTCAATTATCGGAAAATCAGAATACAATACCTCCTTATAATTATTACAAATAGGTTGATTTACACTTAAATCCTCAAACTTAATCCATTCATTTCCTTCTAAATACCACTTAACTGTATAATATGGAGATGATGCTACTGAAATAGTCAGCTTCTTTTTGTCTATTGGTGCTATATATTTTATATATTTCTGCTCTGTATCGTGTGAATTTATAGGATCTGCTACCTTACTTTCTGGTACATCAACCTGTCCTTCACATTCTATAATCAGACTTCTATCCTCTAAATCGTCCACAGTCACAACAGCAAGTTCGATCCGATTTGAATCTGCATTTTTATAAATAACGTACCGTTCTTCTGAAAACTGTTCTAAATTTTGAAATTGGCTTTTATCTCCATATTCAAAACCGGCATATACTGTAATGTTTATAGTAAAAAACACAATTAATAATAAGCATAAAATTTTATATATTTTCATAATGTTTCCTTTCCGCTTTATTATTCAGCATATAAGATATTGTATACACCCATAACTCCGACATTTGGCAGTGTGATTTCAAAATCTAATTCACGTTCCTCATTTGGACCTATTTCAAAATGA
This sequence comes from bacterium, assembly GCA_030536655.1. Taxonomy (GTDB): domain Bacteria; phylum Bacillota; class Clostridia; order UBA1381; family UBA1381; genus UMGS1958. The sequence goes on along the minus strand of JAUNPN010000254.1, from coordinate 147 downwards.
AACATCTCATAAAATGCACAAGTGTTTTCTTTACCCCAAGGCAAAACACACCTAATTCCATGATTACTTATATTTACCACATTATTTTGTGCATCTTTACCTTTAACAGAATATCTATATCATAAACTGCATCAAGAAAGTATCTGA
>JAUNPN010000253.1 GCA_030536655.1 bacterium | reverse complement strand
GTCAAATGTCTCAAAATTCATATTGACAGAATACAATGTTTGTGTTATATCATAATTGAAGATAGAGGTGCAAGGTCCGCACCTTTTCAAAAAGAAGACCCCACAGAATATAAGCCCTTGCGTTTCGGCGCAGGGGCTGTTTTAATGAGGATTTTGAAAAATTCCGGGATAGATATTATGCATCATACGGTATTTTGAAATAATCAAGATACTGCTTGAATCTGTCCTGAGCCGTCAGACAGGTATCAATCAGATAGCCCCTTTCGTTATTCCATTCGGATAAGCCTCTGTAATAAAACATTTTCAGACTATCATCGATAATAAACGGAACAATATTGTTTTTCAGGCATTCCTTAAACATTATTAGCCTGCCCACACGTCCGTTGCCGTCCTGAAAGGGATGGATTATTTCAAAGCGATAATGGAAATCAATGATCTCCTCTAGACTGTGAAATTGTTTTTGATTATATGACAGCAGCAGCTCTTTTATCTGCTGCTGTACTTCTTCGGGGCTTGCAGTCTCTCTTCCGCCCACCTCGTTCGGGAGACTTTTGTATTCTCCGACATTGAACCATGCTTTCCTTGAATCAGATGTACCGGACTTTAATGTTAAATGGAGTGCCTTGATAAATCTTTCTGTGAGCTTATATGCGGCATTTTCGATTATCATATCGATGCATTTAAAGTGGTTTGCGGTCTCAATAATATCATCAACGTTCAAGACCTCGTTTTCCATACCGACAGTATTGGTCTCGAAAATATATCTTGTCTGATCATGGGTCAATTTGCTGCCTTCAATATGATTTGAATTATAAGTAAGCTCTATCTGTATTTTATGATATATCCCGCCCTTTAGTGAAGCGTTTTTTTCCTCCATTAATCTTTCAAGCAGATTTTTAGGGTCATCGCTTTTTTTGTTTTTTCTCATTGGTTTTTCCGCATTTTCAGGGATGTTCCATGTCTTGCCTGTAAGGAATGCGCCGGGTATTTTGTTTTGAGCACAGTAATTACGTACCCCTCGCTCAGACATATTCCATTTCTTAGCCATCTCAGCCACTGATAAATAGTTCATGCTATCCCTCCTCAATATAATTATACCATATTATCGGCACAAAAGTCAAATAATATTTAGAACAAATTCAGACTTTATGCCTATAGAGGAACAAAAGATGTGGCATTTATATTTTACCTCAAAAATTATTGGCTGAACGGAAATTTTGTATTTAACAGATCACCGGCTCTCATGTCAAGAGCATCAGCAATATTATATAATACCTCTACAGAAAACGGACGTACTATATTTGGGGCTTCAATAGAGCTTAAATGCGAACGGCTGATACCTGCTTTTTCTGCAAGCTGTTCCTGAGATAATCCTTTCATTTTTCTCACAGCAGCAATAGTAAGCCCTAATTCTATAAATCTGTCACGGTTCTTAAACTCAGTATTTTTGCTCATTTTAGACCTCCACATAAGTTTATTTCATTATATATTATTTTGGTTTAAAACACTGCTTTTAATATTGAGCTATTGACTAATATATTGAGCAATAGTATAATATTATAAAGATATTTTATAATATTGGAGGCCACCGGTGATGATAGTAACATTTTGCGGGCACGGAGACGAAACATATCCTGATGCGATACGAAAAAAGCTGAATGATACAATAGAGGAACTGATTCGGCAAGGAGCTGATGAATTTCTTCTCGGCGGATACGGCAAATTTGATCAGATGGCAGCAACTGCGGTCAAAGCACAAAAAAAGAAATATCCTCATATTAAATCTGTACTCGTTGTGCCATACATTAACAGGAGTTTTGACAAAGAGCTATACGATTATTCAGAATATCCGCCGCTTGAAAACACACCTAAGCGTTTCGCTGTTCTAAAACGCAATGAATACATGGTAAATAGATCCGATATCGTCATTGTATACGTATCACACAGTTGGGGCGGCGCAGCTAAAACCTTTGATTATGCATTAAGAAAGAAAAAGAAGATGATTAATCTTGCGGAAATTTAAATAAGAAGATTGATGATGGTATACTTTGGCGATTTTTACACATAGAAATTTATATAGAATATTTGGATGGTGTGCGAATTGAATTTCTGACAAAATTATGGTACTATGTCAAGATTTCGGACACATTAAATCTTTGTTTTTTTAAAAATCAGCAAAATGCACAAACCAGTCGCATTTATTCCACGGTTCACTTGACAA
>JAUNPN010000252.1 GCA_030536655.1 bacterium | reverse complement strand
TATAATCAGCAGAAAAAAAATCTAAATCAGCCCAAACTTCGTTAAGTGAAGAACCATTACCAAGAATTATCAACCGTTTTATTTCAGTTTCCATTTTATTCAACGAATTATATAAATCCCACTTGCAATAGCGTAATAATTTCAGTAATGAATAAACAGAATAAACGAACGACTTATAAAATTTCATAATTACCCAATAACATATTTATAAAATCTCTTACACAACCTTCTCCACCCTTCTTGTCCAACACAACTATATCAGCTATTTCCAACACCTTTTTACAAGCATCCGCAGGACAAGCTTTTATTCCTACCGCACAAAGGAGCTCATAACAATTGACATCATCACCAATATAAGCTACCTCATCCAATGAAATATGTTCCTGTTCACATATTTTTCTAACAACCTCAAACTTCCCACCACAACATTTCCCTTGGATTAAATAGTCCACCTTTAATTTCTTGGCACGATTCTCTACTATTTTTGTACTCTCTGAAGTTATGATACCCGTTTTTATACCAGATTTATGTAATAACTGGAACCCCATTCCATCACGAGTATTAAACTTTTTCAGTTCATCACCCATTTCTGAGTAATACATACCTCCATCTGTCAGCGTACCATCAACATCCGAAAAGAAGAGCTTTATTTTCTTTTTTTGACTTTTTTGTTTAGACAGTATATGCCTATACATCAGATTTTCTAGAATAATCCAGTCATCAGGTTCGTCTATTTCCGTTGCCGTGTATTCCGGCATCTCATAGATACCGATTTTCCCACCCAAACGATTGCCATTTTTTAAGATATTACCAACAGTATTGATATAAAATGCACCATTCTCCATCAATTCACCCAAAAAGTTCTGACGACGAGGACGCTTCATATAGTCATAATTCTTACTGGTTCCGTCAGCATTCCAAAAAAAACGGTAATTACGAACACAGGTTAACATAGAATCATATTCACCTTTTGCATATATTTCCAATGCCTCAGTAAAATGCCAAGACTCAGTCAAAGGAGAAGTAGCCTGTACTAACATAAAAACCGTATCATCAGAAAGATGCATTTTATTAATATACTCCAGCATGACACTTTCTGTAGTTGCTGTATCACAGGCGTTCTCCGCAGAACGGTGATAAATACTCACTTTCCGATAACGATTACTCAATACCACATTCTCTATCTGCACCGAATCAGTAGCCACTATAATTCTATCTACTAATGAACTATTTTCTAAAGCCTCTATATTCCAACACACCAATGGTTTACCACAAAAAGGCTTTATATTTTTAAGAGGAATAGATTTGCTTCCTCCCCTTACAGGTATAAATGCTATTGTTTTCATAGCCATTTCACTTGGTTCTTTTTCAACTTATTACGCTGTACTTTCTCTATATCAAGAATTTCTTCCTGTTTATAAGTTAAAGCTTTGGCTACCGCACGACAATCGCGAGCCAGTTTACGCACTCCATCTGGTTCCAATGATGCTGCATGATCTGTACCTTTCCAAGTTCGATCTAGGGTATAATGACGTTCTATCCATTCTGCTCCCAAAGCTACAGCTGCGGAATCAACTGCTATACCAAGATGATGACCAGAAAATCCAATAGCTTTAACACGCTCTGCATAAAGTTCACGAAGGCGAATCAACTCCAACAAACAAATATCTTCGAAAGACACGGGATAGCCAGAAGTGCAATCATAGATTACCAAATCCTTATTACGAGCTTTATTTTCAAAAAGACGAATAATCTGTTCTTCTTCCGCACGGGTAGTCATACCAAAAGAAAGATGAATCTCTCCTCCAAAATTTTCGCAAAGATATTCCAATAGCTTCTTATTCAAGTTACAAGCCGACGGTACTTTTATCAAATTAGGATGCAATGTACATATTTCCCTTGCAGAAGTAACATCCCATACAGAAGTGGAATATTCTATACCAAACTCATTACACCATTCTTGCAATTGTCGATGCTGATCAAGCGTAAATTCCAGAAACTCACGATGCTCGCCATAAGTCCTACCATAAGAATTTTCTGGATGGGGGTGGGGAGCATCATATTCCTCTGGAGTCAGTAGTTCTTTATTACAACGTTTCTGAAACTTGATAACATCCGCCTTGCAATAGGTGGAGGCAGTCATTATCATTTCTCTTGCAATCAACATATCACCTTTATGATTACAACCTACTTCTGCAATAATTTTAGGAGTCTTCATTTATCAATTCTCATTTATCA
>JAUNPN010000251.1 GCA_030536655.1 bacterium | reverse complement strand
AATTACGGGAATTGATATTGAAGTGGAGGTATGACATGAATACAATCTACGCAAATAAAAGAATGAAATGCTCGTTTTCTGAAGGAGACACATGATGACCAGAGCTGAATTATTAATCGAAGCAAAGCCGATACTGTTTAATACCGAAATGGTTCGGGCAATATTGGACGGGTGCAAAACGGTGACGAGGAGAGTTGTGAAGCATGATACGGACGCAATATTGAATAGTCCATTTCATAAAGAAAATCCGGAAGTCCCAGATGCGCAGATAATCGAAAAACTGTGTTTGCCGAGATATAACGTAGGAGATATTCTGTATGTTCGTGAGACATGGGCACCATTCACGGATTACGCACCTTGCGGACGAATTATAAATACATACGCTTATAAAGCAGATGATGAAAAGTATTTTCATGGAATTACAATGAAGGTTCCTGTTACAAATTGGCACCCCTCAATCCATATGCCGAAAGAAGCGGCGCGGATATTCCTGCGGGTAACGGAAGTGAGAGTGGAGAGATTGCAGGATATAACCGATGAAGAAGCAGAGAAAGAGGGCTGTAACGATTATACATCAACAGCTTGCGGGTTTCCCTATATGTGGGACAACACTGTAAAGAAAACCGACATTGCCAGTTACGGTTGGAACGCAAATCCGTGGGTATGGGTCATTGAGTTTGAGAGATTGGAGGTACAGGAATGAACGACATTAATAAAGCCATAAAGTATTTTCGAGCTGTCAGATTAGACGTTTTGACGAACTGGGAAAGTTTTATAGGGATTAATAGGACTGCTGATATAAATATAGCAATTGAAGCACTTGAAAAGCAGCTGCCGAAAAAGCCTGAATATGAGGCTGATGGATATGATGACAACGGACAGCTTTTATATGATACGGCATATTGTCCAAATTGTCGGCACGAATTTGAGGTTGATTATGACGCAACAGATTATTGCCCGAATTGCGGACAGGCGCTGGATTGGAGTGATGAATAATGAACATCATAGCAAGCACATCAAAGCAGCCATATACACAGTTTGTCGAAAAAATGTTAAATACCCTTGAGCAGTACAATGTAAAAGGCATAGCCGTTGTTGTTCTTGCAGACGAAGAAAACCTATCAGGGTATTGGAACATGAACCTATACGACAAATCACGAGCTAAAAATGAAATTGAATTTGACTGTATAGACGAGTTTATAAAAACCAATATTGACCGCTATATCGACCACTATAATGAAAGCGAGTGTGATGAATAATGGCTGAATACATAGAACGTGAAGCTACTCAAAAGAAAATTGGGAAATTATGCAAAGATTATGGTATTTCATACGGTAAGCGCTACGGCGGTTTTGCTGAACATATATCTGAAATTACAGAACAAGTACCCATTGCTGATGTTGCAGAGGTTAAGCATGGGAAGTGGATACCGGACGATTACATGTATTATCGGTGTTCCGAATGTGGATACGAACATGACACCCCGGAATATATAACACCGTTCTGCCCTCATTGCGGTGCAAAAATGGATTTAGGAGATGATGAAGAATGAAAGATACAGAATTAAAGCCGTGCCCGTTTTGCGGCGAAAAGCCGATAATAGAAAAGTGGTCAAGTTGGAGTCTTATGTTTATGGTAAAATGCGAAAATCCTGTTTGCCCTATTCCAATTGATGGATACCCAAGCGGGCATGATTTGACAGCAGTCAAGTTGGAATGGAACAGGAGGACTGACAAATGACTAAACAAGAAGCTATAGAAAATCATCGTAAAATGTGGCGGTGGATTGCGGAACAGACACGCATAAGAAAAAGAATAGTTTCTAAAAATGAATATTTCGATACATTTGGGATACCGTATATATCCACGTGCTGCTATTGCTGTGAATATGCAGAAAATACTTGTTCAAACTGCCCGATAGAGTGGAATCGTCGTTACTGCATGGACAGTGAATATGCAAAATGGCTTTATGCCGATACATGGCAGGAAGCGGCGCATTGGGCGGAGGTTATCGCAGAGCTGCCGGAAAGAATAGAGGTAAATTACAATGAAAAAATTTGAATTAACAACCGAATCAAAAATCAATTGGTTTGGTAGAACCCTATTCCGAATAAAGGCTTGCAAGAGCTTTATAACTGCAACCGGTGATGAAGTGAAAGCCGGAGATTTAGGCGGTTACATAGAGATGGAAAGCAATCTTTCACAATCAGGAAAGGCTTGGGTCTATAGCAATGCCGAAGTCTG
>JAUNPN010000078.1 GCA_030536655.1 bacterium | reverse complement strand
AGTAACGATACGCGGCGCACAGCTCTTTGCCCAAACGTGCAAGGAGTAAAGATAACCGGCGCATCTCTTTTCCTAAACGGGGAAGGAGTAAAGATAAGCGGCACATCTCGCCGCCCTCAGCGGCTTGAAGTATAAACAAAGGGGACACAAATCGGCTCTGCGCCGTTTTGTGTCCCTTAATTGCTATAACCTCATTTTGAAATCCTCGTAGCCGAAGCTTTTCCATACCTCAATGCTTCCGTTCTCACGTGCAATATCGATGTCCGGGAGGTTGATTCCGTTAAAGGTGTTATTCTTAACCATTGAATATATCGCCATGTCACAGAATACAAGCCTGTCGCCTTCCTTCAGCGGCTCATCGAAGGAGTATTCACCGATAATGTCCCCGGCAAGGCAGGTCACGCTTGAAAGCGTGTAGGAATACTTTTTCTCTCCCTTTTCACCCGCGCCGATTACCGCCGGACGGTACGGCATTTCAAGCACGTCCGGCATATGGCATGCGGCGGACGCGTCTAAAATTGCAGTCTTATTTCCGTTTTCGACAATTTCCATGACCGTTGTTACAAGGTATCCCGCATTCAGCGCAACCGCCTCGCCGGGTTCAAGATATACCTCCGCGTTATAGGTTTCCTTAACATGCCTTATAAGCTGTATCAGCTTGTCAATATCGTAATCGCTGCGTGTAATATGATGCCCTCCGCCGAAGTTTATCCACTTCATTTTATGCATATACTGTCCGAATTTCGCTTCAACCGCTTTTAATGTCGTTTCCAAAGCATCGCTGTTCTGCTCGCAGAGCGTGTGGAAATGAAGTCCCTCTATGCCGTCAAGCATATCGCCGCGGAAATTTTCCGCCGTCACGCCAAGCCTTGAGCCGTAAGCGCACGGGTCATAGATTCCATGCTCCTGGGTAGAACATTCCGGATTTATGCGTATGCCGCAGGAACGTCCTCTTGCCGCCGCCTTATCCCTGAACTTCTCCCATTGGTTAAACGAGTTGAAGATAATGTGGTCGCAGATTTCAAGGATTTCATCCATTTCCTCTGGACGGTATGCGGGTGAAAAAATGTGGTTTTCCTTGCCCATCTCCTCGTAGCCGAGACGTGCCTCATGAAGTCCGCTCGCGGTCGTGCCGGAAATATACCGCCCTATCAGCGGGTACAGCGCATACATTGAGAATGCCTTCTGCGCAAGCAGTATATGCGCGCCCGTCTGCTCCTCAACATATCGCAGAACCTCGCAGTTCCGGCGGATTAAGTCCTCATGCACCACATAAGCCGGAGTTTTTATTCCCGAATAATCCATCAGTCAACCAGCTCCGGATTGCGGTCCTCCTGCCACGGAAGTCCCCACTTGTTCAGCGCGTCCATAAACGGATCCGGGTCAAATTCCTCAATGTTGAACACGCCCGGTCCCTTCCATGTGCCGGTCATAAGCATCATTGCGCCGATCATTGCCGGAACTCCGGTTGTGTATGAAACGGCCTGTGAGCCTACCTCCTTATAACATTCCTGATGGTCGCAGATATTATATAAGTAATATGTTTTGTCCTTACCGTCCTTCTTGCCGCGGAAAATACAGCCGATATTCGTCTTGCCGACAGTTCTCGGACCAAGCGTGGCGGGATCGGGAAGAACTGCCTTTAAGAATTGCAGCGGCACAATCTGTCTGCCCTCAAACTCAATTGGCTCAATCGAGGTCATTCCTACGTTTTCAAGGCATTTCAGGTGCGTGAGATAGCTCTGTCCGAAGGTCATAAAGAAACGGATTCTCTTGATTCCCTTGATATTTAATCCGAGCGATTCAAGCTCCTCATGATGAAGAAGATACATATCCTTCCAGCCCACTTCCTTGAAATTATACCGGCGCTTGATTTCCATCGGCTCGGTTTCAACCCATTTTCCGTCCTCCCAGTAGCTGCCCTTCGCGCTGACTTCGCGGATATTGATTTCGGGATTGAAGTTGGTTGCGAACGGATAGCCATGGTCGCCGCCGTTGCAGTCGAGTATGTCTATATAATTTATTTCGTCAAACTCGTGCTTCATTGCATACGCGCAGAATACGCCCGTTACTCCTGGGTCAAAGCCGCTGCCGAGAAGCGCGGTAATTCCCGCTTCTTCAAAACGCCTGCGGTATGCCCACTGCCATTTGTATTCAAACTTTGCGGTGTCCTCCGGCTCGTAATTTGCAGTATCAACATAATTCGTCTTTGTAGCAAGGCACGCGTCCATAATTGTTAAATCCTGATACGGAAGCGCAAGGTTAAGTACAACATCCGGCTTGAAATCGTTGATAAGAGCGATAAGCTCGTCAACCTTATCCGCGTCGACCCTTGCGGTTGTAATCTTTGTTTTTGAAGTGCCTTCCAGCTTTGCCTTCAGCGCGTCGCACTTGCTTTTTGTACGGCTGGCAATACAGATTTCTTCAAAAACTTCGCTGTTCTGACAGCACTTATGAACCGCAACGGATGCAACTCCGCCGCAGCCGATTATCAATGCTTTGCCCATTTTTGTATCCTCCTCGGTATATAAAAAATCATCTTACATTATACAGTAATTTTCAGACAGTGTCAAGGGCTTTTGGAAAATATTCTCGGCAGGGGGGACGGGTTTTTTCCGGTAATATGTTTTTTTGCTGTAGACAAAACGGAACTGATGTGGTATAATTACAATTAAGGTGTTGTAATTATTATATCTGTGTGAAGCAAAGCCGGTCGGCGGCTTCGCGCGTATGATAAAATATAAAAAGTAAGGAGCAAATGAATGATTTATAACATAGCGGGCGTGCTTGTGGATATGGAGCCGAAATATCCTCGTACAATAAAGCAGAGCGAGGCTTACATAACCGCCGGAAGCGGAAAGAGCAATATAAAAATACGCCTCTCCGATGAATTCCTTGCGGAGCGTCAAAAGGAAAATCCGCATCTTACCTTGGAGGACTGCGAATATATCTGGCTTGGCTCGGAATTTTACAACGCGCTTCCCGCCTTCAACGGAATGCTTCTCCATTCGTCCGCCGTTGTATACAACGGCAAGGGGTATTTGTTCAGCGCGCCCTCAGGTACGGGCAAAAGCACGCATACTCAGCTCTGGCTTAAGGAGTTTGACGGGGCGTATATCTTAAATGATGATAAGCCCGCGATTATGCTTACGGACAAGGGCATATACGTGTACGGCACTCCGTTTTCCGGCAAAACCGACTGGAACGTGAATAAGGGCGTACCCTTGCAGGGGATCTGCGCGCTCGAACGCGGCGCGGTAAATACAATTGAACGAATGGACGCTGATGAGGCGGCATTCAGAATATTAAATCAGACGGTACGTCCGTATGAGGAGGAACGCATGGTTCAGATGCTTGACGTGCTGGACAGGGTTATCTCGGAAATTCCGGCATACAAGCTTTACTGCAATATGGAGCCGGAAGCGGCTCATGTATCATACGAAGCTATGAGTAAATAAACGGCGTTTCTGAAAACCTCACGGCGCCTGTCAAATCACACAGCCGATGCCGGTTTCCGCGCTGAAAAGCTTTGAATGCGCGGGTATTCCTGCTGATTTTTTTCCGGCAGCCGGCTGTGCGGTTTGGCGGACGTCTTTGGGGTTTTCAGAAGCGCCGTAAAGAAAGAAAGGGATTTTTATCATGAAAACAAAAAAAGGATTTTTATTAAGAAGCGTAGGCGGCAGAAATGTCGTTGTTGCAATCGGTAAAGCGTCGGAGGAGTTTAACGGACTGATTACTTTGAATGAGTCCGGCGCTTTCTTATGGAAACTGCTCCAGAACGGCACTACTTATCAGGCTATGCTTGACGAGATGCTTAAGGAGTACGATACGGACGAGCAGACTGCGCGCGAGGGGATTGACGCATTCCTGAAAACCGCAAGGGACGCGGGACTTATTGAAGAATAAGAGCATGTTCCCGGAGCCGGTCTGCGCGGTTCCTTAACTGCGGACAGACTCTGAAAGGCTCATGAATTTCGTAAGCAATAGGGAAAGGTCAGGCGAAAACACCTGACCTTTCCCTATACCTCCATACTCCTACCCGATTACCATAAGGTGGCAGGCTATGTTGAAATAAATCAAAATTGAACATGCGTCGACGATTGTGGTAATCAGCGGCGCTGCCATTACCGCGGGGTCGCAGTGCAGCCGCTTTGCGAGCATAGGCAGTATACAGCCTATCATTTCTGACATTATCACAATCCCGACAATCGACAGTGATATTACAAGCGCAAGCATGGGATCTCGGTACATGATAAGTATCCGCAGCCCGTTTATCAGCGCAAGCGCTGTACTGAGCAGCAGTGACACCCGGAATTCAACCCATATTACCTTGAAAAAATCACCCGGCTTAATCTCGTCAATCGCCATTCCGCGGATAACCAGCGTCGAGCTCTGCGAGCCGCAGTTTCCGCCCGTACCCATCAGCATCGGGATAAACGAAACAAGCATCGGTACGGCTGAAAAGCTTGCTTCATAGCCGCTTATAATTCCGCCCGTTATAGCCGCGGAAAGCATTAGTATTAAAAGCCATACTATTCGTGTTCTTGCATGCTTGAAGTCCGAGGTTTTGAAATAGCTCTCCTCATTCGGAGCAATTGCCGCCATCATCTTGATGTCCTCGGTCGCTTCGTCCTGCATAACGTCAATCGCGTCGTCAAAGGTTACAATTCCCACAAGCCTGTTCTCGGCGTCCACAACCGGTATTGCGACAAAGCTGTAATGCGACATCTTCTTTGCCACGTCCTCCTTGTCGTCGGAGGTATGCACACATATTACAGTGTCTTCCATTATATCGCTTATGAGCGAGTCCGGCTTTGCAAGAAGCAGCGTCCTCAGCGAAATATATCCAAGCAAGTGTCTGTTATCATCGGTTACATAACAGGTATATATTGTTTCCGTATCCGTAATTGTGCGGCGTATCCGCTTGATTGCCTCAGAAACACTCATTTTCGGACGCAGACTGATATATTCGATTGTCATTAACGAGCCGGCGCTGTCCTCCGGATATTTCAAAATCTCGTTTATTACGTTTCTCTTTTCCGGCTCCGTATTTGCGAGTATGCGCTTCACAACGTTCGCCGGCATTTCTTCAATCAAATCGGCGGTATCGTCAACATACAGCTCGTCAAGAACCTCCTTAAGCTCAGCGTCTGAAAACCCCTTTATAAGCAGCTCCTGAGAATCACTCTCCATATGCGCAAATACATCGGAGGCGAGATCCTTTGGCAGAAGCCTGAACATAACGGGAAGCTCCGCTTCGGGCAGCTCATCGAATAATGCGGCGGTATCCGCCTCGTTCATGGCGGTGAATATATCGCGCAGAGCCGCGTACCGGCGGTTCTCTCTCAGGCGGTTTAATAATTCCTGCAAGGTTATTGCCACGCTTCACACCTCCCTGAGAATATTTAAATATATCGCAATGCTGCTCTCAATCACTTAATATTATACCACTTTTTTCGCTGTTTGTCAATACTTTTTCAGCTTTTTTTGCGCCTGTCAAATCACACAGCCAACGCTGCCTTCTGCGTTAAAAGACTTTAAATACGCGGGTATTCCTGCGGATTTTTGTCTTGAATCAGGCAATTATTTGTGCGGTTTGCCGAATATCATGAGGGATTTTGTGGTTTTTATAATCATAATAATCATAAAAATAAAATTTACTTGTCTTTTTTTGGAAGCTTTGTAACGGAAATATTTTCCGGTGTGAGAATGCCGGTTTTTATTATTCTTATCTTCCAATCACTTCACTTCCCTTTACTTTACTTTACTTTACCTTACTTGTTGAAAATCCGCATACATTTTCGGCTTTTGTGTATACATTTTTTTTCGGATTGCATACGTCTTAACTGCGTGTATGCATTTTCTGCGTTTATGTATACGTTTTTTATAAAGCTGCATACAACGTGTATACATCAAACTGCGTTTTGAGTATCGAAAAAAAATATTTACTGTCCCATAAATGACTTTACTTTTTAGCGAACATATGTTATTATATATTTGCATTCAGAGAGAACACGAAACAAAAAACAAATGCTATTCTCAATCGAACGTTTGTGTAGGCTCTTTAGGCAGACCTTACTGATTTTTTCGGGCTGCCGGTGCGGAAAGGAGGAAAAGTGATATACAGAAATGACGACCCCGCTTTTGAAAACGCGATGGACAAGGCGATTCTTGATGATTACGAAAGCGGAATTGTAACGGCAAAATGTGAGTTTTGCGGGGAAAGCATCTTTGAAAACGAGGAATATTACTCGAACGGTGACGTGGAATTATGCAGCTCCTGTTACTGTGATTTTACAAAGATATGGTAAATGACGGGGCAGGCTATGAAGGCTTTTTAAGCCTGCGATAAGAAAGGACGTGAATCAATGGCGAACAAAAACACGAACAAGCAGAGAGCGGCGAAGCGAACGGCTTTTCCGGCTCCGCAGGAAATCAATGATATGAGCGATGAGGAATTTGAGGAGTATATCAAAGCTCAGGCTAAAGAGGGAAAGACGGAGGGCAGGCAGTCCGGCAGCGGCTCTGCCGTGGAGAACATGCCCGCCGACGGCGGTTACAATGAAAATGACGCTGAGCGCGGCGCTGATAAAGGCGAAGCCGGCATTGAACAGCGCAGACGCGGCTATGAGGACGGCAGACGCGAAATCCTTGAACGCTGGTTCAGGGACACAGAACGTCTGAAAAAAGAGGTTCCCGATTTTGACCTTGACGAGGCGATGAAAAACAACGAGTTCCGCAATTTGGTTATCAGCGGTATGAGCATTGACGGTGCGTATTACGCGGTTAAATACAAGGAAATGAACGGCGGCTCCAGACGTCCCGTTATGCAGAATGCTTCGAGCCGAGCGGTTAAGCCCGGCAGCAGTGTGAACGATATGATGGGCATGAACGACAGCGATTTCAGAAAAAGACTCAGAAAGATTATGAACGGTGATTAATGAAAGGAAGGTATTTATATGGCTAATTTTAACGAGGATTCTTTAAATCTTAATCTTACGACCTCACAGGGGACACAAGTTTTGTATCAGCCGGTTCTGAACCGTCAGCTGCTTGCGTCAGTGCGCACGAACGGCATTCATCATCAGTTCGGTCAGAAAACGCCTATTCCGAAGGGAAAGGGCAAGCTTGTGGCATGGGATAAAATGTCGCCGCTGCCCAAGGCGAAAAAGCCGCTTGAGGAGGGAATCACTCCCGTCGGAACAGCGATTAACATTTCACGCGTGACAGCCGTTCCGGAGCAGTACGGCGCGTATATCTCGATTACCGACAGAATGGATTACTTCACTCCGAACCCCGACCCTCAGGTGCTGAAATACAACGAGCGTCTTGCGGACAATGCCGCCGAAACGCTTGACAGCCTTACCGCGGATGTGCTTGCGGCGGGAACAAACGTGCAGTATGCCGGAGGAAAAACCTCCAGAGCCGGTCTTACGGCGGACTGCGTGCTTACTGTTGACGAAATCAGAAAAGCGGTCAGAACTCTCAAGGGCAACAAGGCTAAACCGATCGACAGGGATTTTGTATGCATCATTCACACCGACGCGGCATACGACCTCATGAGCGACCCGAAGTGGGAAACTCCGCATATGTATTCCGATACCAAGGAGCTGTACAACGGTGAAATCGGCAGACTTTACGGCGTGCGCTTTGTTGAAACTCCGGACGCGGTGGTTTTCCGCGGCACATCATTAAAAACGGCAACGGGCTTCGATGAATTGAGCGTGGTTGACGTGGATACAGCCGCAAAAAAGCTTTATATTTACGAAACGCTTACCCCGGCTCAGGCTTCGGCGCTCGCAAATAAGACGATTCTCGTCAACGGCTTCAAGTACACAGTAGCGTCTGCGGCGGCAGGCAGCCTTCCGGCTCCGGCGGGCGGCTTCGGAGCAAGTCTTACGCTCAGCGCGGCTCCGGATTCGTCAATTAAGACGGATATGAAGATTTACTCGGGAGAAGGCGCGGGCGGAGGTGTGCCGGTGTATTCGACCCTTGTAATCGGTGCGGACGCATACGGCGTGACCGACCCCAAAAGCACGATTGAAAATATTACAAAGCCGTTAGGCTCGGCGGGTACGGCGGATCCGCTTGACCAGAGAAGCACAATGGGCTGGAAGAGCTATCATCTCGCCAAGATTTTGGCTGATGAGTGGATGGTAAGAATTGAAAGCGTTGCGTCAAGATACGCGGCATGATTAAGGAGGGAAGTTTTATGGCAGTAAAAACAAAGGCCGAGCAGTCTGAAGCTGCGGAAAATACGGACGCTCAGGGACACAATAATTTGGATGTTCAGGGACACAATAATCCGGAGGCTCAGGCTGTTGAGGAACGTATAAGGGAACAGGATTTTGAACGGGTTCCGTACTTCGTCAGAAAGCCGGAGGGACTTGCACGCTCCGAAACTCATTTTGTTGTCACGCTTAACGGTAAGAATTACCGCTACGCCTACAACACAGAGCTTATGATTCCGCGCTGCATCCGCGAAATCCTTGAAAGCAAGGCGCGTATGCAGGAAAGAGCCGAAAACCGCGCGGCGGAGCTGAGAACAGGCTCCGGCGGCGGCGTGAATCTGGGTACGTATTAAATATGCGCTACCCGATAATTCAGGCCTCGTCAAGCGGGCGCGGCAGCACCTCGTCCTTTAAGGGACTTAACCGCACGGATATTGGTCAGGACGGAGAGTGGGCGGAATGTGATAACCTCGATACGCTGCATTCGCCCTGCCTTGCGCCGCGCATGAAGCACGGCGCACCGCTCCCGCTCAGCATGGACGGAGGACTTCACGGAAGGATATGCGCCTGCGCCGAGCTGATTAAGGACGACGGCGAATACAAGGGCTTTACCGGAGTTCTGCTCTGCGAAAACTGTATCGATGATAACGGGGACACAATAACGAATTTCTGCTTTGCTTACAACGGCTCTGTAAGGCATATCGGAACGGAAAGCTCCCTCGGCTCGCACGTCCCGGAAAGAACCGCTTTATGGCTTTATGACGCGGTTTTTGACGATATTGCGGAGGAGGAGCTTACCGCTTTCGAATCGGATATGGAACGCGTTGAATGGACTGTTGCGGCAGTCGGAGGCAGGTACGTTATTAACGGATTTGACCCTGTGCTCAGAAGGGGACGCTATTTCGTATTTGACCCGCGTAAGATGTATGACACAATCAGCAAGGAAAAGGAAAGGCTTGTCGTTCAGTCGGGAATTCAGGCGAAATATACAAGGCTTACCTTCGGAAAGGCAAACGCTTTAAGTCACGGATTCTCCGAATACAAATATATTAATTATATACAGTCCGACAGTAAAACAATGGATTTCTCGGATATGTTCTGTGAGGGAGATTACCTGCTCATAAGCGATGTGACAAATTCGGACGGCGAAACCTCGCCCACACTTCAGAAATATCAAACATATCCCTACAGGAAGTCCGGCAGAGATGTAAAATACGCGGTTATACGCGAGATTGAAAAGGTTTACGGCAGCAGCGGTGATTTTCTGTATCAGCGTATCTATTATTACGCAACCTCTCCGTCGGGAAAATTTGTTGAGAATGAATATCACGCGGGGCTTAATGTTACGCTCGGAACCTTTGTGCCGCCCATGCAGCATATAGCGGTTTTCGGCAAGAGAATATGGGGCGTTGACCCCGATGAGGACAGGGTCTATGCGTCTGTA
Source organism: bacterium (assembly GCA_030536655.1). Lineage (GTDB taxonomy): Bacteria > Bacillota > Clostridia > UBA1381 > UBA1381 > UMGS1958. The sequence continues at coordinate 6,073 of JAUNPN010000078.1, read as the reverse complement.
TTCGATACTCCGTTCAAGCTTATGAACACCGACCGTGAGCTTGACAATGCGATGGCTTGGCAGCTGACTCCCGGTACTGCGGACGAGGCCGTCGGAATGTTTCCCGCCGGGACGGAAATGCTCGTTATGAAGAAAAATTCGATTATCAGAATAAACGGAGCTTCGGCGTCCTCCTTCATGTTGGCGGGTATTTTTAAAAACTGCGGCTGTATCGATATAAACAGCTGCGCCGAGGCTGCGGGAACGGTTTATTACCTCGGCTTTAACGGGTTTTATGCCTATGACGGCTCACAGCCCGTTATTATATCCCATAAGCTTAACTGCCGCTATTCATCGGCATACGGCTTTTCGGACGGTATAAAATATTATGCCTCCGCCGTTCGCGCGGACAATGACGCTCATGAATTTCTTGTTTACGACATACGCTCCGGGATTTGGCTTAAGTGGAGCGGCACGCCGAAAGCCTGCGGCTTTGTGCTGATAGGAAATGACGTTTACCTTTGCTGCAATGATACGGAGGGACACATAATAAAGCTGTGCGGAGGCTCTGACCCGGAGGAATGGAGCTGCGAAAGCGTGAGAATGTTTGAAAACGCGAATTCATTTAAGGCGGTGAACGAACTTTGGCTCCGCGGTGAAAGCGAAAACGGCATACGCGTCCTTACGTCTGTAAACGGCGGGGAATTTAAGGAGCATAAGACGCTTGAACCAAAGGGCAGACCGTTTGTTTACAAGATCCCCGTAAGGCTTTTGCCCGGAGATTTCTGGAGCTACAGGCTCTGCGGCAGCGGCAGTGCGGTTATTCATAACATTGAAAGGGTTTACGAGGAAGGAGGCGAACGTCACTATGCTCATTAACGAGGCGGTGGAACGCGCGGACAGGCTTGTAGAAAACGAGTATTCTCTTGAGGAAAAGTATCACTGGTGTGATGTGGTTTCAGGAGAGCTTAAGAGCCAGTATGCAAGAGAATACAAAAAGGCGCGGCTCCACAGGTGGAAGGATAATAAGTTCCTGCTTCCGCAGGACTGCGAATACAGGTATATTGAAAAGATTATATTCGGGGGACATGAAATCAATAAGGAGGATATGCGTACTTTTGGGTTTGAGGGGACACATATAGGAAATACCGCCGTTCTGTGCTTCCCGGTACGGATGCGTCTGCCGCTCCTCGGGGCTTCGGATACCGCGGAGGTGGTTTACCTCCCGGTACACAGACCTATCAGGCGCATTGCGCTGAGCGGTGAAATGGTAACGATTCCTTCGGGAAGTGGAAAACGCTGCACTATACGCATGAATGAGGCTTGTCCCTTTATCGCGGGCGATACGGCTGAGCTTACCTATGGGGACACAAAAGCCGAGCTTCATATACTGAAGCGTACCGCGGATTTTGATGAGGATAGTCTGAAGCTGTGTTATATTCTCGAATACGGAGAGGGCGAGGCGGACGCGCTGCCTTCGGGAGAAATAAAGGCGGATATACGCCGGATTGTTACGGATAAAACCGTCTGCGGCCCGCCGTATGATGAAATGTACATTGACTATATCTGCGCTCAGATTTGCTTTTTTCAGCGCAAGCATGATATATACAGTCAGTTTATTTCACGCTACAACGAGAGAATGGAGGAATACGGCAGAATGATGATGGAATTTGCCAATGAGAAGGACAGAACGGTTTTCTCGAATTGGTGGCGCTTATAAGGAGGAGCTTATGGCTGTATTTACAACTGCTATGCCCGGACACTCCGGGGACACAAAAGCCGACGTAGCGGAATTGCAGGCTTGGGCGCGCAGGCTTGTTTCAGAGCTGCGCACTGTGCTGTATTCGCTTGACAGAGAAAATGTTACGGCGGCAGGCTCGGTAAGAGCTGAGGATATTACGGGAGCACTGAGCGGAGAAAAGCTGGCGGAGGTTCCGGCAGAGAAAATTTCCGGCATCGCTCCGGCTGTTGAGGTGAATGCCGGAAACGGCATCGTTTTCAGGCTTTCGGACGAGGACGGAAGCTCTGCGGCGGCAATATATTACAAGTCCGATGGAGAAAACAGCGGACTGCATATTAAGGCGGATAATGTATATGTAAATAACGTTAAATTAAATTGAGGTATATATGACAGATTATAAAGCGTACAGCGGCCGTCTGAAACCGGAATTTATTACGGCTGCGGCTGCGGCGTATTCGCGGTACAAGTCGGAAATGTCAGGATTTCGCAGAAAGGTCATGGATAATGACAAATGGTACAAGTGCAATTACGGACATTTGATTAAACCCGGCTCTAACGAACCGGGTCCGGCAACCGCGTTTATCGCCAATGCAATTTTCAACAGGTATGCGGATTTTATCGACTGCTTCCCCGTACCGAATATTCTTGAGCGGACTCCGGATTATACCGAAACCGCAAAGAAGCTCAGGGATATTATTCCGGTGCTGCTGGACATGACGGAGTTCAAGAGCAAATACAAAAGAAACTGCTACAATAAAATGAAAAACGGCTCCGGGATTTACGGCGTTTTCTATAATGAGGAGGAGCGGCGCATTGAGGTGACGGTTGTGGATATTCTTGACTTTTTCTGCGATATACGCATCAAGGATATTCAGGATTCGCAGTTTATCTTTGTGAGAAATGCGGTTGACAATGAGCTGCTTCGGGAAAAATATCCCGGCTATGCCGCGCTTTTTCAGGGCGGCTGCACAATCGAGGGGCGTGAAGGGAATTACCGCGCCGACGACCGCACCGAGGTTATTGACTGCTATTACAAGAAGCCGGACGGCACGGTGCATATGATGAAGCTTGTGAACGAGAGCGTTGTTATTGACGCGACCGAGGATATTGAGGGTTACGAGAACGGCTTGTACGCTCACGGAATGTATCCGTTCGTGATTGACAATATGTATCCCGACGACGATAATGTGATGGGGTTTTCTCTTATTGATATTACGCGCAATCCTCAGATGTATATAGACAAGCTGGATGCGGCAATTCTGAAAAATGCCATGCTTTCTTCACACCCGCGCTGGCTCATTAAGGATACCGGCGGAATTAACAAGAAGGAATTTGCCGATATGACTAAGGAGGTAATCTCATCCGCAACCGATGTCGATGAGAAAAATATAAAAATGTTTCAGGTTAATTCCCTGCCTTCGTTTGTGAGAGAGCATAGGGAAAAGAAGATTGAGGAGCTTAAGGAGATTTCCGGCAACCGTGACTGGAACAACGGCGGCACCACCGGCGGCGTTACCGCCGCGTCGGCAATCGAGGCTTTGCAGAATACCGGACAGAAGCTTTCACGCGCAAATATTGACGATACGTATGACAGCTACAAGCGTATTATTTATATGATTATTGAGCTTGTCAGGGAGTTTTTCGTTCGCAAGGCTGTTTACCGAATTACGGACGAAAACGGACGCAGGAGCTTTATTGAATTTTCAAGCAGCGAAATGTACGGCCCTGAGCGCGACGTATTCGGCTTTTTGTCAGGAAAACGCCGCCGCGCCGAATTTGACGTAGCGGTTGTTCCGCAGAAGGAAAATCCTTTTACCAGCGAGGCGAACAACCGTACAATCAACGAGCTTTGGAGTGCGGGATATTTTATGCCGCAGAATATGGAGCTGTCTATTATGGCGCTGAGGTGCATGAGCTTTGACAGCAGAGATAAGCTTATCGATATGATGCAGGAGTATATCGACACTCATGGGGACACAAAACAGAATTCCGGGGAAGAAGCCGGCGGCGAAAGGATGATTGAGATACCGCTCAGAGGGACACAAAAAAACGGCAGTACGGACGGCGCTGAGCTTTCCGCGTCCGCTCCGGAGGGAGGTGAAATGAATGAAGTATAAGACTGAGGATGAGAAGGGCTATTCGCGCAGGTTCGGCAAAACGGTAACCTCCGGCAACGGAGATATTGTGCTTAACGGGCAGACCGTTAAGGCTTCGGGAAATGACCTCGGAAACATGGCGGAGGTGACTGCCGGAATTCATAATTTGAAAAAAAGGAATTCCGATGCCGCTCTCAATGAAAAAAACGGAAACGTTATGCTCGGCGGAAGAGATACGGGCGTAAGAGCAAGGAATTTCGCGAACGGCGCGAATGATGAAAATATGGAATTGCTCAGGAAAGGCTACACAAGCAATTCCGGCGACAGTGTTGTGAGGGGCAGACAGAGCGCGGAGAGCAGAGGCTTGGGGAACCTTGTGCGCTGGGATGCGTCGTCAAAGCGCATGACAATTGCGGGGATTGATGTTCCGTACCTCTATATTACCGACGACGGGAACGCGATGGTCAGTGAAAGGGTTCTCAATGAGGTTATGGACGAGGCCGAAAAAAATTCGGGCGTTCAGAATTCGGCCGCACTGGCGGATAATATTTACAGCAAGCACAGCAGAGCTGTAAACAGTGCGCTCGACAAGGCGGTGAACAGGAAAGAGTGGAGCTATGACCCGACAAAGGATCCGGCATATGAGGCATATGCTAAAATGTATGCGCGCAGCGCCGAGCAGGCTTACAACCGCGCGATGGGCTCCGGCGGTCTGTACGGGGCGCCGGACAGCTATCAGATGTATCAGGCTCTCGCCGCTTACGCGGACAATATGCAGCGTCTCAGTGATACGGTCCCTCAGCTTGCGCAGCAGGATTATACCCGCTACAGCGATGAGCAGCAAAGAAATCTTGCCGCTCTGGAGGCATTGCAGAATGAACGCGCGGCGCACTATAATATGTTTTCTGAGGCTAATGAAAACCAGCTTGCACGCATACGTGAGGACGACCGCGAGAACTATGACAGGTATGAGGATTCTGTGTATAATTATCCGGAGGCGGAGGAGCGGCTGATCCAGGAAAGAGCAAAGTCGCATATCGCGGGAAATGAAAGCGTTCAGTCGGACTTTGACACGGCGATGTACGCGCCTATGCTTGAGCTTGATTACAAGATAAAGAGCGCGCAGCTTGATTCTACGGAGGTTAAAACCTTAATACTGCGGATTCAGGCGGCGCAGCAAAGGGCGGAATTGTATAACGGCGGTATGTTCATGAAGCAGGATATGGACGCGCTCGGAATACCGCAGGATATGGAACGCTATCCGGATACCGGCGGTTACCCGGCTCCGTGGGACGCGGAGATTAACGCTAAGCTGGCGGAATGGTACAGGTATACTTTACAGACCTTAGGCTATTAACGCCGGGCGGGGAGGTATAAATGGGTAAAATTGCTGATGAAAACGAGGTTCTTGAAATGTATACGGCAATTATGCGCCATGATATTTCGGATTATGTCAGGGACGGGAATGAAAATATTAATTCTCAGATTAAGCCGTCTGATATGATGAAGGCGGGAGAGGCAATTTTGAAAAGGCTCGACGCCGCCGAAAGCACCCGGGGAGATACGGGGACACAATTTGGAGTAGTAATTATGCCGGAAGCAAAGTAAAGTTTGGAAAAAGATAAGCGGCGCATCTTGCCGCCCTCAGCGACTTGAAGTATAAACATACGTCGGCGTCGCTTATGGCGGCAATCTGCTTGCTTCTCTTTTCCCAAACGGGAAAGGAGTTCGTATTAATTAGTGAAAGGAGTTCGGATTAGAATTATGACATTAAAGCATTTTGTATGCGCGCTTGCAGGCTGCGCGGGCGGATTGATAACGACTGCCATTGGAGATCGGAACGGAGCAATGACTACTCTGCTTATATTTATGGCGCTTGATTATATTACGGGAATTGTGGTTGCGGCAGTATTCGGCAGCTCAAATAAATCCGAGGGCGGCGGCTTGGAGAGCCGCGCCGGCTGGAAGGGACTTATACGCAAGGGCGTTACGCTGATGATTGTATCGGCGGCGCACCGTTTGGATTTGCTTATCGGCGCGGACTACATAAAGAATGCGGTAATTATTGCATTCTGTGCAAATGAGCTGATAAGCCTTATCGAAAATGCGGGACTTATGGGGATACCTATTCCGGAGGTTATTCTCAACGCTGTTGACATATTGAAAAAAGATAGTGGAAATAACGGGATTTCGGAGCTTTAAGGAGGGACAGAAATGAATAATATAACGGCGAATCCGTTCGGAGCGGCGGAGCATT
>JAUNPN010000077.1 GCA_030536655.1 bacterium | reverse complement strand
ATTTTTGTATGATATGACGGAAAATATGCAAGTTCAATGCGTGCTAAGCCGTTAAGCGTTAATTAATCAGTGGTTCCTTAAATGTCGCTCCTTATTTTATTTGCCGTAATTTTAACGGTTAAAGAGGTTTTACGTATATTTTATCAATAAATCTCACCACAGCTTTATCCAAAAAAATTATGCTGAAAATTCAAAAAAACTCTTGACAAACAAAACTCTTTATGGTATTATATTATCCGTTGAAAGAAAATATCAGTCATTAAGCTGCGGATTATGCGTTTTTATTTGAATTAAAGAGAGTTATCCGTATATATTATGACTGTTGAAGGAAGAACTGCAATACAGTGATTCCGTATATATGCGGGAGTGGCTCAGTGGTAGAGCGTCACCTTGCCAAGGTGAACGTCGCGAGTTCGAATCTCGTCTTCCGCTTGCTCCAAAATACAGCCGTAACCTTTTTACGGCTGTATTTTTATTACGCACATTCGGTCTGAAACCGTTTGCATATTCTACAAAAACGGTTTTCGAATACCTTGCATAAATGTAAACTTTTCTGAAATTTTCCCGTACCTATTGACTTTTTCGCGTATAAATGTTATTATAAATACAACAACAAGGTTAAGACAAAATTGAATTTGTTGTAAAATCTTATCCCTCTCTAATAAATGTAAGCACGAGCGGTCCGATAATGCCGCTCGTGCTTTTTATATTCAGCCGCCGATAAACATATATATCGTACCTATCACAACAGTCAGTACCATTATGCCCGCTGTAACAATGCTTACGGTCCTCACAAAACCCTTGTTCATTATTTATCCCTCCATTATTCTCCAAGCTTAAGCAGTAATCTGTTAATCATAACCGCCGCCTGCGCTCTTGTAGTTGTCCCGGACGGCTGAAACGAGCCGTCCTCCATACCGTTTATAATTCCGTTCGACGCTGCAAGCCATACAGACGGCAATGCCCACGAGCTTATATCATTTTCATCGGCAAACATAAGCTCTTTATTCACTTCGTCAAGCTTAGTCATTGTATTCGCATTAAGCGTATACTGGCACAGCGCCATTGTCATATATGCCGCTTCCTCCCTTGTAATCGCCACATTGCCGTTAAATGCTCCGGAATACTTTACCGAAGCTCCGACCGACTCGCCCGCTTCATTTCTTTCAATATCAATAACAGCCTTATATCCCACAATCATATCCTGAGGAATAAGTCCCTTGTCAAGCGCGCTCTGGAGATACGGTCCGTACCAATCCGCGGCTGTCGTATCAAGGCATTCACCCGCTCTGTAATCCGCCGCCGGAATCTTCACCGCCTCCATCATCATTTTCAGATACTGCGCCCGCGTAACATCGCCTTCCGGGTAAAAGCTGCCGTCACCCATTCCGTTAATTATACCCTTATCGGACAGTCTGCTTATATCACGCTGTGCCCAGTGTCCGTTTGTATCTGTAAATTCCGCCGCATATGCACTCTGTGAAAGCATTATCACAGCAGCTGCGACGATCGCTGATTTCTTCATAATATTAACCTCCTATACTCACACGCATCGCAAGCGCCGCACCGGCAACGCTTGCCGCCTGCGCCCTGGTGAGTGTTTCTTTCGGGCAAAATGAACCATCGCCCATTCCCTTAATAAAACTATATCCCTTAGCAGCTTCAACAGCATTTATATATTCAGGATTTATTTCATCTTCATCTGTAAACGTTTCCGTATTGGCGTTTACCGTCATATCTGCTTCCCCGCTGCCAAAATTCTTCATCATATACGAAGCACAGTTCATAGTAAGAGCAGCCATTTCCTCACGTGTTATTGGTTTATCTCCGTCAAATTTCATTTCAACTCTACCTTTACTATATATTTCAGTATCATAGTTTTGGGTAAATTCATAAACTGTAACTTCCGTTGTTACCGCTTCTGTATCCTCTTTAGCTTCTTCTATTATCTTTTCAACAATTTTTGTACCGCCGCAGTCACCAAGCATTTCCGGAGGAATCAATCCTTTATCAAGCGCGCTTTGCACCGCATAGCAGTACCAATCATCATTCAATACATCAAGGCACTCCCCCTCACGGTAGGCATGTCCGGGAATACCGCATGCGCGCATAATCATTTCCAGGTATTCAGCACGTGTAACCTGCTTATCAGGCATAAATTCATCCTCCCGAACGCCCTTTACAATACCGGCTTCTTTCAAAATGTTGGCTTTCTCTTCACACCAATGACCCGCCGTATCGGTAAACTTTTCCTCATAAGGCTTCACATACATACACAAATCATCCATATTATCCGCAACTTCATCCGCAATCAGTCTTGCAACCGCTCTTGCACCGGCTTCCTTTAAGTGAGTATGGTCGTCTGTTCCGGCAGGATAAGCCTTGCTTTCCAAAGGCTCGCAAATAAAATAAAAGCTTAATACTTCATCTTTTTTATTCTTATTCCATGTATCCGTCATAATTTCATTGACGTCAATAAAATCAACTCCTGTTTCCTCAGCAATTTCCCTTGTCGGAACAGCATAATCCTGACGCGATTCCATGAAGCACGAATTTTCCTCGTCCCACCAGCTTGCGGCAGTTGCCGTCAGCAGTACAGGAATGCCCCCGCGCTTTTTAATCTCGCCTATGTACTTATTCGTAATAAGCTCCTTATAATCCGGCACGCTTATGTACCTTTCCGGCTTATTCTCCGCACCGTCATTGATACCGAACTGAATGAACACATAATCTCCGGGGTGCATTTCCGTAAGTATTCTGTCCAGCCTGCCGTCATTATCATAGCTTTTTGAGCTTCTTCCGCCCATAGAACGGTTTTCGACAATAACATCATCCGTGAAATAATCAGCAAATACCTGCCCCCAGCCCGTCTGAGGATATGTCTTTGCATAATCATAAGTCTGTGCTGTGGAATCGCCCGCAATGTATATCGTGGGCTTTTCGCCCTTCTCCGTCCTGTCGGGCATCTGCTTAATCTCAATATCCGTTACATTCGGATTTTCACCGAGGACTTTAACCTCAATTTTTCCGTCCTTTGGAACAACCGGCTGCACATTCTCCTGCGTTTTTCCCGCCTCCAGCGTATACGCCCGCACCCGCTCGCCGCCGTTTATATAGATATTCGCATTTGTTTCCGTATCTCCGCCCGTCCTTATGATAACCGTATAATCGCCGTCGGGAACCTCCTCCGTAAGAACGATTTCCTTATTATCGTTCTGCTTTATATCTTCCATATCATATGTAGCTTCAAACAGCGCGTCATTCTCTCCGGCATATACCCCCGGTACAGCCGGAATTGCTGCCGCAATAAGCGCCGCCGACAAAAATTTTGTAAACTTCATATCGGTTTCCTTTCTCATTACTTCCAATATAACCGTTACTTAAAAACTATCCGTAATTAAAGTCGTACATATTGCAAAGCTGTTTTTTCTGCTGCGGTGAGCTGTAAACATCTCACCTATGACGTTCAAAGCAAGTCATCCGGTCAGATCAGTCCGAAAATCCAACGCATACCTGCGTATGCCGAGAATTTTTGGGGCAATACGACGGAAAATCAGCAGACAAGCTGTACTTAATTTACGAATACGCTCTTATTATTATATAATATTTATCTCAAAAAAGCAATAGCAAAATTCGAATTTATCCGCGATCTTGGTAACAAAAAATTTACATAAAGTTCATTGACTATTTCCCTCCGTTATAGTATAATTATTGCAAAACATTTCTATCGGAAAGGAGCAGAATTATGGACATTAATACATATTCATATTCCAAAGTCCCGTTATGTCTTTCAAATAATTACATAGCGGGAGATCTGTATACAAAGCATGGAGTTAAACGCGGCCTCCGCGATGAGGACGGAAACGGCGTTCTCACCGGACTTACCTCAATTTCCACCATAAAAGCTTATAATACCGACAAAAACGGAAAAACTCCATGCCACGGAGAATTACGCTACAGAGGATACGATATAAACGACATAGTAAAGCATACAATAGAAACGGGATACGGATATGAAAAAACAGCTTATCTGCTTCTTTTCGGCGAGCTTCCGGGAACAAAGGATACCGAAGAATTCAAAAATATTTTAGGTCAATATCAGAAGCTGCCTCCAAATTTTGTAAGAGATTATATAATGAAGGCGGTTTCACCGGATATTATGACGTCTATGACAAGGAATATTTTAGCGCTTGCTTCATATGATCCGAATCCCTATTCGGCAGAGCTTGGGAATATTCTGCGCCAGTGCATTTTTCTGATTGCCGTGTTCCCATCACTTGCGGTATACTGCTACCAGGCTTACAACCACTTTAAAAACAACGGAAGTATGTACATACACAGTCCGTCGCCGGAGCTTTCCACTGCCGAAAACATACTTGTTATGCTGCGCCCGGACAGCCTATACTCCGAGATTGAAGCAAGGTCGCTTGATTTAATGCTTCTGCTGCACATGGAACAGGGCGGCGGAAACAATTCAACCTTTACAACGCGGGTTGTCACTTCGACAGGCTCCGACACATATTCAACAATTGCGGCAGCAATGGCATCTCTCAAGGGGCCGAGACACGGCGGCGCGTGCATAAGAGTAAAGGGAATGATAGACGACATCCGCCGCAACGTAAGCAATCCTCTTGATAAAACCGAGCTTAACGCATACCTTCAGAAAATTCTTGACAAGCAGGCATACGACAAAGCCGGGCTTATTTACGGAATCGGACATCCGATATACACGCTTTCGGATCCAAGAGCGAAATTATTAAAGCAATATGCGGAGCGTCTTTCGGTCGTCAAAGGAAGAACCGATGAATTCAGGCTGTATGAAAGCATAGAAGAACTTGCGCCGGCGCTGCTGTACTCAAACAAAAAATATACAAAGCCCGTAAGCGCAAACATCGATTTCTACAGCGGACTTATATATGATATGCTAGACATTCCGCCGACATTATACACTCCCATGTCAGCGGTTGCAATGATAACAGGCTGGTGCGCTCACAGAATTGAGGAGCTTTCCGGTCCGGCGAAGATTATTCATCCCGCTTACATGAGCATTATCCCGGACCGGGATTTCGACAGTCAGTCCAAGCTGTGACCTTGCTGACTGCACTTTATTGCTAACCCTTCCATAAAATAAAGCAGCCGCAAAATCTTTATGCGTTTGCGGCTGCTTTGTTTATTTTATTACCGCGGCGCACACAGGCTCCATGCCCGATATACTGTCCCACGCGAATACCTTTACCTTCGTTATTCCGCCCGCGTTCATTTCCGCCGATGCGGTATCAGACATTACAACAGCTTTAAGGCGTTCCCCCTCGCATCCGACAATAATATACTTTTGTCCTTCCGGCATATTTTCCGGCATAAAGCTTATATTCAGCTTATCCCCGGCATTACTTACCGTTAAGGCTTCAATCTTCGGTTCTGACGAAGGCTTTTCGGTTTCTGACGGTTCTCCCGTTTCTTTTATCTCCTCATATTCTTCAAGCTTCGCCGAGCAGAAACGCATCTTCGAGCCTGCAATAAAGAAATAGTATACCTCGCCCTTCTTTACGTCCAGACTGAACTTCACCGGAACCGATGAACCTATACACTCCTTTTTGAACAGACAGTCTTTGTCCTTATCAGCCGCTCCTTCCTTTATCGCATAGAAGGTCTTTGTACCCGATACCGAATATCCGTAAATCGTGAACACACCGTCCTGCGGCGCTTCATATTTCATCGCATTGCCGGTTGCCATGCCGTTTGACCAATCTCCGTTTATCTTAGAGGTTATCGCATAGCCAAAGCTTTCGCCATCGTCAAATTCCACCTTATCTGTCCTTGACGTACTTAAATCAATCATAGCAGTAAGTCCGGGCATGAACTCTGTTCCGGCTGTTTTATTTTCATCGCCCTTTGCTGCAATCCACTGATTAACCAGCTTTTTCGCCGGTTCAGCAGTCGTATGCGGAGAGTCCGATTCCTCCGGAGCCGGAGTATAATCCGGAATTTCAGGATCATATGCCGTATCCCTTACATAGCTTCCGTCCGCAAGAGCGTTCGCATAAACTTCAATATTTGTATATCCGCTTTCTGTAATCTCAAGCGCGTCTGATGCGTCCATCTTATTCAAGCCGTGCATATCCTCCCACTCGTTCGGGATACCGTCGTTATCGCTGTCCTTTGCCTTTGTTCCCGTAAGCTCCGGATAGCCGCCGGCATCTGACGGTGTATTTATGAGCGCGCCCGTACCGTTCCTTACATCGCTGACAACCCTCTCATCAGCTGCATCGCGCTTAATACTCGCGCCCGCACCGGCAAGCACCTTTTCATATGCTGCTTCGGCGCTGTCTGTTGTTATCGGATAATTTTCTATATATCTGTTATGAACAGTTTTTTCATCTTCTGTAATATTCGCATCAGTCCACAAGCCGTAGGTTTTTGTATTGCCGTCAAAATCCACGCCCTTTGAATTATCCCCCGTCACCGCTTCATTGCCGTAAACATAGTTGCCGCTCACATATAGATCCGTTCCCCAGCCCGGACAGTTAAGATTGTTAGTTCCTGTAGTATCGCCTTCTTTTTTCGCGCTTATCTGGAAAATTCTGCTTCTCTTACTGCTGTCGGTTGACGGGCCGTATTTATAATAGCAGTTCACGATATTCACCGGAGCGCCGTTTTCACCGCCGTATGCGGAATTTCCGCCCCAGTTATAAACTACGTTATTTCTCAAATCCGTAAGGTCAGTCTGCTTTGTAACATCGGTCTGCGCCTCTGCGATACCCGCGGTTGCAATTCTCGGATTTCGGCTGTCATGGTGGGCAATCAGATTATGGTGATAGCTTGCGTTATGTCCGCCCCATATTCCGCCGTAGCCATGGCTGCCCTTGCCATGCACCGACTCCTTCAGGCTTTCGGAAATTATGCACCACTGCATTGTAAAGTTTGTGTTCTCATAAAATGACGCGCATTCGTCAACGCACCAGCTTATTGAACAGTGGTCAATAATTACGTTATTTCTGCCTCTGCCGCCTATTGAATCATCCTCGACAGTAAGCTCGTCGCCCATTCTGAAACGCAGATAGCGTATTATCACATTATCGCCGTAAATGCCCACTGTATTATTCTTGATACAAATTCCGTCGCCGGGTGCAGTCTGTCCAAGTATTGTAAGATTGCTGCCTATAATGCTAAGCGCGTTTTTAAGCTCGATATTTCCCGCAGCATCGAACACAATTATGCGGTTTGATTCCGATACAGCATCGCGGAACGAGCCTTTTCCCGAATCGTTCAGATTCGTTACATGGTAGATTTCGTGCTTCTCTGCGGCTTTTGCACCGTTTGCATACATACCTCCGCCTTCCGCACCCGGAAAAGCCGCAATCCTACCGGCACCTGCCGCTCCGGTATCGTCTGCCGTTACCGGAAGCATCACTCCTCCCGCCGCAAGCACCGCCGCTGTAATACCGCTTATTGCCGTCTTCATTAATTTTTTCATGGCTTCTTCTCCGAATATTATTAAGATTATGACCATATTATATCAAACCCGTTTTACAAAGTCAACCTTTCTGTTAAAGAAAGACAAATAAACGATACATAATGCCGGACAAACTGCCATCATGCACAAAAATGATACGGCAAACCTCAGTTCACCGTATCATTTTAATTCATAGCTTCATTCACGGAAGCTTCGCAGCTTCTCATCGCCAAAATAGTCTTATTAAGCAAATCGTTCAGTTCCCATCCAAGCATTTCCGCCCCGCGCTCAATAACCTCTCTCGAACAGCCTGCCGCAAAATTTTTACTTTTATATTTCTTTTTCAGGCTTTTTAGCTCCATATCCTGCACACTTTTTGACGGACGCATTTCCGCCGCCGCCCAAATAAGTCCCGTCAGCTCGTCAACAGCATACAAAACCTTCTCCATCTCATGCTCCGGCTTTACGTCCACAGTAAGCGCATAGCCATGAGAGCATACCGCATGTATAATATCATCGCCGAAACCGCCTTCTCTTAAAAGCTCAGGCGCTTTTATGCAATGCTCCTCCGGATATTTCTCAAAGTCAATATCATGCAGCAATCCCACAATTCCCCAATGTTCCGGATCATAGCCCAGTTCCCGTGCGTACCATTTCATAACGCTCTCAACAGTAAGCGCATGTCTGATATGAAACGCCTCATGATTATACTTTTTCAGCAAATCCAATGCATTTTCTCTGCTCATTTTCATCCTCCTCAGCTTTCACAAATAAATTCCGTAAAAAAGTTTAGGGAGCCGCTGCAAGACACAGACCCGCAACAGCCCCCAAAATCACCGATTATTCAGCAAACATAGGCGTTGACAAATATCTTTCTCCGGTGTCAGGCAAAAGCGCAACTATAACCTTGCCCTTATTTTCAGGACGCTTCGCAAGCTCAGCCGCCGCCCATACAGCCGCACCCGACGAAATTCCGACAAGCACGCCCTCAAGCCTTGCAACAGCCTTGCCTGTTTTAAATGCATCCTCATTCTCGACCTTGATTATCTCGTCATAAATTTCCGTATTTAATGTGTCCGGAACAAAACCGGCACCAATTCCCTGAATCTTGTGCGCTCCGGCTCTGCCCTCCGACAGCACCGGCGAGGACGCCGGTTCTACCGCCACAACCTTAACATCGGGATTCTGTGATTTCAGATACTCTCCCACGCCGGAAACGGTTCCGCCCGTACCTACGCCCGCAACAAATATATCTACCTTTCCGTCAGTATCATTCCATATCTCCGGTCCTGTTGTCGCCTTATGATAAGCAGGATTTGCCGGATTAGTGAACTGGCTCGGAATGAAGCTTCCCGGTATCTGCTCAGACAGCTCCTGCGCCTTTTCAATCGCGCCCTTCATTCCCCTTGCTCCGTCTGTAAGAACAAGCTCCGCGCCATATGCCTTAAGGAGATTTCTTCTTTCAATGCTCATTGTTTCCGGCATTGTGATAATAATCCTGTAGCCGCGCGCCGCCGCAACCGATGCAAGACCTATTCCCGTATTACCCGAAGTCGGTTCTATGATTACCGCACCGGGCTTAAGTCTGCCCTGCTCCTCCGCCTCGTCAACCATTGCCTTTGCAATTCTGTCCTTAACCGAACCCGCCGGGTTAAAATACTCCAGCTTGCCGAGCACCGTCGCCTGCAATTTATTCGCTCTTTCAAAGTTTACAAGCTCAAGAAGCGGTGTTCCTCCGATAAGGTCGGTAACTCTCTGATATATCTTTGCCATTTTTAAATTCCTTCTTTCTTAGTCCAATACCGCAAACGCATCATCCAATGCAGCAATTAAGTCGTCAATATTTTCTGTTCCTATTGAAAGCCTGATTGTATTAGGCTTTATACCCTGTTCCGCTAACTCCTGCTCATTGCACTGCGAATGAGTGGTTGTTGCCGGATGAATTACGAGCGACTTCGAATCCGCAACATTGGCGAGCAGCGAGAATATTTCAAGATTATCTATAAACTTATGCGCCTCCTTAACTCCGCCCTTGATTTCAAAGGTGAAGATTGAACCGCCGCCGTTCGGCAGATACTTCTTATAAAGCTCATGACTCGGCTCAGTCGGCAGCGACGGATGATGCACAGCCTCAACCTTCGGGTGATTGTTCAAATACTCAACAATCTTTAACGCATTTGAAACGTGACGCTCAACTCTTAAGGACAGTGTTTCCAGTCCCTGGAGGAAGATGAACGCATGGAACGGAGAAAGCGTTGCGCCTGTATCGCGGAGCAGTATTGCTCTTATATATGTCACAAATGCCGCCGCTCCGACCGCTTTTGTGAAGCTTACGCCATGATATGACGGATTAGGCTCCGTAAGACGCGCAAATTTACCGGATTTTTCCCAGTCAAACTTGCCGCTGTCAATGATAACGCCTCCGATTGCCGTACCGTGACCTCCGATGAACTTTGTCGCGCTGTGAACAACAATATCAGCCCCGTATTCAATCGGTCTTATAAGATACGGTGTTGCAAATGTTGAATCAACAACAAGCGGTATATTGTGCTTATGCGCTATTGCCGCGAGAGCCTCGATGTCAATCAGGTTTGAATTCGGATTTCCCAGCGTTTCTATAAAGATTGCCTTTGTATTCTCCTGAATTGCAGCCTCGAATGAGCCTTCAACCTCAGGGTCAACAAATGACGCCGTTATTCCGTATGCCGGGAGTGTATGCTCAAGAAGGTTGTATGTACCTCCGTAGATTGTCTTTGACGCTACAATGTGGTCGCCTGCCTGAGCGAGCGCCTGTATTGTATATGTAATCGCCGCCGCACCCGAAGCTACCGCCAATGCTGCAACACCGCCTTCAAGAGCCGCTATTCTCTGTTCAAAAATATCCTGTGTAGGGTTTGTAAGTCTTCCGTAGATATTGCCCGCGTCCTTTAATGCAAAACGGTCAGCCGCGTGCTGCGAATTATGGAACACGTACGATGTTGACGCGTAAATAGGAACCGCTCTTGCATCCGTAACCGCGTCCGCCTGTTCCTGTCCTATATGTAACTGCTTTGTTTCAAATTTCCATTCTCTCTTTGCCATTTTTATTACCTCTGTCTTTCTATATTTTATGTTTTCTGATTTGCTTGATTCATCCGATTTGTCAATATCGCTGCATTCGTCCGCTGTATATGTTAAGTAAAAATTCCGCTTTCATTCTATCCGTCCTTTCATCCCTTTTATCCTATAGGTTTACTATGATTTATATTATACCACATATTTCTGATTTGTCAATAGTTTTTTTATAATTTTTTTACTTTTTTTCAAACTTGAACCCCTTTCACCAATTCCTTTGGGAAAAGAGAAGCAAGCGGATTGCTATCAGAAGCGACGCCGACGTATGTTAAAGCTATCCTTACTTGATGTCGGCAAATTTATCTTGTAATTTGTTTCTCTTTGTGGTAAAATAAAAGCGATAAGCAAATAAACAAAGAGGTAACAGCAATGAACAATATATTGGAAGAAATAATTTCCGCAGTACCGCAGAAAATAATATTTTCAAAGCCGCGGAATAAAAGCGAGAAATATAAAAAGATTACAATAAGCGCGAAAGGCAACGGCTATCAGGCAGAAAAGCTTACTGACAAACAAGCATTTCACGACAACATATCCGCTGAAAACCTAAAAGAATACTGTATAGATTTAATCAGCAGCAAATATCTGCGCTGCAACGCATTTGCCGCCGGAACCGAATTTATGCTTATGGTTTCATCAAAAGGAAAAATCAGCTTCAAGAAAAAAGTAAACACCGCAGCCTGCAATGTGAATACCGACCACAACAGGAAGAAAAACTACATCATTGACTCGGCGACCGCAGCCGCACCGCTGGTGGATATGGGTATTTTCACAAAAGACGGCAAGGTAGTGAACTCCATGTATGACAAGTACCGCCAAATCAACCGTTTTATCGAGATAATAGACGATGAAGCGTCTAAAATACAAAAGGATGAGCTTAATATAATAGACTTCGGATGCGGAAAATCATACCTCACCTTTGTGCTGTATTATTACTTTACCGAAATCCTCAAAAAGAAGGTCAATATAACGGGACTTGACCTCAAAGCCGAGGTTATAAACAAATGCAATGCCGCCGCCGAAAAATACGGCTATAAAAATCTTCGCTTTGAGCTCGGAGATATAAACGGCTACAAAACCGATAAGAATATAGATATGGTTATCACTCTCCATGCCTGCGATACCGCTACAGACTACGCGCTGTATAACGCGGTTTCATGGAATGCTAAATACATATTCAGTGTCCCCTGCTGTCAGCATGAGCTTAACGCTCAGATTAAGAGCGGTAACTTCGGCATACTCACACGCTACGGAATTTTGAAGGAGCGCTTTGCAGCGATTGCAACAGACGCAATAAGAGCCAATGCACTCGAAACCTGCGGTTATAAAACACAGGTGCTTGAATTTATAGACATGGAGCATACACCGAAAAATCTGCTTATCCGAGCTGTAAAATCAAACGTAAGCGAGGAATCAAAGGAAAGGGCAAGAGCCGAAATAAAACGGCTTACAGATGAATTTTCGCTTGAACCGACACTTATAAAGCTTCTGAACAGCAGTGAAACAGGCCATCGAATAACCGCTTAAGGTTTTTCGATGACCTGTTTCTTAAGGAATCACTGATTAATTATAGTACGCAGTGAACACAGTCAGATTTTTCGTCAGATTATATAAAAAGATCGAAGGCATACTCGCGTATGTCGAGAGATTTTTGTATGATATGACGGAAAATATGCAAGTTCAATGCGCGCTAAGCCGTTAGGCGTTAATTAATCAGTGATTCCTTAATTCACGCGATTACTACCGGCGCGGTTATTCCGCCTCCATCAGATGCGTTTACACTGCCTATAATAACAGTAAGCTCCGTTTCCCCCGGAGTTATACCGTCAATTACAAATTCCCTTCCGAAGCTTGCTTCCTCACTTGCTCTGAGCGTGCCGTTGATGTAAATTTCAACCTCATTGCCGTGTACCGCGCGGAATATAATCGTCTGAGCCTCCTCCGGTATATTCACCTTCGTTCTGAACAGCATATAGCCTGTTCTGTTCGTAAACAAATCAGCATATCCTATATCTGCCGAAACCCAGTTGTTCATATCACTGTCAGCTATAACAATATCCGCCGCAGGCTTTTCCTTGAACAGCTCCGCATTTGCTCTCCAGCCGCCGATGTATATCTCGTTTACAGATTCTATATATTCCTTATTGTGTCCCCTTATAATCTCAATTTCCGCAGATACGCTTTCAAGTCCCTGTGCCGACGCCGTAACAACAAGCTTTTCTGCTCCGTCCGTTTCCTGAACTATCGCCTGACAGCAGCCGTTAAAGAGCTTTCTGCAATCTGCCTTATCTTCCTCATGCGAATTAGGATTTCCGTTTCCGACGCCTATAACCGTACCGCCCTCAACGCTGAATTTTACAAGCATATCCGCATCAGGAACAAAAATACCGTTTTCATCAACTGCATATATATTCACAGCAGCAGCGTCATCATTGCCGTCAACCACGCTTGAATTGCTTAATTCCGCAATAAGCCTTACAGCCTTGCCTGCGGTATGAACCTTGTCCTCACATACAGCCTTGCCGCCGCGGTAACCTACCATTTTTAGTGTCCCCGGTTCAAACTCAGCCTCCCATTGGGCCATATCATATTTATCAACCGTTTTTCTTCCGAGGGACACATCATTGACAAATACTTCTGCTTCTTCACAGTTTGTATGCGTCATCACACGTACCCTCTCACCCTTTTTCCAATTCCAGTGCGGCAGTGCGTGAATCATAGGTTCCTCAGTAAAAAATGCCTTATTAAGATAGAAAGCATCTTTCTTAAAGCCGCAGGTATCCATAATTCCGAAAAAGGTTCCGATTGACGGCCATTCAAACGGAGTCGGCTCACCTCTGTAATCAAATCCTGTCCAGATAAACAGTCCAAGCATATGCTCTCTTGTGTCAACCTGCTTAAATCCGTCACGATAGGTATTTCCCCATGACGCGCATTCGCTGTCATAGCTGTCAATAATATTTCTGCTGTAATCAGTTTTATATTCTCCTCTGACCTGGAATGCACTATCATTTTCAGAACCCACCATAGGCATTTCCGGAAATCTCTCACGGAAGTCATCATAAGTATGGGTTATATAATTGAATCCGGTCATATCAAGAACATTAAATGCTCCGTCCTCACTCGTAACACCGTTGTTCATTGCGCCGAGAGTAAACCTTGTGTTGTCGTACCTTCTTATTTCTCTGTCAAGTCTGACCGCAAGCTTTCTTCCGATAGCAGTTCCCTGCAACGGTTCCTCATTGAAGATTGAATACATAACAACTGACGGATGATTTCTGTCCCTTGTGACCATATCCCTTATCTGCTTCAAGCCGTCATCACTGCTGTTGAAATTTCTGTTTTCGTCCATGACAAGCAGTCCGTATTTATCGCACGCGTCAAGAATTTCCGGCGCAGGATTTCCGTGCGCGCAGCGGTATGCGTTTGAACCCATTTCCTTCAACAATCGTATACGATAATCCTGAATTGAATCCGGCACCGCAACGCCGACACCCGCATGGTCCTGATGATTGCAGGTTCCGTAAAGCTTCAAACGTCTGCCGTTAAGGAAGAATCCCTTGTCCTTATCAATACTGATTGTACGGTAACCAAACCGGGTTCTTCTTTCCTCAATTAATGTGTCCCCTTCATACAGTGAGCTTACCATCGTATACAAATTCGGCGAATCCACGTCCCACAGCTCTACACCGTACGAAAGCACACTCTGAACAAGCTTAATCTGCTCACCGGGTTCAACTTCAGCCGAGGTCTGAGCCTGACCGAATACCACATCCTCATCATCAACAACTCTGCTTTTAAGCGTAATTGTTTTTGTGTCCCCTGTAAAATTTTCAATATCTGTTTCAGTCTTTGTATCCCATGTTCCGGGACACAAAAGCTCCGGATGAACAAATATTCCTCTGTGAGCTATATGAAGCTGCTCCGAAATATACATATCTACATGACGGTATATCCCGGCTCCCTCATACCACCAGCCCTCAATAACGGTCGCATCGACATACACCGCAAGAGTGTTCAGTCTGTCGCCGAAAAGCGCCATATCTGTAGCGTCAACCACAAAAGAATTATATCCGCCGAAATTTCTGCCGATAACCGAGCCGTTGAGGCAGACGGTGCAGTGAGAAGCCACTCCTCCGAACTCAATCAAAATCTGTTTGCCCGCATATTCTTCAGAAAGCCTGAACCTCTTTGAATACCAAGCCTTTCCTCTCGCCTTGTATCCGTTGGCAGGTCCCCATTTTTCCTCAAACGGATTTGACACCGCCCAGTCGTGCGGCAGGTCAACATCCTCCCATTCGCTGTAGTCATAATCCGTTGAAGCCGGTCCCATAGCTCCGCCCGCCTTCGCCGCCATGTAACATGCTGTATGTGTATGTATTTCCGGCATAGGAATATCTCCGTTATGGAATTTCCATCCTCTGTCAAGTGAAAGTTTTTTCATTGTTACCTCCGTAATGCCGCAGTGCGGCAGTAAATATTTAAGGATTTCCCTAAGTATATTTTACTATACTTTTTACCATAATTCAACCCTGTAAAAAAAATTTACAAAAAAATGTTTAAAGCCGCAAAAACTGAGTTATATATATATTAGAATAAGGTCAAAGACCTTAAAGCAATCGCAAAGGAGTTGACGTAAATGAAGTTTAACATTATCTGCAAGAAAATTGACGCCGATGAGAAGGTTAAGGCATATGTTGAAAAGAAGTTATCAAAGCTCGATAAGTTCTTTAAGGACGAACCGTCCGCACGTGTCGTTCTCGGTACAATTAAGGACAACGATTATATCGAAGCTCAGATCAGCGCCGCAGGCATGATTTACAGGGCTGAAGTTTCGGACAAGGAAATTCTGGCAGCAATCGACCGTATAGTTGACGTTATTGAACGTCAGATTCGCCGTAATAAGACTAAGCTCGAAAAGAGAATTAAGAGAGATGCTACGCTTGACATGAAGCTTATTTCCGGTGCAGAATACAATGACGGTGAAAATGAAGATGAATTTGAGATTGTAAAGAAAAAGCGCTTCACCGTTAAGCCAATGCTCCCCGAAGAGGCGGTATTACAGATGAATCTCCTTGGTCATAGCTTTTTTGTATTCAAGAACATTGACACTAATGAGATGAATGTTGTTTACAAGCGCAAGGACGGAAAGTACGCGCTTATCGAGTCTATTGAATAAATATATATCAATGCCGCAGTCTGACAAACTGCGGCATTGACGTTCTTATAGCTATGTAATTGCCTCAGAGCCTATACGTAATTAAGGAACCACTGATTAATTAACGCCTAACGGCTTAGCACGCAT
>JAUNPN010000076.1 GCA_030536655.1 bacterium | reverse complement strand
GCAAGAGCAACAGATTATAAAATAGATTGGAAATTTGACGGTTTCCGCATTATGGGCGGAAAACCAACAGGCGAAACAGGCTTTGTTTATTGCGATAGTTACGGCTTATGTGAAATAACGGATAAGGCGCAGACCGCCGTTAATTTTAAATTGAAAAATACGGCTGAAAACTATTACGGACAGGTGACGGCAACAGTTACTTATAATAACAAAACTCTCTCTGTTTCAAAACCGCTGCTTCTTCTTGCGGACGCAAATCGTGACGGAGCTGTAATACTTCCCAACGCAGGATATACTGCTGATTATAACAAATATGACAGTGCGCTTGTCGGATATACAGCATCGAAAAATGATGTTTTAACAGGCGGCTGGTCAACAGACGGCTCTGACGTAAGCCATATTAGGCTTAATTCGGACAATACGGGCAAGTATTTGAGTTTAACAAGAGATACAAGCGGAAATTCTTCATACATATATAACACGGTAGGAAATATTACTTCGCAGACTGTATTTTCGCAGGACGTCCGTTTTGGTATGGACGCGAGTATTGAATACGGCGCAGATACCGCTAAGGGTACGGTTACAGCATTTAATTCGACAGCCTTTACTCTCTCTCTTTCCGACTCGTCAATTACCCTTAACGGTTCTGCTGTATGCAATGGCGAAAAGAATAAGTGGTATCATATAGAAATTACAGCAGACCCAACGACAAAATTGTGCTTTGCAAAGGTATATAATCTGAGCAATGACGGCGATTACAGCAACGAAACACCGATAGCAAAGACACAGACGGTAAGCTTTAAGGACGGTTATACATCAGGCGCATATTACCGTATAACGCTTGACAAGGATAAAAACAATTCTGTTGATATAAACAATGTTACGGTTACAACAGCGCAGATTGACGAAAGCTCAATCAATGTAACCGCGCCCGAAACAGTTAATATTCCGTCAAGCGGAACTGCTGCTGCCGAAATTTCTGTATCCGCAAAGGTAGTCGGCGGCGATGACGCAATAGGTATGGCATCGTGGGAGATTGCAGATGAAACAGCAGCAGGCGTAAGCATAGTGTCAAAAGACGCAAAGAGCGCAACGCTTACAGTTAATTCAACGGCTCCGTCGGGCGAGCTGCCGATAAGAGTTACAATAGGCACAACATCAGTTATAAAGAAAATAAAGCTGATAGGTACACAGAACAATATTGCATTTACCTCATCACCGGCAGGAGCAATGATTCCCGCAAGCGGCAGTATGGATTATACATATACGGCGGAGGTAAGAAACGGAAACGGAGATAAAATTGACGGCGCGGTTTCATATTTGCTTTATAATGCCGATAATTCAGCAGTTCTAAACGCAAGCGGAATATCAATTTCAGACAGCGGTATGCTTACGGTTACATCATCGGCAAGTCCGCAGACTATATATGTAAGAGCAACATCAAGAGCTTTAACAAGGTCTGTAAAAGTAAGCGTTTACGGCTTAAAGTTTGATTTTGGCACAAATGCGCCTGAAAGCGGTTATACCTCTGTTACATCAAAAACAGTCTATTCTGAAAATCTCGGCTATGGTATTACAGGCACAGCGACAGACAATGATAATAAATTGAGCGGAAGTGATTTTGGTTTCAAAGTAAAACTTGAAAAAGGCGAAGTATATAAGGTTACTGCAACATATAAAGGTACAATTAAATGTGAAAAAATTGACGCATCTTTATCAGGCTTTGAAAGAACAAAGAGCGCATTGGAAGCAGACACCTATAATACAGCGGTATTCGGTGATGGTGTGCTTGATATAACGCTTTCGGGCGAGGGTGAAATTGACTCGATTTCGATAGAAAAGGTTAATAGAACGGCAAATGCAAAGCCCGCGTGGTGGACAATAGGCGATTCTACAGTTCAGCAAAACGGAAGCTGGGCATATACGCTTAATAACACATTATCTTCTTATACAAAGCTTAATAACACAATCGGCGCGTTCCATAACAGCGGTCAGGCAGGCAGACAGCATAAATCATATTACAGCGAGGGACTTTTGAACAATGTTTTATGCGGCATAAAGCCGGGCGATGTCGTATCAATCAGCGATATGGGTACGAATGACAGTAGTTCAACCAAGGAACAGTTCAAGAGCTATAATAATGCGTATATTGACGCGGTTGAGGATATGGGCGCATATATAATTTTAGGCAGCTATACCCCGACAGGAAATTACGGCGCAACACAAGGTAAAGTTTATGACAGCGACAATGTGCTGTTTAAGGGTATGCGTACAAATGCTTATGACGCGGCAATCCGTGAAATTTATGCGGAAAGGAAAAATGATGATAAAATCTTAGGCTTTATCGACATCGGACAGATAGCCGATAATCTTATGACGAATGATGTAAGAACGGCATATAATGCGGCGGTTGATAATGGTAAAACAACAGCCGAAGCGCGCACAGCGGCAAACGAAAAAGCGGCAGAGCTTATGGCAATGTGGAAGGACTATAACCACTACTATACGGAATTTGCAAATTATATACTGCCTGAAATTACAAACCGCGCGGCGCAGCTTATTTCAAGAGAAACTCAGAGCGATATTCCATCGGTGATTGATTTAAAAACTGCAGCAACGTCGCCAAGCGACCCGCCAATTCAAGATGGCAATATTAACATACTTGAAAAGAGTATGACAGATGACAGTATTATAATTAAAATTGATAAAGGCTTTAAGGGTACGGCAATAGCGGCTATGTACGATAAAGACGGTGTTTTAAAGCAGATACTGACCGAAGCCGACAATACAAAGGAGCGCGAGTTTAAATTTGCAAAGCCCGATGATATTACAGGCTATGAAATAAAGCTGATGAATTGGGACAGCTTAAACGGTATGAAGCCGATTGACAGCCCGCAAACTATAAAAGTAAGCGATATATCTGTAAGTGAGCCGACAGACCATACAATAGAGGTTATCTCATCAGAGGAATATGTTGATGTTTCCTCTTTAAAGATGTACGATAATACTACATACAGAATGTATAAATCGGACGGAAGCTATGAAACAGTAACAGCGCAAAATGGCAAGGTGCACAACACAACAGGCGCAAAGGTAACTGTTGTACCCGAATATAAATTTGACTTTACACAAGACGGTCATATTGCAGGCTTCGTAAAGGTTGGCGCAAATTCATACACAGAGGAAAAAGGCTATGGTCTTTTAAGCGGTGTGGATTACAGTATAAACGAGAATGGCTGCCGCCCCGTTGACGGCAGACTAATAAAGGCGGATGTTCCGTCAGGCTATTATGATATAACTGTGTATCGTGAAGGCGGTGTACGCGCAGATGTTTACAGTGAAGGCATACAAATAATAAATAATACTACCTCAAGCGGCTCGCAGAACAGACCGTCAGGCAGCGCGGTTATGTTTGCGCCGTCTGTAAATATCGAAAAAGGTGCGGATATTACGTTCGGTAATGTTCAGGGTAATAACGAACGTATTTCCTCAATCGAAATTGTACGCGTACCTCAGCAGTACAGAAAACCTGTTATATGGGTTGCGGGCGACAGCGAGTCGGCAAATTATTATCCGATAGACGCTGAGGGCAGTGACCTTGACAGCAATAAAATTATGATGACAGGCTTTGGTATGCAGCTTGGCAAATTCCTGTCTGATAAATACAGTGTCGCAAATTGGGGACAGCCGAGCGCGACTGCCAGAACGTGGAATAATGAATGTCTTGAAGCAGTGTCAAAACGTATGCAAAAAGGTGATACTATTCTTATTGACTTTGGTATAAACGATGCAATAAGCAGTTCAAATAAAGTAGATGATGACACGGCAAAAGCTAATATTAAGGCTATTGTTGACGCGGCAAAGGCGGCAGAAGCTGTTCCGATACTTATAAGCCCCGTTTATAACAGGAAGTATCAGAATAAAACATATTTTACATATAATAAGGCATCGGACAGCAATGCACTTGCGGATTTTGCAAAAGAGCTTGAGGTCGGATTTATAGACCTTAACAAATACACAATGCTCTACACAGAGCAGGCAATCGAAGAAACCGATGATGAGAATTGGATAATGAACAATTATCACGTCGGCGATAATCTTCATATGACACAGCACAGCGCATTGTTAGACGCATCATTTATATGCGCTGAGATGAAAAAGATGGGTTATGAAACAACAGACTACTCATACACCTATAAAGACATTTCAAGTATAAGTGATGGTTTTATACGCGGTGAGGAAAGCGGTATTACAAGAGTGTATTCAGTTGCGGAAGCCAAAAAATTTATTGCGGCAAATGCCGCGCCGGAGGAAATTTATTCAAAGGTATGGGATTTTGAAACAGACCAAACGGCAGACAGCGGAAATAATGTGCCTGTCATTTCAGGCTCTGCTTTATGGAATGAAGCAAACAAGAATATAAAATTTGACGCTAATACAAAAGATACAGGTGTGCTTAATCTTACGCTTAACCCTGCCGCAAAGAGTGATATTATAAAAACCTGTTTTGATTTATATATCGGTGCGCTTGGCGGTCAGACCTTCAGCTATGATATTTCAGACAATGAGGGTAATAAAATTGTAGAGTGCAGCTTTGACGCATATAACGGAACAGGCACACTTTCAATTGCAGGAACAACCGCAGCTGAGGGCAGCACACTCACGAGTGCGGTAACAACTACTCGAGGCGACGGCATGAGCGCGGGCGTTACGCAGGTAATAAATGAAATTGATTTTATCGATAAGACTGTCAATATCACAATCGGTCAAACAGTATTTACAGGCAGCCTTACAGGTGCGGAAACAGGAACAGTGTCTTCTGTAACTATAAAATCAGAGCGCAGCAAAACTGCAAACAGAAGCATATACCTTGACAATCTTTCGGTTAAAGCATATAAATCGGCAAATGCGGACGATGACTCTGAAACAGCTTTTCCCGAATTTGAGAAAAAGGTTTATACATCACAGGACGGCACAGTGTTACCGTACCGCATCAGCGCGCCTGAAAATGCAAGTGAGAATATCCCCGTGCTTGTGTATCTGCACGGTGAAACAAGAAAAGGAAACGATAATGAGAGCCAGCTTTACAATGCTCAATATATGTTTGATGAAGTAAAAGAAAGCGCAGAAGATTGTATTCTTATCGCGCCGCAGTGCCCGCAGGATAAATCGTGGTCTGATATGAGCGGCATTGTATCAGAGCTTGTGCAAAGTATTGAAAACGCGGACAGCGGCAGAATTTATGTTGCAGGCTACGGCGAGGGCGCAGACGCTTGTTATGATTTGCTTGAAACAGGTATATTTGCGGCGGCTGTCCCGATTTCGGGAACGGGCGATGTATCGAAAGCACAGGCAATCGCAGATACCAATGCGGCAGTTATGGCATTTAACGGTAGCGAGGAAACAGAAAATGCAAAAGATATGATAAAAGCTTTGATAACCGCAGGTACAAAAAATGTGGAGTACAGCGAAATATACGGCGAAAGCAGTAATATTCAGGAACAGACAGCAAAATCAGGTGTTATCGAATGGTTGTTTGCAAAGAGCAAAAACGCGGAAGAAACATCTAAAACAGTTGACCTTGCTATATTTATGGGACAGTCAAATATGGCGGGGCGCGGCGAATATGAGGACGCTGTTTCCTGCCCTGTCGGACACGGCTATGAATTTAGAAGCGTAACCGAACCGGATATGCTGTTTAACATAACCGGGCCCTTTGGCAAGAAAGAAAATAATGACGCAGTAAATGACAATAGCGGTCAGGGGGTTGACAGACGCAGCGGTGATATGGTATCATCACTTATGGAAGGCTATTACAATCAGACAGGCACACCGATCGTCGGAGTACAGTGTTCTCGCGGAGGAACAAATCTCGGCTATTGGAACAGCGCGGTTCAAAGAGCAGAAGCGCAGTCAAGACTGACGGCGGCAAAAACGTATCTTGAAGATAACGGTTATACTATCAATCATATTTTTATGGTATGGTGTCAGGGTGAAGCTGATGCGGATAAACTTCATTCAGGCAGTCAAAGTGCTGAGGGATATAAAAACAGCACATTGTCAGTATTTAACTATATGAAAGAGGTTGGAGTAACGGATATGTTTATTGTAAAGACAGGACACTATAACGGTTCTGACGACGCAGACGGTACTCACGACGCGGCATATGTATCTGTAAACAGCGCGCAGGAGGAATTGGCACAGGAAAATGAAAATATCTACACTGTTGGCTCATTTTTGGAATATCAGTCATCAATGAAGGACAGCTATCATTTTCATCAAAATGCCTATAATGAGGTTGGCACAGCAGCGGGTACCGCAATAGCGGAAATATACACTCAATAAATCGAAACAGCCGTACAATTTATTTGTACGGCTGTTGCTTTTTGTATTGCAACGGTGATATTCCTGTTTCGGTTTTAAATACAAAAGAAAAGTAATTACTGTCATTAAATCCGCATTCAAAAGCAATTTGCTTAACGGACATATTTGTATTTTCAAGCAGTCTTTTTCCATTTTCAATACGGAGAATTGTCAGGTATTTCAAAAAACCAAAGCCCGTATATTTCAAAAAAATTCTTGAAAGATGTGATTGACTTAAATGCAACATTTGAGCTGCTGAACTAAGTGTTATTGGTGATTTGAAGTTGTCATTCATATAACGTATCAGTCTTTCAATAGACGGATTGGTAATTTTAGCGTCATTATATGCGTATTTATTGTGATTGCGTATAAAATAGGACAACAAAATATTTATATAGCATTTAATATTATCTCCTGCAATATTATCTCCCTTTCGTAATTTTTCCCACTCGGAAAATATACTGAAAAATAACTTGTCTGTTTCTGATAACTTTTGTAGTAAATAAATTCTTTGCTCAAATAAAATCTGCATTTGCCGCTTTATAGACGGAAGAATATAATCATCTGTAAAATTTATTACAAATCTTTCATATTCATCGGAGACGCGGTGTGTTTTATGCAATGTGTTTTTATTTATAAAAAGTAAATTTCCTGATGTAAGATTATAAGTATGTTCCTTGACAAACGCCTGTCTGCTGCCTTTACGAACATACATTATTTCATAATCATTTTCACAATGATAGTCATTATAGGGAATCACGTCTGCCGTTTGAGAATAGCCAAGAGCAAAGCCATTTATATATTCTGCTATGTCCATTTATTAGTATTCCTTTCTGCAATTTATAAAGTTATTTTATCATAAAAGAGCAAAAATTTCAAGATTTTATAATGTAAATATCAAAAAAATCAATGCTGTTTTGCAGATATTATTATATAATATTTATAAATACAATATTATTTTCACCTTAGAAATTTCGAGTATATATGGAGGTAAGAAAAATGAGGTTATTAAAAAGAATGGCAATCAGCACGGCAGTAATAATATTGGGCATAATCATATTCCCAACTGCTTTTGCAAAAAATACAGAATGGGCAAAAGAAAATGGATATAACATCGGATATGCTATGGGCGCAATAACCGAAAGAATATCAGTAATCAACATAGATAAAGGTATTTATAACGTGTCAATATCAGACGGAGAGCAAGGCGACTTAATTGCTGCGCTGTATGATGACAGAAATACTTTAAGAGATATACAATCTTATAAATCAAAATCAAAACAGACGATTACATTTAATATTCCGAAAGATATAGAGCGTGGGACAGTTAAATTTTTTTTATGGGACGGTGTAAATCAAATGAAACCATTGTCAAAAACATACGAAGCTGATTTTAGTACAGAAAAATCATCAATTACTCTTGATTATAATACATATCCGTTATATGTCGGCAATTCAAGTATTACGGATTTTTCTAAATGGGACGGTTACGGAAGCTCATTCACGCTTAACGCTTCTGTTTTATCGGACGAATACAGCGAAAGCGATATAAAATGGATTATCTCAGACGAGGATATAATTTCGGTAAAAACCAGTAACGAAGTGGCTGAAATTAAGGGCAGACGTACAGGTACGGCAACTGTTACGGCGAAGCTCCCAGATGGTGCAAGTGCGGTATGCTCGGTAACTGTAATTGATAACGCTTCACGCCTTACAGTTCAGAAATTGTCCTTTAATACCGATACGCTTAATCTGTCATACGGGCAGTCAACAAAGCTCACGCCTATTTTCTATCCCAAAGACATCTATAATCTTGGGATATTAAATACATCTCTCTCTTGGCAAAGTTCCGATATGGCTGTTGCAGCCGTTGACAACAACGGTAATGTTACAGCCATCGGGAACGGCGTTGCTACAATTACGGCAACGAGCGCTGATGTGGGCAGAACCGCGAAATGTACTGTTACCGTAAAAGACGGGATTGTACAAAATGAAATTACAGTAAATAATGACATTATAAATATGACTGTCGGAGAAAGCAGGCAGCTTTCAGCAAACGGAGAAGTTATATGGAAGTCCGACAACAGCTATATTGCCGATGTTGACAAAAATGGAGTTGTAACAGCATATTCAAACAGTAATATTCAAAACGTCAGCGAGGACGGAATGAATGTTACAGAAACATCGGGTACGGTAAAAATATACGCAACTGATAAGAACGGCGGCAAAATGGCTGAGTATCAAATTTGTGTTGCAAGTTCTGATATTGCAGACGACTATCTTAAACCGTCAGACGGCGTTTTCGGAAAGGCTGAATATATTGCATCGCAAAAAACAACATCTCTTTCAATAGAGAAAACAAAAGAAATTGACATAGACGAAGTTTATCAGCTCAGACCGATAGCCGACGGCGACAGTAAAATTTTATGGATTAACACAAATCAGAATATTGCCACGCTTGACCGCGAGGGCAATTTGCAGGGCTACAAATCGGGAGAAGTAAAAGCATACGCAGTTACGGAGGACTCTTTGACAAGTGAGCAACTGACAGCAGTCAAGGCATTACAGGAAAAACGCGAAAATGCGGAGGCTGATATTGTGTCCGCAATAAACGGTGCGGTGTGTGATGTATGCGCCGTTACCGTAAAAGAAAGCTCTCCGTATCTTAGAAACACGCATATTGTCAGTGAAACAATTACATACAATTCCGTAAATGTATTATGGAACAGAGATGCGCTTAATAATATTCCCGATTTTAAGAAGTACAGAGTATATCTCAACGGCAGTGAGCTTGACACCGTAACAACGCTTGGTTATACCTTTAAAAATCTTAACGCGGAAACAGAATATACATTTAAGGTATCAGCAGTTGATACAAACGGCAACGAGCTTGTAAGCGAAACAGTAAGCGCAAAAACAAAAGCTATGCCGACAGCAATATTAAATGTGCTTGATTACGGCGCAAAGGGCGATGATACTGTCATAGACACATATGCAATTCAAAAAGCGATAAACGACTGCCCCAAAAATGGAATGGTTTATCTGCCGTCGGGATATTTGTTCCGTTCGGGTGCGCTGTTCTTAAAAAGCAATATGATCTTCAAGGTTGACGGAATTTTGCTCGGAAGTATTGACCCTAAAGATTATCCGAGATGGGTAACAAAGTGGGAAGGCTGGCGAAAGACGGAACAGAGTGCAGACGAATGGGCTAATACATCGGAGTGGTTAAGAGAAAATCATATGCCCCATTCAAGCCTTATAAACGCTGGCAAGTATGACGAGGGCGTATGGGGTATGACAGGACCGTATAATGTTGAAAATCTTGTAATATGCGGCAACGGTCAGATTAACTCAAACGGCTTTGTGCTTGCCTTTAACGAGGGACCAAATTATACATATGGAAGTGAGCCGTGGACATCATATGAATATCCCGTAAAAGACCAATCGCAAAGAGGACGTGCAATAACAATTCATAATGGAAGAAATATCTATATAAAAGATGTAACAGTGGCATACTCGCCATCGTGGAGTGTTCACACAATAAACTGTGATTGTATAACCTTTGATAATATGGAAGTTGTAACGCAGGGCAACGGCAATGTCGGAAAAGGAACGGATTTAAAGAGCCGTGGTCATATCCCCAATGGCGACGGAATAGACCCCGAAAGCTGCACAAATGCCAATATATTTAATACTGTATTTACAACCGGCGATGACGCTGTTGCAACGAAGGCGGGCAGAAACAAGGAGGGTAATCTGTTTGATAAGCCAAACGCATATGTACGCGTTACGGATTGTATTTCAACAAATTCGCTGGGCGGCTTTGGTACCGGCAGCGAAAACGCGAGCGGCTCGCACGATTTGCTGTTTCAGAACCTCAGAGCTGAAAATGTAAGGCTGTATGGTATTTGGCTTAAAACTCGTCCTGCGCGCGGCGGCGTTACGGAAAATATCAAAATCAGGGACATAAGTGTTAAGGGTGCGAATACGGCGATACGTTTTGAACACGGCTATCAGGACAGAGATAATTCGGCAAACGATATAAATGCGGCTGACGCTCTTCCGATGCTCCGTTACGTTACGGTTGAAAATCTTACAAGCGAGGGTACGTCAAGCGGAATTGTCGCACAAGGACTTGACGGCAGTAAAATAAACAACATAACAATTAAAAACTGTTCCTTTAAGGACAATGTTAAGAGTGAACTTGAATATTGTGAGAATTTTGATATTGCAGATGTTAAAAATACATATTGGAATTTCAAAAATACAGACAGCTCTACAGTGACAATCACAAAGATATGGGAGGATACAGACACATCTCTTGCGGCGGCAGATTCGCGTGT
Source organism: bacterium (assembly GCA_030536655.1). Taxonomy (GTDB): domain Bacteria; phylum Bacillota; class Clostridia; order UBA1381; family UBA1381; genus UMGS1958. Next base: position 5,216 of record JAUNPN010000076.1, on the reverse strand, counting down.
AATAAAGGAAATAGATAATGAAAATAAAATAATTACTGTATATAAAAACGCGACAGGTCAAAATTTACTTGACGGAATACAGTCTTTTTACGGTAAAACACAGACATATGAGTTTGACGGTGATAAATCGGCGGCTTTGACGGGCAGCGAAACGCTTAGTGTAACAGCTCCTAACGGCGAGAATACCGCAAAATATACAATAATAGTTGACGCGCAGGAAATAGATATGAGTTATCTTATTGCAGAAACATTTTCAGACGTTTCGGACGCTTGGGGCTTCAGCGGGAATGGCGGCGCAAGCGTTCAGAATGGTGTTATACAGCTTTTGACGAGCAAAAAGACAGGCGACAGCGTAACAAAAACACTTGACAGTGAGGTTTCATCACTCAGCAAAGTTAATATACGTTTTGATTGGAAAAATAATGCCGCGTCAGGCAAGGGCAATGGTTCGTGGTTTGCTCTGCACGACAGTAATGATAATATGATTTTTGCGCTGTACGGAAATGGAAAGTATGTCGGAATTGGAGCGTCAACAACAAATACATCAAGTGGCTGGGAAACAATAGAAAAATTTTCAAACAATTGGTATAGAGTGGAATTAACGCTTGATTTTGAAGCGAAGACAATAAACGGTGTAATTACAAATATTACAGATGACAAGGTGGTAAAGACATATACAGACGAACCGATAGCAAATAACCCAGAAAATCTTGGTAAGCTATATGCACAGGACGGTTATAGCGACGCAACAATATCTATTGACAATGTTTTTGTAAAAGAATATAATGAAACAAATGTACACATATAAATATAGGAGATGATAATATGCACAGGAAAACACCAATAATGGGCTGGGCATCATGGAATTGTTTCGGGACGAATATAACAGAAGAAAGTCTGAAAGAACAAATAGACGCTTTGAAAGCAACCGGACTTGATAAATACGGCTATACATATTTTAACATTGACGATGGTTTTTTCGGCGGACGTGATAAAAATGGTGTATTGAAGTTTCACAAGGGACGGTTTCCTAACGGAATAAAGGTAATCGCTGATTATGCTCATCAAAACGGAATTAAAGCAGGTATCTATTCCGACGGCGGCGATAAAACCTGCGGACACTATTATGATAACGAGGGCGAAAACGGAAATAATGTCGGTCTGTATAATCACGAGGAACAAGATTTAAAAATGTACCTTGAGGATTTTGGATTTGACTTTATTAAAGTAGATTGGTGCGGAGGTCTGCGTCTTGGTCTTGACGAAAAGGAACAGTATACAAAAATAGGAAAAATCATAGACGATATAAGAAAACGCACAGGCAGATGTATTGTATACAATATATGCCGCTGGCTTTTTCCGGGAGAATGGGCGGCTGAGATTGCTGACTCGTGGCGGACTGGCGCGGATATAACTCCCGATTTTAATTCTGTAATAAATCAGATTGACAATATTAAGCCGCTCAGGAAATTCTGTTCTCCCTCGCATACCAATGACCTTGATATGATGCAGCTCGGTAATGGTATGAGCATTGAAGAAGAAAAAACACATTTTGCTATGTGGTGTATGATGTCAACACCGCTGATGATAGGCTGCGACCTTACAAAAATACCGGACAGTACACTTGAAATATTGAAAAACGAGGAGCTTATCGCAATAAATCAGGATAAGGCTTGCTCTCAGGCATACGTTATAAAGGAATTCAGAGACAGTGAATTGCTCGGTGAAATATGGGTTAAAGAGCTTAACGAAAACAACGAAAAAGCAATAGCGTTTCTTAACCGAAGTAAAAAATCGCTTAATATGGATTTATCATTAAAGGACGCGGGAATGTGTGGTAAAATTCTTTCAATCCGTAATTTGTGCGAGCATTGCGATATGAAGGCTGCGGATAATATAAAAATCACCGTAAATCCTCACGGAACAGTTGTGTTCCGCATTAAAAGCGAAAGTGTTGTTTCCGTGCCTGATGTAAACGAAGCATTGGAATATAAAAAGCCGAAGGATACTGAAAAAATATCTCTTGATAAAGCGAATGAACTTATTTCAAACGGAGCAGTACTTATTGATGTGAGAAGCAAAAATGAATACGAAAGCGGTCATCTTGACAGCGCAGTAAACGCACCATACACTGAAATACACGTTGCTGCATCAAGTCTTGTTCCCAATAAGAAGCAGAAAATAATAGTTTATTGTTCAACAGGGAAACGAAGCAGTCAAGCAAAATATACGCTTGATTATATGGGATATAAGAATGTATTTTATCTTGGAGGAATTGAACTATGATAACAAACGCAGAATGGATAAGCTCGCCTATTGATATAGGCGAAGTGTGTCCGACATTTTCAAAGGATATAAAAGTCAGTAAATCAGTAAAAAAATCTGAATTAAGAATAAGCGCGACAGGCGTTTATGACGCGAGAATAAACGATAAGCGTGTAGGTGATTTTATCCTCGCGCCGGGACTTACAAGCTATAAGTCAAGATTGCAGTATCAGACCTATGATGTTACAGATATGCTTGAAAATGAAAATGTTTTAAGCATATGTCTTGGTAAAGGCTGGTACAGAGGAAGAATAAGCGCAAACGACAAGTCAATAAATGAAACAGACGGTGCGGTTATTGCGGAGCTTGTTATAACCTATAATGACGGAAGCGCGGAAAGCGTTATAACTAATAATTCGTGGAATGTCAGTACAAGCTGTATATTATTTTCCGACATTTATGACGGAGAAACCTATGACGCGTCCGCAGAGATAAAAGAGCTTGGGAACGCGGTAATAAACAACAGCATTTCAAAATCAACACTTATTGAGCAGGAGGGCGAAATCGTCAAAGAACAGGAGAAAATAAAGCCTGTAAGAATGTTTACAACCCCAAAAGGCGAATGTGTAATTGATTTCGGTCAGAATATAGCAGGATATGTCGATCTTGACTTGACAGCTGATAAAGGCGATAAAATCGTTATATCACACGCGGAGGTGCTTGACAGCGACGGTAATTTCTATAACGAAAATTATCGCAGTGCAAAGGCAAAGTTTGAATACATCTGTTGTGACGGTCATCAGACCTACAAGCCGTATTTTACATATTTCGGCTTTCAGTATATAAGACTTGACGAATGTCCGAGCAATATAAATCTTGATAATTTCACAGCGATTGCTATATATTCCGATATGAAGCGCACAGGGTATATTGAAACAGGCAGCAAAAAGGTAAATAAATTATTTGAAAATACACTATGGTCGCAGAGAGATAATTTTATTGACATTCCTACCGACTGCCCCCAACGTGATGAACGTATGGGTTGGCTCGGTGATGCTCAGGTGTTTGCTAAGACAGCGAGCTATAATTATAATACAAAGAAATTCTTTTCAAAATGGCTCGGTGATTTGCGCGCGGAACAACGTGAAAACGGTTCAGTACCCGATACAGTACCGAATTTTTGGCTTTTAAGCCGTTCAAGCACGGCTTGGGGAGATGCTATGACAGTTATTCCGTGGCAGATGTACTTAATGTACGGCGACAAGAAAGACCTTGAAGTTAATTTTGACGCTATGAAGCGTTGGGTAGATTTTATGACGAATGACAGTCTTGACAAATATTTGTGGACTTGTGCTGATGACTCGGATAAAATGTGGAGAAAGCATTACGGCGACTGGCTCGCACTTGACGCTCCGTCAGGAAGCTATCGCGGTATTACTTCCGATAACTTTATCGCAAGCGCGTTTTATGCGTATTCAACTGAAATACTGATAAAAGCGGGAAAAGTAATCGGTAAGGATATGTTTGAATATGAAGAATTGCACAAAAATATTGTGTCAACCTTTAAAAAGACATTTACTGAATATTTCACACAGACAGAATGTGTGCTTGCACTGTATTTCAATCTTACAGATAATAAGGAAGAAACAGCAAAACAGCTTAATGATATGATAGTATCAAACGGAAATAAGCTCCAAACAGGCTTTGTCGGAACTCCGTATCTGTTGTATGCGCTAAGTGAAAATGGATATGCCAAAACTGCATACAGCTTGCTTTTGCAAGAGGAATATCCTTCGTGGCTGTATGAGGTTAATCACGGCGCGACTACCATATGGGAACATTGGGACGGAATAAGAGATGACGGAACATTTTGGAGTACGGATATGAACTCATATAATCATTACGCATACGGCTCGGTTGTTGATTGGCTGTATTCAGTTGCGGCAGGAATAAAACCCGTTGAGGAAAAGGCAGGTTTTAAAGAGGTTGTTATCGCTCCTGTACCCGATGAGCGGCTCGGAAGTATAAATGTGTCGTTTGATACCGCATACGGTACAATAAAATCCGCGTGGCATTATGAGGGCGACAAGGTGTACTATGAAATTACAACGCCCGTAAAAGCAACAATTATAATAGACGGTGAAAAACATCTCTTGGAAAGCAGAACGTATATTTTCAAATAAACAGTAACAGCGGACAATATTGTTCCGCTGTTATCGTTCAATTTCGTGTTTTTTGTGTTTGCGAGGGATAGCCTGCTGTTGTTTCTTCTGTAACTGCTGATGGATAGATTTTTTCGAAATCGGTTTTTCGTTCAGTGATTTACTTACAGCTATTTCAGATTTTTTGAAGAGGTCATAATCATATCCTTTACCAAATGTATCTCGTAATTTGTGTATAACATTCAATATACCATTCTCACGAATATGGCTGCGTTCTTCTCGAACAACAGTTAATTCTTCGGGCGGTAAATTGTCCTTTAATTCTCTGTATTTTGCCTTTTCGTTTTCGGAATACTCTGTCAGGGTGTCATTCCGTTTTAACATGTTGTTAAGTGCAACATCATTCTTGTTTCTCTGCTCTTCGATTTTCGGTACATCATTTTCAGATTTAGCACCCATATCACTAAGCAATATTGATTTTCGATTTTTCAGTTTTTTAAGGTCTGTTTCTAATTTTGCGATTTGCTCTGACAGGGTGTTATGCTTGAATATATGTATTGTATCCTCATTTGATGAAAGTCCTCAATCTCCGTCCGTAGAGATTGGGGGCTTTTTATTATACATAAATTTTATTCCAACTTTTCACCGTCATACATTTACACAATTCTTTCTTATTTGACCGAAACGTCTATCAATTTTTTCTAAAAATTTTAGTTAATAAAATAAACGGCAGAATTAAGAGCCTATCCGTAAATAAGCAGCAATTAGTAAATATGCACAAAATTACGC
>JAUNPN010000075.1:5679-15978 GCA_030536655.1 bacterium | reverse complement strand
CAAAAAGACTCAGCTGTCCAACTGCATTAACAGTATATTTAGTTTTCTCGCTCTTTTGCCCAAAGGCAACATGTGTAACAAAATTTTGATTTTCTGCTCATAGAAAATCCCCTTAGAATAGATTGAAATACTTTTGTTATTTCGTGTATCTACTCTAAGGGGATCATATTAAAATACAACCTTCATCTTACATAAGTAATATTAGTCCTGCTCTGCAAGCTTAACGAGCTTTTCGTACTTCTCCTCAGCATTCTTAATAGCCTTGTCAAATAATTCTCTTGCTCTCTCCGGATTTGAACGAGCTAATGAGTTGTAACGAACCTCACCCATGAGGAAGTCTTCATAACTCATTGTAGGCTTCTTTGAATCAAGAGTAAACGGATTCTTACCCTCCATAGCCTTTCTCGGATCATATCTGAAGCAATGCCAGTAACCTGACTTAACAGCCTTATCTTCCTCAGCCTGTGAAATCTTCATACCACCCTTGATTCCGTGGTTGATACACGGAGCATAAGCGATGATAAGTGACGGACCATTATAGCTCTCTGCCTCTAAGATAGCATTAAGACATTGCTGCTTATCATATCCCATAGCAACCTGAGCAACGTATATATAGCCATAGCTCATAGCAATTGCAGCTAAATCCTTCTTCTTTACTTCTTTACCTGCCGCAGCAAACTGAGCAATAGCACCTGTCGGTGTAGCCTTTGATGACTGACCGCCTGTGTTTGAGTAAACCTCTGTATCGAATACCATGATGTTAATGTCACTGCCTGAAGCAAGAGCGTGGTCAACACCGCCGAATCCAATATCATATGCCCAGCCGTCACCGCCGAATATCCAACATGACTTCTTTGATAAGTATTCCTTATCAGCAAGTACATTTTTAGCATCCTCGCTTGACAGATTAGCAACTGCAGCTATTAACTCAGCTGTCGGAACCTTATTTGCAACAGCATCATTTTTAGTTTCAACAAACTTATCATAAGCCGGCTTAATCTCCGGATTAGCCTCAACAACCTTCTCTAACTTTTCGATTGTCTGGTTTCTAATAGTATCCTGAGCAATGAACATACCCAGACCGAACTCAGCATTATCCTCAAATAATGAGTTAGCCCATGCCGGACCCTCACCCTGAGCATTTGTTGTGTACGGTGTTGACGGAGCCGAACCGCCCCAGATTGATGAACATCCCGTTGCATTTGCAAGGAACATTCTGTCACCGAATAACTGTGTTACGAGCTTAGCATACGGTGTTTCACCACAACCTGCACATGCACCTGAGAACTCAAGATACGGCATCTTGAACTGTGAGCCCTTAACCTTTGTAGGAGCAAACTTGTCAAGAACTGCCTGCTTCTCGCCGAGCTTTGAAGCATAGTCGTAATACTTCTGCTGATCCATCTGACTTTCAAGCGGACTCATCTTAAGAGCCGGATCCTTCTTGCCTGCGTTATTAACTGGGCAGACATTTGCACAGCTGCCGCAGCCTGTACAGTCAAGAACCGATATAGCCATTGTGTAGTATAAACCGTCAAGCTGCATAGCTTTTGCATACTTGATACCCTCCGGAGCATTGTTATACTCCTCCTCTGTTAATACAACAGGACGGATACAAGCGTGCGGGCAGACAAATGAACAGTTACCGCACTGGATACATGTCTCATTGTTCCATGACGGAACGTCTATAGCAATACCTCTCTTCTCGTATGCAGCTGAACCGAGCGGAACTTCACCGTTCTGGTACTTTGTAAATGCTGATACAGGAAGCTTTGAGCCTGCGAATGAGTTAATCGGAACAAGAATGTTATTAACAAAATCAACGAGCTTGCCCTCTCCCTCATGCTTAACTGAAAGATCCTCGTCCTCGCAGTTCTTCCAGCTCTCCGGAACATCTACCTTAACAACCTGCTGAGCACCGGCATCAATAGCATCATGGTTCATCTTTACAATAGCGTCACCCTTCTTTGAGTATGATGCTGTTGCGGCATCCTTCATGTACTGAATAGCGTCTGCCTCCGGAAGAATGCCCGAAAGCTTGAAGAATGCTGACTGTAATACAGTATTGATTCTGTTGCCTAAGCCGATTTCCTTACCAATCTTTACACCATCAATTGTATAGAACTGAATATTATTCTCTGCAATATATCTCTTTACCTGACCCGGTAAGTGCTTATCAAGCTCCTCACCTGACCATGAGCAGTTTAAGAGGAATACACCGCCCGGCTTAATATCCGATACCATATCATACTGGCGGATATATGAAGCCTTATGACATCCTACAAAGTCTGCCTTATTGATAAGATATGTTGAAGTAATCGGTGAATCTCCAAAACGTAAGTGTGAACATGTTAAGCCGCCTGACTTCTTTGAGTCATAGTCGAAGTAAGCCTGTACATACTTGTTTGTGTGGTCACCGATAATCTTAACTGAGTTCTTGTTTGCACCAACTGTACCATCAGCACCGAGACCCCAGAACTTACAGCTTGTTGTACCTGCCGGTGTTGTATCCGGATTCTCATCAAGCGGTAATGAAAGGTTAGTCACATCATCGTTGATACCAACTGTGAAGTGCTTTTTCTCTGTGTTCTTGTAAACAGCGATAATGCAAGCCGGTGTTGTATCCTTTGATGCAAGACCGTAACGGCCGGCATATACATCAACGTTCTTGAATTCCTCGCTCTCCTGTAAAGCTGCGCATACATCAAGGTATAACGGCTCTGCAAGTGCACCCGGCTCCTTTGTTCTGTCCATAACGGTAATCTTCTTTACTGTCTTCGGAATAACCTCAAGAAGCTTCTCTACGCAGAACGGACGGAATAATCTTACTGCAACTACACCGACCTTCTGACCCTTAGTATTTAGATAATCAACTGTTTCTTTAATTGTATCAACAACTGAACCCATAGCAACGATAATCTGATCGGCATCCTCTGCACCATAGTAGTTGAAGAGTTTGTAATCTGTACCGATTTCAGCGTTAACCTTGTCCATATACTTCTGACAAACAGCCGGAATTGCATCATAAGCTGAGTTGCAAGCTTCTCTTGCCTGGAAGAATACATCGCCGTTCTGAGCCGTACCTCTCTGTGCCGGATGCTCCGGATTAAGAGCCGAATGTCTGAACTCGTTGATAGCATCCCAGTTAACCATCTTTGCCAACTGCTCATTATCCCAAACTGCAACCTTCTGATACTCGTGTGATGTTCTGAAACCATCAAAGAAGTGCATAAACGGAATTCTGCCCTCAATTGCTGTCATATGTGCAACCGCACCTAAATCCATTGCCTCCTGCGGGTTCGTTGAAGCGAGCATTGCAAAGCCGGTCTGACGACATGCCATTACGTCTGAGTGATCACCGAAAATTGAAAGCGCGTGAGAAGCGATACATCTTGCCGATACGTTAAATACGCACGGAAGCTGCTCACCGGCAATTTTATACATATTCGGAATCATAAGGAGCAAGCCCTGTGATGCTGTATATGTTGTTGTTAATGCGCCGGCTGTCAATGAACCGTGAACAGTACCTGAAGCACCTGCCTCTGACTGCATTTCAACAACCTTTACAGTGTTGCCAAAAATGTTCTTCTTACCTGCAGCAGCCCACTTGTCTGTGACCTCTGCCATTGTTGATGACGGTGTGATAGGATAGATAGCAGCAACTTCTGTAAAAGCATATGACGCCCATGCAGCAGCGTTGTTACCATCCATGGTTTTCATTTTTCTTGCCATCGGAATAGTTCCTCCTGTATATTAATTTGTGGTTTGGACATAATCCAACCACTGTATATAGTTATATAATATCACTTTTTTCTTATAAAATCAAGTACTTTTGACACTTTTTTTTACAGATTTTTTTCTATAATTTTTTCTGCCTTTGTTTTTTTCCGAAATTTCATATCTACGGCATTTTCGATACCAAAATTGTTAAGAATGTGTCATTTGAAATCACTCTGCCGTGACAGCCTTACAGCTGAAAGACGGAAATGATTCTATGCATACTGACAAGCTCGGTTTACATAATGTTTTGTGAGGTGATTTTTTTATGATTAGACCGGACTGTACTGCTGAACGCGAACTTGTTCGCGTTACTCCCTACGGCAACGACTACGTTGAAATTTGTACCACTGAAAAAACAGTTAAAAACCTGAGGGAATTTTATGATACCTGCCGACGCATCGCTATTGCTCAGATTGAGCGCGGCGTCCTCTCTGAGGAAGATGCGGCAGAGATGTTTAAAACCCCCGATGAGCTGGACGCTCTCGGATATCATCGCATAGATCTGTGATGATTTGATAACTCTCACGTCGCTTTAAGAACGGCGAATTGTATTCTTTATCGGAATAACCTCGTTTTTTCTTTTATGAAGCCGCAGCTGTTCGCATAGCCGCTATTGCACTTGGTTTTTTCACAAAAAATCGGAAGAAGTAAAGACCTCCGAGCGTCATTTATTTGTTGTTAAGGAAGCACTGATTAAATATAGTACGCAGTGAACACAGTCAGATTATATAAAAAGATCGAAGGCATACTCGCGTATGTCGAGAGATTTTTGTATGATATGACGGAAAATATGCAAGTTCAATGCGTGCTAAGCCGTTAGGCGTTAATTAATCAGTGGTTCCTTAAATTTAAGCACAAGTAATTCTGTCAAGGTTATATAAGTGCCTTCGGCAACCTTGACAGAATCACGAAACTGAATGAAAGGCAGTTAAAGCGATTGAAGCTGGCGTACATTGAAGCTGTAGTATAAAAAATAAAAATTGGGGGTAAATTTCGACTGCACATTTCTTGACAATTCCATACGCAGAGTTCTGCAGTACCACAATGTATTTTTATAATTGTGCTTTTTCTAAAAGATATGTATCTACCGCATGAGCGTTTAAAATTGAGATGGTACCTTGATATTCAATGATATAGTCAGAATATCGAGCAGGAATATTTTCCCCTTCGGGAATAATAAGCACGAAGCTATTGATTTTAGACTTATCGAAATCATCCATTGTCATTAGGTTTTTAAACGGATTTGCTTTGCTGATTTTACCGGTATTATATATAGGTTTACTATCATCCCAAAATGATAAAACTCCTCTGACATGGGATAATTGACTTGAATTGTCAATATCTACAACATATGCTTCACAATTATCATGAGCAGCAACGAAGGATGAACTAATAATCGTATTAGGCAGTATATAATCACCCATTAATGTATAGAGGTAGTTGACACCAGTTCCGAAAAATATAACCGCGAGTACGGCTATTGCTTGCTTTGTGTTAAGTTGTGATATTCCTAATGCAGCGAATATAAGAAATACAGACATTGCCGGAATAGCATAACGAATCACAAAAACGGGTCTCACAATTAATGAAACGGCAATACCAACACCAACAGTTAATACCGGAACAGCTATTGCACATACTGAAATAATAATATTCTTCTTATTACCAAGTCTAATTATGTTTATAAATATTAATAAGTATATCATCAATATAATAATACAATATAATTTAAAACGAGGTATACAAAACAGACTATATAAATAACCGACTATTGTTTTTAATGTTATGGGTCCTATCCAGTATTCGTTATTAATTTTATATGCCAGCTGCTCTGAGAAGCTTTTTAACCATGGAATATACATCAAAAGAATTACAATGCAGCTAATTATATAATACTTTAAAGATTTGCGCTTGCATATTAATAATCTAATCAAAAGCATACCATATACAACTCCTACAGAAACCAGTGCGAAATAATGAGTATATGCTGCACATGCTCCTGAAACAGTAAAGGATGCCCAATTAAAAAAAGTGTTGTTGTTATAGCATCGATAAGCATATATCGAATTTATCAAGACAAACAGCAATGCCAATGAATACATTCTCACCTCTGTTACATATCTTAACAATGCCGGAAATGAGAAAAATACAAGCAAGAAAATAAGAGAGGTTTTAGTATTGAATATTTTTCTTGTTTCTAAGCCTCCGATAATGCCGGCTAACCAAAAGGGAATTACCGAAAAAAGCTTTCCGGCAATCATTCTGTCACTAAAAAGCATCGAAAAGGCTTTTAACAGGATATAGTAAAGCGGAGGATGCACGTCAGCAGCGGTGATTTTGCAAATGTCAGAATATGAGTGTTCTATTAATGCATATGTATATGCTTCATCATACCAGACGCTTTTACTAAATATAAGACTAAGATAAAATAATAATGCAAGCAATGAAATTAGACCAAACATTGCTTTGTAGTTTTCTTCTATATAATTGTATGATATTTTGTTTTTCATTTTTAACTCCGTTCTGCCACACACGTATAGTGGCTTTGTAAAATTTGTTATTTATCAGAATGTGTATTTTCTGATGTGTATGTATTGCTTTCTTTGATAATATACACCGGCCTGTGTTTAACCTCAAGATAAATTCGTGACAGATATTGTCCTATAATTCCGATGGAAAATAAAATCAATCCGCTTAACATCAAGATTATACAAACAAGCGATGGATATCCGGCAACAGGATCACCAAAGATCAATGTTTTTACTATTATAGCTATAATAAGTATTGATGCAAGCATAATGCTTATTATGCCTAAAAATGAGGATATAGCCAAAGGTTTGGTAGAAAACGCAATGATACCGTCCAAAGAATAGCTTATCAGTTTGCACATATTCCATTTCGTTTCACCAACACTGCGCTGAACATTTTCATAAGAAATCCATTTGGTTTTATATCCTACCCAGCTAAAAATCCCCTTGGAAAATCTGTTATATTCTTTCAATTCAAGTATCGAATCAACCATTGCTCTTGTCATAAGTCGATAATCCCTGGCGCCGCTTACAAATTCTGTGTCAGAAATCGCGTTTATTATCTTGTAAAATATATCTGATAATAATGAACGTAATTTAGGTTCCCCGATTCTGTCTCCGCGTTTTGCTGCTATACAGTCATAATTTTCATGTTTCAATACATAATACATATCCTTTATTAATTCGGGTGGATCTTGTAAATCCACATCCATTATAGCAATATAATTACCTAAAGCAGACTTTAAGCCTGCGTACATAGCCGATTCCTTGCCAAAGTTTTTGGAAAATGATATGTATCTGACACGATTATCCTTGTGAGATAATTCTCGGATTTTTTGCAAGGTCAAGTCAGAAGAACCGTCATCAACAAAAATAAGTTCAAAATCAACAATATCATTTAACGAAGCTACTGACGCGAAAAACTCGTAGTAAAATAGATTTATAGCGTTTTCTTCGTTATAGCAGGGAATGATAATTGAGATTGTGTCATTTTTTACCATAGATTTCATAAATATATATCCTTTCGCAATAATGTATTCGTATATAGTATATCATAATTAATTCAAAATTGCAATTAATTTTTATATTATTATGTTAATTAATTTATGATGATAATTTTGCTTATATCTTTAATTATGGAATTGGGTTAAAATAATATTTGAAAGGAGTGTTTATAATGGATTTTGTAATAAAAAAAAGTAAAAGTTCAAATCGTACTATACGGATGCCTGACGAAATGATTGAGCGTCTTGGTTTTCTTGCTTCGCAGAAGGGAATTTCATTTAATCAGCTTGTAGTACAGTGCTGTGAGTTTGCGCTGCAGCATTTAAAAGAAGATGAGTAAATAATGACACCTCTAAAAATCTTTGAACGCTTGTCAAATTGATCAACGTATCCGATCAATAATCCCACATCAAAAGAGCCTGATTTGATCTGTAGACCTTATCAGACTCTTTTAGGTATTTTACAGCTATTTGAGCGTGCGAAATTTTTTCTGTAATTTAGCTTTCTATGATAGTTATTGATAAGTTTTCTCTGCGGGGGATGGGCTTTTGAACATCCCCACCGTAATTACAATATGTCATAAAATAGGTTTGTCAGGGGCACTCCGGTTCACAGATAATATAACTATAACAAAAACTTTTTATTTTTATACATTTTCTATTGAATATACAAATCAAATATGATACAATATTAGTATACTACAATTAATTTCAGGAGGAATTATGACTAAAGAAACAAAACGTTTTTTAAGCAGCACTGCCACCCTTGTACTGCCAATGGCTGTACAAAATCTTATAAATACCAGTGTAAATGCTGCCGATGTCGTGATGCTCGGACGTACCGGAAAAATTGCTCTTTCCGCCGCTTCACTCGGAGGTCAGGTGTATTTTATTCTTTCTCTTATTTTCTTCGGTCTTGCGTCCGGTGCTTCTGTTCTTACCGCACAGTACTGGGGCAAACGCGATACCGTTACGATAGAAAAAATACTTGGCTTTACAATGCGCATTTCGTTTTTAATAGCACTCGCATTTACTATTGTCGTGCTTGCCTTCCCTGAGACTGTTATGCGCATCTTCTCAAGCGAGGATGAGGTTATCCGGGCGGGCGCAGGGTATCTGCGCATTATAGCCCTCTCATACATAGCTTCTGCAATCACAACGGCGTATCTTAATCTTATGCGCAGCATCGAAAAGGTCATTATATCAACGGTGGTATATTCATGCTCACTGATTATTAACATAATTATTAACGCAGTACTTATATTCGGTCTGCTTGGCTTCCCCGCAATGGGGGTACGCGGCGCCGCCATAGGTACTTTAATCGCACGCTTTTCCGAGCTTATATTTGTGCTCATTTATGCGTCCAAATTTAATAAAACAGTAAGAATACGCATAAAGTATATTTTCAGAACTGACAGACTTCTGAAAAATGATTTTTTTACATATTCTCTGCCGGTTGTGGTAAACGAGCTTTTCTGGGGTACGGGCATTTCTGTCCTCTCGGCAATCATCGGTCATATGGGAAGCTCTGTAACTGCTGCAAATTCAGTTGCGCAGGTCGTTCGCCAGCTTGCAATGGTTGTTCTGTTCGGTCTTGCCAATGCCGCTGCGATAATGATCGGCAAGGCAATCGGCTCCGGACACGCGGATACTGCCGAGGAATATGCCGGACGCTTTATAAAACTCACTCTTGTTCTGGGAATTATTAGCAGCCTTATAATCCTGCTTATCTCTCCTGCGGTGCGTTCATTCATGACCTTAGAGGCAGACAGTGCGGAATATCTGAAGCAAATGCTTTATGTAATGTCATACTTTGTCATCGCTCAGTCGATCTCAACAGTTTCAATTGTCGGTATTTTCCGTGCCGGAGGTGATACTAAAATCGGTCTGCTATTCGATGTAGGGTCTATGTGGTTCATATCTCTGCCGCTCGGAGCTGTTTCCGCTTTCGTGCTGAAGCTGCCTGTATTCGCCGTATATATGATACTTTGCAGTGATGAAATTATTAAGGTTCCGTTCTGTTTATGGCGATATAAATCAAAGAAATGGCTCCGCAATGTTACAAGATAATTTGAACATTTTATATTGTAAAATAATTTATTATTTATTAATTATTAACAAATTGTAAATTATCTTTACTTCATTGCTTGAATTATTTTTCGTTATATTATATAATATATTAAGTCGGATTTTTGAGAATATGTTAGTATTCAATATAGTTCAGTAATTCTCCTAAATCCGGCTTAGAGCCTGTCAGTAATTAAAGAAGTACATATTGCGAAGTCGGATTTTTGGGGCAATATGGTGAAAAATCAGCAAGCAAGATGCGCTTAATTTAATTTACGGATAGGCTCTTAATCATGCGGAATGTAATCCGCAAAAAAAACGGAGGAATAAACAATGTTAGCTCAAATTCTTGCAGTTTCTATCTTTGTCATCATGTTTCTCTTGATTGTCATGGATAAAATCGAAAGACACATCGTAACGCTTGTATGCGGTCTACTCACGCTTATTCTCGTGTTTGGAATTGCAATGCACAGCATGAATGCTATATGGGAAACCATCAACATTCACAACATCTTTACACCGGGCTTCTGGTATACTGCCGGCGAGGCTTCAGAGGAATCGTCGGGTATTAACTGGGCAACCATATTTTTTATCGCAGGCATGATGATTATGGTTGAGGGTATGGCAAGAGTCGGATTTTTCAGATGGCTTTGTATGCGTATAGCGCATATGGTTCACTACAAAACAATTCCGATATTCATAACCTTTATGATTATGTCGGCAGTTCTTGCAATGTTCATCGACTCTATAACCGTAATTCTGTTCCTTGCGGCAGTAACGGTTGAATTGGCGCAGCTGCTTAAATTCAATCCGGTACCTATGATTTTATCGGAAATCTTCTGCGCAAATCTGGGCGGCTCCGCAACTATGTGCGGTGACCCTCCGAACATCATTATCGGTACATCGCTTAACTATTCATT
>JAUNPN010000075.1:0-5669 GCA_030536655.1 bacterium | reverse complement strand
TTACCAATACAGGTATCATAGCCGGCATCGGTCTTGTTGTTGTTATAGTTTATTTTTACGCTGTATTCCATAAGCAGCTTGTAAGCAAAACAGCAATCAGCATGGCTGACTGCCCCGACCCGAAGGACGCGATTACAGACAAAAAGGGCTTCGTTATAAGCTGCATTATTTTCGCTGCTGCTATTGTCCTTCTCGTAACTCATGCAATGACTGGTCTTACAGTTGCGACAATCGGAGTTTTTATTTCCGTATTAACGCTTCTCGCCGCACCTTCACACTGCGCCGAAATGCTCAGGAAGGTTGATTATAAAACACTGCTTTTCTTCGTCGGCTTATTTGTTGTTGTCGGAGGACTGGAGCAGACTCACTTCCTTGAAGTTATTGCACAGTTTATAGGTGATATCAGCGGCGGAAATGCCAAGCTTATGATTGCGATTATAATATGGCTTTCGGCTGTTGCAAGCGCGTTTGTTGATAATATTCCGTTTGCCGCTACCATGATTCCTGTTATAAGAGGGCTTGCTGCTGCTCAGGGAATTGACCTCTCAACTCTCGCATGGTCGCTTTCAATGGGTACTGACATAGGCGGAAGCGCAACTCCTATCGGTGCTTCGGCAAACGTAGTCGGTACCTCGCTTGCCGCGCGTGAGGGCTATATCATAGGCTGGGGCAAATACTGCAAATACCTTGCTCCCGCAACCCTTATTGTACTGGTTATATCAACAGGATTTATTTTTGCAAGATATTTATAATAGATAAAAGGAGGATTTACTACCATGGCAAAACCATTAATCATCGCTATCGGACGTGAGTTCGGCAGCGGCGGTCATGTAATCGGTGAGATACTTTCAAAAAAATTTGACTTACCGCTTTACGATGCAAATATCTTAAAGGAAATTGCCGTTTCCAAAAACGTTGACCATACATTGCTCGAAAAGTACGATGAGGTTCCGAGAAACCCGCTGTTCTCAAAGACAAGACGCGGATACAGCAATTCCCCATCGGAAAATATTGCAAAGATGCAGTTTGAATACCTTCGTGAGAAGGCTGAGAGGGGTGAATCCTTCGTTGTAGTCGGACGTTGCTCCGAAACAATGTTAAAGGGTTATCCCGGCATGATTTCAATTTTTATTATCGGTGACAAGGCTACAAAAGTCGAACGAATCAAAAAGCTCAATTACATATCCGCGGTAGAAGCTGATATACTTATCACACGCAAGGATAAGCAGAGAAAGTCTTACCACAACTACTACTGCAGCGGCAAGTGGGGCGATTCGAGAAATTATGATATTTCCATAAACAGCTCACCGCTCGGTATCGAAGGAACTGCTAATGTTCTTGAGCATTATATTAGACAACGAATAGAAGCAGAATAAACAATAATGCCAAAAATAACCGGATATTATAACCAATGTCATTAAGAATAGAAAGAATCAAATTTTGAAAAAGATAAGCGGCGCATCTTGCCGTCATTTGGGGCTTGAAGTACAGCGTACGACTGCGCCCCTCATAACGGCAATCCGCTTGCTTTTCTTTTCCCAAACGCATTGGTGAAAGGATTATAAGTTTAGAAAATAGGCTTGGTTCTTTTTTTATTAAAAAAATTTCACATCCAAAAACCATCCCGATACTGTAAAAGCCAATCCTGCTCTGTAAATGAGCTTGATGAATCTGAGTTCTGTCGGAACCAAACTTCAAAATAATATAAACTATTGCCTGTGGTGCTATAATTTGAGTGACTTGAATTTGTTTGAGTGATCATACGATCTCCTTATCCGGCATTAGCTAAAAGAGTTTTAGAAGTGTCGTCCATATAATAATCAGCCTTATTGCCTCCTGCCTTGCCATTATAGATTAAAGCTCCGTTAATTTCAGATGAAGTACTAAGAGATACTTCTGCCGCATTTGCTGTGACATTCATGATGGAAATTATCACCACCGTAACCGATACACCAGCAATTGCTGATATAATTTTCTTTAATTTCATTAATTTCTCTTCTTAATTGTTTTTATTTTCTTTCCATTTTTTAAACATTTCCTTTACAGTGTCATATGCCATTTTAGGTCTGCGGTACTCGTCAACAATACCTTTGTTGTTATGACATCTCGCTCTTGTGGCGAACCATTCCCCCTCCTCTGTAACGCGGCAATCGGCAAACTGCCATATAAACACTCCTGTTATTCTGTCGTCATTCATGTAAACCTCAAGATTATCACGGATTAAATCCGCCTGTCTTTCCTCACTCCACTTGCAGTGTGAACGGTCGCGGTAGCCGTAAATTGCCGCTGCGCCAAGCTCGCTTACGATAATCGGTTTATTATCTCCTCCGCTTTTTCTTATCCAATCAATTTCCTGATTGTTTCTTTCGTCAATCGGACAATCCTTATACCAACCCGAATACATATTGAAAGAAACAACATCGGGCAAATCAAGACAAATATCCGTAAAATGACGGCAGGTTGCGGAAGTTGTAGGACGTGATAAATCCATACTTTTAATCTGCTCGTACTGCTTTTTATACATTCGTCTGCCCTCGTACGTTTCTGCGGCGCACTCATTTAGAATCCCCCATATGACGATTGAAGGGTGATTATAATGATTTTCTATCATTTCCCTTATGCAGTCCTCGCACTGCTGTTCAAAATTAGGGTTTTGCATATCAGGCAGTAATAAACCACGCGCGTGATTTTCCTCCCATACAAATATTCCGCGTTCATCACATAAATCAAGAAAACGCTCGTCATTCGGATAATGACAGGTTCTTACCGCATTTGCGTTCATATCCTGCATTAAATCCATATCCTGCACCATATGCTGAAGCGAAACGGCGCAGCCGTCTACGGCATAATCCTCGTGACGGTTAAAGCCTTTCATATAAATTGGTTTGCCGTTTAAATATATTTTACTGCCATTTACCTCTACCGTGCGAAAGCCCACGCGTTCTATTAAATCATCTGTTTCCTCACCGTTTATTGAAAGCACAGTGTTTAGCATATACAACTTCGGCTCTTTTGCTGACCACGGTTTTACTCTGTCAAATTCCTGTTCAAATACAACGGCAGTATCTGCACTGACGCTGACATCACTTTTCATTTCATAACCGCCGAGTGTACTCTTTACACCGATATTTATTGCAGTATCTGAAAGGCTGCCTATATTCACTTCAATTTTTGCGTTCCATTTTCCGTTTTTCATATACGGAGTAAAGCGAACATTCTTTATATATACCTCCGCAATATTTTCAAGCGCAACAGGCCGCGTAATGCCGCCGTAGGTATAGTAGTCAT
Source organism: bacterium (assembly GCA_030536655.1). Classification (GTDB taxonomy): domain Bacteria; phylum Bacillota; class Clostridia; order UBA1381; family UBA1381; genus UMGS1958. Next base: position 2,381 of record JAUNPN010000075.1, on the reverse strand, counting down.
TCGGAATATGAAGTGCGCTGTGTTCACCAAAGGTATTATCAACTTTAACCTTGATTTCATGTTCGCCTTTTTTTACATCTTTTACGATTACCGAAAATGGAGTAAATGCGTTATAGTGATACGCAATTTTCTCACCGTCAAAATATACATCAGCCGTATGGCTTACGCCTTTGAATTCAAGACGGATATTTCCGTTCTGTTTTACATACACCTTTCGTGTATATGTTCCTTTTCCTCTGTGCTGCAAAAAGTCAGGGTGTTGTTCCCAGCAGGATGGAACAGGCATTTGATATTCCTTATCAAATCCCTCCATTTTAAAATCCCACATTCCGTCAAGCTCCTGTGCGGTTCTTATGTAATGCGTTTCAAATAATCTCATCATTTTAATATGCCTCCGTTTTTAGATCCTATCCGTAATTAAATAAGTGCATATTGCAAAGCCGGAGTTTTTCCTGCTGCGGTGAGCCGTAAACAGTTCACCTATGACTTACAAAGCAAGTTATCCGGTTAAATTATTCCAAAAATCCGACTCATACCGGCATATGCCGAGGATTTTTTTGGCAATATGACTGAAAAATCATCAAGTAAGATGCACTTAATTTAATCTACGAATAAGCTCTTAATTTCCCTTATTGTTATATTGTTCATTTTTATATTTTCGACGTCGCTGCATATAAAACTGTTTTCTGCGGCGAGGTCAATATTTTCAAGTGTAATATTTTTCAGCTTATGTTCAGGAAGTCCCTTAATCTGTATGCCCGTCTTTGCCCCTTGTCCTCTGATATTTCGTATTTCGATATTACGAAAATCAGACGGAACATCTGTCTTTGGCATAACAGTGCTGAATTCATAAAACATATTTATCTGAACAGCCTGTTCTGTTACATCGTTGATTTCCATATTTTCAAATTTTACTTTATCCACATAACCGCCGCGCCCCCGCATTGACTTTAAGCGTATTCCCTGCATTGTTCCGCTGATTTTGCAATCATGGAAAAATACATTCTTAACACCGCCCGATATTGCGCTTCCGATAACTACCGCGCCGTGTCCGCCTGTCATTGTGCAGTTTCTGATTTCAATATTTTCGCAGGGTTTATTTACACGACGTCCGTCCTCATTCATTCCTGAATTTATCGCAATACAGTCATCGCCTGTTTCAAAAGCACAATTCTCAATCAAAACGTTTCTGCACGAATCCGGATTTAGTCCGTCTGTATTATGTCCATGAGTTGAAACCGTAACGCCTCTTACTGTAACATTATCGCAGTACACAGGATGAATTGTCCACTGAGGACCATCTCTAACAGTAAAATCTTCAAGCAATACATTCTTACAGTTTATAGGCTGTATAAACGATGGCCTGAGCGCAGCTGTTTCCGTTCCGAATATTCTTTCCTCCGGCGGTATTCCGTTAAATTCTGCATAGCATAATTCTTCTGCCGCGCTCTGCTGCAAATCCTTCCAATGCCACCACGACTGACCGTTGCCGATAAGCGTTCCGTTCCCTGTTACCGAAATATTTTCACAACTGTCAGCATAGATAAGCGGGGAATAATTATAACACTCCATCCCCTCCCAGCGCGTAAATACAACCGGAAGATAATCTGACGGCTTATCACTGAATATAATTACCGCACCGTCCTCAAAATGCAGATGTATATTACTCTTCAAGTGAATCGCGCCTGTTTTCCATTTCCCCTTCGGAACAATTACAGTACCTCCGCCCATTTTTGAGCAGACGTCAATGGCTGTCTGTATCGTATCCTTTCCATATTTTTCAAAATTACTTATATAAACTATATTTTTTAATGAACAGGGCATTTTTTCAAAAACTTTTTGCATATCAGTTCACTCCGTAAAATTCAGAAATATTTTTTCCGACTGTTTTGCCCACGGCATTGTAGGCTGTCTGATTATAATGGTATTTGTCTTTCATATCGCTTTGATACGGCTCAAAACTGCCCGCCAATATAAAGTCGGAGTCATTTTCACAAAGAGCAGCCTGGGCATCGCGGATAACTTTATATCTTGTATCTGTTGTGCCGCCGTCGCGGTAATGTCCTATTTGTACCATAAAACATTTTTGAACTCCGTGCTGTTTAAAAATATTAAACAATTCCTTGGTGTTTTCCGTATATGTATCCGCCGGAACTTTATCATCTCCATCACTTTCACCCTGACACCATACAACAAAGGTTCTGCCTATATTTATACCTATGTTATCTGAAATACGCATATTACAGATACAAGAAATAATGATAATAACCTTTTCATAACAATTCCTCCATAGTTTTATATTTTATTGCTATAAATATTATATAAAATATACAAAATTAAAACCATATAAATCTTGCCCTGTTTTAATCAATATACGACAA
>JAUNPN010000250.1 GCA_030536655.1 bacterium | reverse complement strand
ATCTGACGAAAAATCTGACTGTGTTCACTGCGTACTATATTTAATCAGTGCTTCCCTAAAGAATTTACTGCAGTTCCCTTTTTTCTGAGTGTATTATCTGTTTCTGCTTTTAAGCTCTCTGTCTATATTTCTCTTTGCGTCACGCTTTGCAATATCTTCACGCTTATCATAGAGTTTTTTACCTTTGCATAATCCAAGCTCAAGCTTTACGCGTGAGCCTTTGAGGTAAACTGATAATGGGATAAGCGCATAGCCTTGAGTTTTAAGCTGACCGTAGAGCTTAAGAATTTCCTTTTTGTGCATGAGCAGCTTTTTGTGCCGGAGAGGATCACGGTTAAAGATATTTCCTTGTTCAAACGGACTTATATTCATTCCTTTGACGAATACTTCACCGTTATCGATTGAAGCATATGCATCGGTAAGATTAATTTTTCCGTTTCTTATTGACTTAACCTCCGTGCCGAACAGTTCAATGCCGCATTCGAATTTTTCAAGAATAAAATATTCGTGCGATGCTTTTTTGTTTCGTGCGATTACTTTAATGCTTTTATTTTCAGCCATTTTTTTCACTCCTTTGAGGTTTTTCCGTGATGACGGTGGGCCTCGTAACGGCGCTGTCCTTCAAAATACAATGCTCTTAAAAACGGTTCATTGCTGAATTCAAGCTGAGGAACGGGAACCGGCCTGCCTTGTTCATTTACGGCAACCATTGTAAAAAACGCTGTAAGAGCTATGGTTACTTTTCCCGTAATAAGGTCCTCAACCTCAACTGTTACGAATACTTCCATAGATGTTTTTCCTGTATATACTACATGACCGGTGCATATAACGTGTTCGCCGATATGAACCGGCTGTTTGAACTGCAGCTCATCAACTCTTGCAGTAACGGCATTGACGCCTGAATATTTCATCGCGCTGACGCCGGCGGTTGAATCCATCAGCTTCATTATTTCGCCGCCATGAATGTTTCCCGCAGCATTAGCCTGATATGGAAGAAGGATTTCCGCAAGAACTGCTTCCGAATCTTTAAAAGTTTTTGTTATAAATTTTTTCATACTGTGCAGCCTCCATCCTTTATTTGGTTAGAGCCTATCCGTAATTAACGAAGTTCATATTGCAAAGTGGAATTTTCCCTGTTACGGTGAGCTGTAAACAGTTCACCTATGACTTGCTTTGCAAGTCATCCGGTTAGATTATTCCAAAAATCTGACTTATATCGGCATATGCCGAGAATTTTTGGGGCAATATGACGAAAAATCAGCAAGCAAGATTTGCTTAATTTACGGATAAACTTTTAATATTATTGTACCACAAAATGCCGTTTATTGCAACTAAAATTTTATGAAACACTGATTAAGTTGAAAAATAAACATTAAATTCTATGATGTGGAATATATTAATAAAAAAACAAGAGGTGAAGTTTGGAAAAAGATAAGCGTCGCATCTTGCCGCCCTCAGCGACTTGAAGTATAAACATACGTCGGCGTCGCTTCTGACGACAATCTGCTTGCTTCTCTTTTCCCAAACGAGAAAGGGAAAAAGATAAGCGGCGCATCTTGCCGCCCTCAGCGACTTGAAGTATAAACATACGTCGGCGTCGCTTCTGACGGCAATCTGCTTGCTTCTCTTTTTCAAAATGCATTGGTGAAAGGAGTTCGGGTTATAGGTATGATTCTTTCAAAAAGAACAGCAATTCCGGTTATTTTGTTTTTTACAATGGGTATTATAACCGGATATGCCATGCACAAAACACGTTCGGAGGCAGTATTCGGAAATTCATTTCCTGCCGAAATAATTATTGACGCAGGTCACGGAAGTCCCGACGGAGGCGCTGTTGGGGCGAACGGAACTGTGGAGAAGGATGTCAATCTTGCAATAGCGCAGAAGACAGGCGAAATACTTGAAAACAGAGGGCTTAAGGTTATATATACGCGTACTGATGACAATGGTATTTATGATGAAAATGAAGACACTATACGTAAAAAAAAGGTTTCCGATATGCGTAAACGCCGAAAGATCATGGAAACCTCAGGCGCTGATTTATTTGTAAGCATACACATGAATGCATTTGAAAATTCCGGTGCCAACGGTCTGCACATATTTTATTCTGCGGAGCATGAAGCGATTAAACCTCTTGCGGAAAGTATTCAGTCAAATATAGCTGAGATTACCGGCGCCCAAACGCATACGGTAAAAACAGTATCGGAACAGCTGTTTCTGATGAAAAATCCGCCGCTGCCGTGTATTCTTGCGGAATGCGGATTTCTTTCCAATCCGACAGAGGAAAAAAAGCTTAATGACGAAAATTATCAGTCCAAAATAGCTTGGGCAATAGCAGATTCGGTGTATGATTTTTATAGTTAAGGAAGCACTGATTAAATATAGTACGCAGTGAACACAGTCAGATTTTT
>JAUNPN010000249.1 GCA_030536655.1 bacterium | reverse complement strand
GCAATGCGACATAATTGTTCTTACGGCTTTCGCGAATATCCGAATTATTTTCACCAAAAGTCTTGACAGCTACAATTTTTCGTAGTATACTTTTAAGTGAAGGTGGTTCACTACCGCTGGTGTCTAAGTGTCCGGTTGTATTCGGAATTACTGGCCCGGTTTGTAACGGAGTGAAACCGCCTTTTTCATTTACACTCATTACATCGTGGACGTAATAACGATTACCGTCAACCTGGCGTTTAACAACGGCGGCAACAAAAAATTCTTCAGTGTTGTTGTTAACATCAACCTTATTTACCGGTGCAGCAAATACATAGGTATCATATAATCGTCCTTTCCAATTCTTTTGTATATCAACAATATTGCCTTTTGTCAGCACATCAGGTAAAGCTTGAAACATAAAAATTTTTTCGGGCCATATATCATGAGCTAAACTATCACTTACGCTCCTATTTGTCAAGGCAATATCTCCAAGTATTGGGTGGTGAACCGAATTTCCTATACTATTAAAATAGCTTCTAATTCGTGCTTTTAAAGGAACATCAGAATCCTTCTGAAATTCAGTTCCCTTAACGGTAGCAACCGGCTCCATACGAGCGGTCACAACGTCCCAGTTGCGTACCTTGCCGGACGGTTCCAGTTCAGCCTCGCCATATCCCGGTACATTTATAGATTTTGGAGTAGGAATATTATCATCGCCATTAAATAAATGTCGCGTACCTTCACCGAAGCTTTCAGTAGTTCGGGAATTTCTCACAGCCTCACGCCAAAGCAATTCCGAGCGTTGCAGCTGCGCATAAGTAAGAGTAATTCCGTTGTTGGTGACATATTTCTGACCGCGTAAATCCCTGACATGAGCGGCGGCGGAAGAAATAACATCAGACATTTTTTCCGAAAATGACGTTTTAGACCGTGCAAGACGTTCAATAGCGGCGCGATTGTTGAGGAAAGGCGCAGACAGCTCAGCGGCAAGTTCAGAATCCACCTCATCAATCGAATATCCGAGTTCAAGCAGAGCCTTTCTGCGCCTATCGACAGCGGCAGCGTCATTTTTCAAAGCAGCGTCAATGATACTCTGTTCATAGCTCTTATACTGCTCCGGGGCGTAATGCTCCGCAAGGTGAGTAGTTTCGTGCTTAACTGTATCTGCAAAAGCAGTTTCCGCCTTGTCGGAAACAGAAATATCACGAGTTTTCAGATTGACATTGCCATTGTCCCACGAAGGCATATCGGAGCGAACACGTACATTTGCGCCGGAACTCTCACGTACAGCCTTAGCAAGAGCGGCGTCCTCGGCGATTGCTTCGAGATTTTTCACATACTGCCGTCCCGCCTGCCAGTTGGAAATGCCGGAGGTATTACCGTCCTTATCCGTTTTCATTTTCCCTGTGAGCTTGTCAGCATATTTGGAAGCAGCACGGTTTTCGCCGAACTGACGGCCGGCTTCCACCACATCTCCGGCAGCACCGGCTTCATTAATAGCCTTTCCGGCTCTGTAAGTTTCATCGGCTGCCCTTATAGTGTCAGCGCTCTTAGAAGCACCATAACGTGCGCCTCCTAAAATTAAGCCGACGCCCGTACCCATAGCCCAGTCCTCGGCAAGCTCACCCGGTATATCCTTGGGATTAACATTAGGTTTGTTCTGATATGTAACACGCTTAACGGCTCTTGCAACAATATTCTGAATAACCTCCTCATTGCCTTCCTCGACTGCGCTTTTAATCAAGTTTTTAAGCTGTCTGCCGGATGGTAAGGTTTCGATACCGCCGCTGACTTCAACACCTGCGGAAGCAGCGCCGTTCACCATAGCATAAATAGTAGCGGTAGTCTCGTTTTCGCCTTCTGCTTTAGCCTCGTTATAGCTGTTACCTGCGGCCTGGGAGAAGGAAGTCCAGAAAGCCGGTTTTTTAGCCGCTTCCTTTGCAAGAGTTCCGAGAGTTTTCATAGTTGAGATAACCGCATCATCATCTATAGATAAAGCAGTCGAGCCTAAACTTCCGGAAGCAGAAGTTCCGCCGGAAGCAACAGCTGCGGCAAGATTCGGGACAGCACTCACTGTTCCTTGAGTAAGTAAACCGGCATAAGTTCCAAGCTTGCCGAGTTTTGAATTAACTTTAGCAGCTTCATTTATAATTTTATCTTGATTTTCAATTCGTTTGTCCATCCATTTACCAAATGCATTTCGTTCACCGGTTTTCAGGTTTGTATCGAACAGTGTAGGCGAAAGCCAATCAAGTGTTCCGACAAGACTTTTGTTAAACTGTGCGGCGCCGGCAACAACATTTTTACCGAGCCAAGTACCAAAAGACGGCTTAGACAAAGCAGCCTTCTTTTTACGTTCCTGCTGTTTCCGAACAGCGTCAAAAGCGGCTCGTGAAATGCCGGAAGTATTTTTCGCCTGCTGATATGCTTTATTTCCAATCGTCA
>JAUNPN010000248.1 GCA_030536655.1 bacterium | reverse complement strand
TCTTTGCAAAAGTCTTTTTGTCCTCGATTATAGATATAAGATATTTCTTCACTTCTTCCAAAAGCTCCTGCTCATCAATGGTAACACTATTTTTACACTGCGCATTACCGTTATTATGAGCAGCACATCTATATCTTACATATGAATTTTTCCAGCGATATACCTTAGCCGTAAACCCCTTTCCGCATTCACTGCACTTAATCAAGTTTGAAAAGATATGCCTGTTTGAATATCTGTGACCGGGATTGTCATTCTTATATTGCTCCTGACGCTCAATAATTTTTTTCTGAACAAGCTCAAAATCCTCCCGGCTCACAAGCTGAAGCTCCGGACGTTCATGTACATACCATTCTTCCTGCGGAAGCGCTTTCCTTGTACCGTTCAGGAAATCCTTTGTTTCAGATTTGTTATTAACTAATTGCCCGGCATACACCGGATTCTGCAATATTCTACGTATAGTCTGAGGAATCCATTTCGTATTCTTTTTCGTAGGAATACCCATTTCATTCAGTTTGATTGCAATTCTCCTGCTGCCATCACCTTCTATGTACCATTTAAATATAATCTTTACGACTGCGCTCTCTTCCGGATTTACTGCCAATGTATACGTATCAATCTTATCATAACCGTAAACAATATTAGGTACTCTTCCCTTCTTTGCATTCTGACGCTTTCCGAAAATTACTCGCTTTGATAAGTTTGCGGATTCTTCCTGTGCCAGAGCTGCAAAAATAGTCAGGACAAATTCACTTTCACCTATGACCGTCTGATTGCTTGACAAGAACCTTACGTCAACGCCATATGAACGAAGCGTCCGTATTCCATACAGAAAATCAGATGTATTTCTCGCAAAACGGCTTATGTCCTTTACTGCTACATAATCAAATTCACCTTTTTCGGCATCGGCAAGCATCTGCATAAAAGCATCCCTCTTTTTCATGCTCTTGCCGCTGATTCCCTCATCTGCGTATAGCCTGACTAACTTATCTCCGGTCTTTTTAGCATACTGTTCAAAAAACTCCTTCTGATTTTCCAGAGATGACAGCTGCTCTTCTTTCTCCGTACTGACCCTGCAATACGCTGCCATTCTTTTCATTACCGCATATTTCGCCTCCATTCCGACGAAAGTTTCAGCTGCTCCTGATACGCACAGAAGCAGCTGTTGTGTATTACCTATGCTTTATCGGCTTTCGTGACAATATCTTTAAAAGCTCCTGTTCAAGTGCCTGCCTGCTTTTTGGTTGTCTGATTTTTACATGCATCACTATCACTTCCTTTCACACTATTATATGAAGTTTCGTTCTTCAAAAACATTGATTTTTTCTGTATCCTCACATATATTTATTTTTCTTTTTTATCTTGTCTTCACTCAATGGCAGATAGCCGTCCTTATCAACATACGTGACCATAGGCTTAATATCAGTTTTATGCTTAACATTTATAGCCATCTGCTTTTTGCCGTCTATTGTCAAATGTATATAAGTCCTACCACCGGTTTTATTCCAAAGCTTTTTAACAATTTCCATTCTCATATTCGCATCCTCAGGATTATCAGCAATTCCTCCCATGAAAACAGGAGAGTTTTCATCGCGTGAATTTACTCTATCATCTGATGCAACATAATATAACACTTCCTTTAAATTTCTGCTGCTTCTATTGATAAATTTAACGATTACCACAGCTTATTCACCGCCTCTCTTAAAATAACATTTTCTTTATGCGGAATGTCCCCACTCTGCACGCCTCTTGTAATTGCCGCAAGCATTGGCAAGAGCTCATCAAAACCTTCTACAATGATAATTTTATCTTTGTCTATAAATTGCCTAATCGCATCTGATTTGCTGATGTGCAAACTCTTCGATAGTTGTGTTACAATTTCGTTCTGCTCATTAGAGAGCCTAATAGAAGTAGATATCATTTTTTCCATTATATTATGCCTCCTTTTGTATCCCATGGGACACTATCACAGACGGGACAGCGTTTTTCAATCCCTCTGTATTTTTCGTGTCATCTAGATTTCTCATGTATGTATCACCGGAATCGTACGCGTCGCCGGAATCTTGGTGGTTGCTATTAAATACAATATTATTTTTCAAAGTGATTCCTTGTAAACCTCTTAGCTGAATGCCATTTACCATAACCTTCACCGATTTCAAATTTTTAACATTACGTATTGCTATTGCAAAGGTTTGCATAGTATATGGTCGCCATAATATCCGATATAATTGAACTTGCCAAGCTTTATTGTACCATCCTGCATGATTCTTATAATATCTCCCTCATTTATCCTGATTTCTTCAAAACTGCCGTTCTTAATCTCTGAGAACAATTTTGTATCAACCAACGCCTTGTACAGAATTTCATCCGTTGAGGCATATACATACAGCTTAGAGCCTATCCGTAAATAAGCAGCAATTAGTAAATATGCACAAAATTACGCC
>JAUNPN010000074.1 GCA_030536655.1 bacterium | reverse complement strand
GAAAAATCTGACTGCGTTCACTACGAACTATAATTAATCAGTGATTCCTTAATTCACATTCACAACCTTAATATTATTCGCCTGTATCCCGGTCTGCTCCTGTGTAAGCTCCGTAAGCTTTACTGCGTCCTCCTGCGAGAAGCCGTCCTTCCTTACCGTTATGACCGCTCCCTCATCATGAACATACGCGCAGATTTCATTATATCCCTTTGACTGTGCTATACTCTCGATTTCATGCTCAGCCTCCATATTCTGTGTTTCCGCTATAATTTTATCTCCCGCCTTCCGTCGCGTTTCTTCGTCAAAGCTGTTGTTTGAACAGGTCTGGTTCAGTATCTCCATTGACTTTGAGCGCGCATTTTCTCTTTCGTATTTTGCGTTTTCAAAATACGAAGCATTGCTTTCTCTTGCCGCGTCCGTCTCCCCCTTATCCTCCGTATCATTCTTTGCCGCTTTATCCTTTTCCGAATTTGTCTGTTCTGCCGCCTGCTGTTCCGTGTTTTCGTTCTCCTCCACCTCTGCTTCCGAGTTTACAAGCTGAGCTTCACCGAGCCTTTTTCCTGTTTCTATGTAGCTTTCTCCGTCACGCACTGTCAGTGTATCCTGATACGACCAGTTTAAATACCCTGCGCATCCAATCAGCACCACAAGCGCTGCCGCCACAATCTCTTTTTTCTTAATAAGCATCCTTCCTGCTCCCTTCATTCTGATTTATATACCTTCACCCTCGAGGCGCCGACTCCCATTACGGCAGTCACCGCCTCGGTAAGCTTCCGCTTAACCGATATATCCCCCGCTCCCTGCGCTGCCACTATTACACCCTTCACCCTTGGATACAGCTCCTGAACTACCATTGGACTGCTTCCTGACATAACCGCACGCTTATCCTCCTGATGAGAATCCTTATCAGTGTCTGATTTGGTTTCATATGCTATGCTCTGCTCCGTCCCTCCATAATACGTAACCATTACCTTAACCTCTCCGGCTCCGTCAATCCGAGACAAAATCTCCTCAAGCCTTGTCTCCTCGGCAGCTGTATCTATTGCTGTATGCACCTCCTTCTTTCCGGATCCGTTTCCCGATACGGACGCCATAAGAATAACCCCAATTATTAATATTACCCAAAGTACAAGATTATTCCTTGATGAAAGAAATTTAATTATTACACTTGATTGAAGCTTTTTCAATTCCGTACACCTCACACAGTCTGTTTACCGCTGTTTCTGTCAGCTTTCCGTCTATAACGATTTTATTTACTCCGGTGATATTTCCCTCACTGTCAGCGCCGATTTCCGCCCTTGCTTTTATATTCGTACCAAACTCTCTCTTAATTCGTTCCTCTATATCCGAATTTATTCTTGAAGAAAGCTCATTTTTTATCATATCCAGACGCAGCTCCTCACCCTCTGCGGTTTCCTGCGTGCTTATCCTGCTTTCAAGCGAGTCAAATATATCCGTCGCCTTTATTTCCGAAAGCGGAGATATTATTGTACAAAGTATTACCACACCGGTTATCATTCCCACATATTTGCGCCACTTCTCCGGCGAAAGCAGCGACGCCGCTCCCGAAAGCACTGCCGCGGCAATTATTGATGATATATATGCTGTCATGTCCGTACCTCCCCTATTAAAAATTAGTTGCTGCCAGAATTATACATAAATCAATTATAAATAACACTGCGGTCATCACCACAAGCGCGAATATCCCCGAAACCGCGCCTGCACAATCTCTCAGCATTGAACTTATTCGCTTATCAGAAAGAGGCTCGGAAATCGCAGCGGCAATTTGCAGCATCAAATGCAGCACGCCTATTTTCAAAACAGGAATAAGACAGATTGAGCAAATCGCAATAATTCCGGCTGTTCCGACTGCATTCTTCATCACCCGCGAACCGCTGACAACTGTTTCAAGCGTATCCGACAAAAATCCGCCCACCACCGGAACAAGAGTTCCGGCGGCAAATTTAATTGTCTTTGCGCTCAAAGCGTCAAGCGACGGCGCATTGAAGCCGTATATCGTGCTTATTCCGGTAAAAATCGTTACAACCGCAGACATTATCCATTTATTTACCGAGCCTGCCGCGCGGCAAATCCCGGATATTTTATTTTCTCCGCCTATATTACCTGATACGGACAGCACCGCGCAAAATACACACATAGGCAGCATTACCTTGTTCACTACTATGCCGATTATATATACGGCAGATGAAAGCACAGGATGAAACGCCGCTGCGGAGGCAGGCTTGCCGCAGGCTATCAGCATCATCATAAGCAGCGGCGAAAGCTTGGTTATAAAATCGGTCAGCGCGCCGACAACCTCACTGCCATAATTAAGAGCTATACTGAAGCATTTCAGCGCGGACGCGCTCATTGCGGTAAAACAGCAGAAAAATGCCGCCTCGCTCCCCGCCTTCATTCCATTATCCGCAAGCAGCGTAACTGCGCCGGACATTGCCGCGATTATTACAAGCAGCATTATCTCTTTTGCTCCGGCTCTTATTTCACGAAGCAAATCGTCCTTTACTGTATTGATTATACCTGCCGGAGAAAGCTTTTTTTCTCCGCTTATAATCTGTCCGACATTGTTATTAAATTCAGGCTCGCCGGAAAGCTCCGGAACAGCAGGTCCGTAGGCAAATACGGCTCCGGCTTGTACGAAAATAAGCAGCATGACAGCAAGCAATATACCAACACGTTTCATATCCCCTCCGTAATTGTTATACACAGCTTAAGGAAATCAGCCACCACCGGCATTGTAAGATAGAGAATAAATATCTTTCCCGCAAGCTCGCATTTTGCAGCTATCGCTCCCTCTCCGCTGTCACGAAGCATTTCCGCACCGAACTGCGACAGATAAGCTATTCCTATCACCTTAAGCACAACTCCGATATACTCCTTATTAAGTCCCCCCGTTTCAATAATACCGCTGAGTTCACCCAGTATGTCCTCGATTGTTCCGCAAAGAGAAACAAGGATAAATGCGCCGAGTGCAAGCGCGGTCAGCATACCGTATATACTGTTATATTTTCTTACAGCCATCACAACTGCTCCGCCCGCAAGTCCTATGCCAAGAATTTTCATCAGCTCGTTCATAGCCCGAATATCCTCTTTATTCCGTCAAACAGCCCGTTCACCTGCTGAACTACAACATACAGACCACCCGCAAGTCCGGCTATCGTAATGAGAAGCGCAATATCATCCCTTCCCGCTCTTGACAGAAGCTGATTAAGCGCAGCAATGATAATTCCCGCCCCGGCAAGCTGAAATATAAGTTCTACGTCCATTTCATTCTCCATTCCGCCGCAATATGCGGCTTAAAATATGTAGATTTACAGTTTTATATCAAAACAAGTACTACAAATATTCCTACCAGTATTCCACCGCGTCTGAACAGCGCCCCCTTTTCCATGTATATATTTTCCGCTTTAGCCCTTGTCTCCTCCGCAAGAGAGGAAATGTATTCTATATGCTTAAGCTGTCCGTCAACATCTGTTTTACCAAGCCTCGACGAAAGCAAAAGCAGCAGCTTCATATCCTCTGTATTTGCCCCGCCCTCCCTGACTGCCTCCGCCCATGCGGCGTCAATTCCCAACTCGGAAAGCCTGTCTGCCGCGCGCTCAAACAGCTTTAACCCGCTTACCTCCGAAGCTGCCGCAAACGCTTTCTTTAAGTCGGAACCGTTATAGCCTATCTCAGCCTTCAGCATTTCCAGCGCCGTTATAAAGCGTTCCCAGAACGTGCATCTGCGGCGCATTTCCACGCTAATCAAAAATCCTCCCGCTGTAAAGGCGCACAGAATCATTGCCGCGCCGAATACCCTCACCGAATTATAACCTCCTCAACACTTCCCACCCTGTCGCGCTTTGAAAGAGTAATAAATGCTTCAAAATACGGAAGTACATTTTTTAAATCGCGGCGTTGATGAACCTGCTCTGAATTAAAGCCGTGAATACTCGTGACAACCCTTGTCCCGCTGTTTATAATTTTCATCAGTGCTCTTGCATCGGATAATGTTCCGATTTCATCCGTTACAATTACCTCCGGCGACATTGCTCTCAGCATCATAAGCATCCCCGCCGTTTTAGGCGCACCTGAAAACACAGTCGTTGATGTTCCTAAATCAAAGTCTGTCCTTCCGGAGTGCATAGCTGCAATTTCGCGCCTTTCGTCTACCACGCACACGCGTATACCATAGTCTGAAAGCTGACGCACTATATCACGCAGCATCGTGGTTTTTCCCGCGCCCGGCGGCGAGATTATGAGCGTATTCCTGACCTGTCCGCCATTATATATACTGTCGATTATGGAATCCGCCGAACCCCTAACCTCCCTTGCAAGACGGTAATTAAGCGCGGATATGTCCTTTACAAACGCAATATGCCCGTCCTTTATTACTGCGCTGCCGCATATTCCGATTCGATGTCCTCCGTCAATCGTAATATAGCCGTTGCGGATTTCGTCCTCCACCGAATAGACGGAGGATTTTGACGCTATCTCCATTGCTTCGCTTATATGTCCGGGTAATACCCTTATCCCGGTATACGGGTTGTCCGTCAATGTACCGTCCGACGTAACAAAAAGCCGCTCTCCGGGATAATAGATTGTAAGAGGACGGCAGGGACACAGATGAATTTCATAGGCCTCTGACAGGTCCACACTGTAAAGATACCTGCGCAGCGAGTGAGGCAGATATTCAATTATACTGCCGCTGCGCGTAGCTTCTGTACTGTTCGCTATATACATTGTTATAATCTGAACTCCTTTCACTAATGCCATTTGGGAAAAGAAAAGCAAGCAGATTGCCGCCAGAAGCAATGCCGACGTATGTTTATACTTCAAGTCGCTGAGGGCGGCAAGATGCGACGCTTATCTTTACTCCTTTCCCGTTTGGGAAAAGAGAAGCAAGCAGATTGCCGTCAGAAGCGACGCCGACGTATGTTTATACTTCAAGTCGCTGAGGGCGGCAAGATGCGACGCTTATCTTTTTCCAAACCTTCTTTATGGTATAGTCTATATTATGGTCATCCTCAAGGAAATATTACTAATAAATATTTAGAACATATCCGTACATTAAATTAAACGCATCTTGCTTGCTGATTTTCCGGCATATTGCCCTAAAAAAATTCCCGGCATATGCCGATATGAGTCGAGCTTCCGAGATAATCAAAATAAATTCGGCTTCGCAATATGCACTTCTTTAATTATTTTAAAAGCTAAAGCAAGTGCTTGCAGACAGACCCGGTCCTGTGCATAGGTGTATTTGTCGTGCTGATGGGTGAATAGTCATGATTCACAATATTTTCTTTAAGAAATTTCAAAAAAACCCTTGAAAATTTTGAAAATATGTTGTATAATATATATAACATTGTTTGATGCAATGTTACATTCATATAAATAAAAGCGTCGGATTATAGCTTCCGGCGTTTTTATTTTGCTTTTTTTTATTTTTAAATAAATTCTTGTAGACATTTCTGTTGATTTGTGGTATAATAGTTACGATTATCGATACATATATTTATCCTTTAACGGAGAGAAAGGATGCTATAGCATGAAATTAAAATTATTTCTCATTATAACTGCGATGCTCGCCTCATACCCCGCATACGCTTTTGCTGAATCGGATGCAATAGCTGATACGGCGTCTGAAACTGCACTTGCAAACACGGAGGTTCCCGATTCCTCAGATATTATTTTTACCGAGGATGACTTAGACAGCGATGAGTTTGTATTTGATGAACCGGATTTTTTTGAGGAGGATACATTGCTTACGAATGATGCCGCACTCCTTAACGGTGAAGCTGTTCCATGGGACGGCGTTACACAGACAGAGCCTCCTGTTGCAGAGGACGGAGCTTATGAAATTTCAAACGGCGCACAGCTTGCATGGCTTGCAGAACAGGTAAACACTCAAAAGGACAACGTGGGAAGATATATCGGTATGGCAAACAAAAACATACGACTTATGGAGGATATTGATTTATCCGGCTTTGACTGGACTCCTATCGGTAACTATTACTACTGTCCCTTTGCCGGAAGCTTTGACGGAAATGGTCATACTGTTCGCGGGCTTTCGCTCGGAGCTGCCGTAAACGGCTCTCAGGGCGGTCTTTTCGGCTGTGTTATCGGCTCAGTTTCTAATCTTAAAGTTGATGCCGTCATAAATACTGCAAGGAATGCTACCTCAGCAGGCGGAAAACAGGAGCAGAATGGTATCGGAATTGTTGCCGGAACAGTTGCACGCCGTACATTTGAATATAACAATAAGGAATACACCGGTTCAATAGAAAACTGCTCTGCTTTCGGTACACTTACGGTTATCGACGCACATTCCGAAAGATTTTATGTAGGCGGTATTGCCGGAAGAAATAACGGCGGTATTATGAGCAATAACATTTCTTGTGCCGATATAACTGCCTTACCTGCCGGAGCTTCCCCAAAAGAAGCAGAAACAGTGTTTGTCGGTGCGATTACAGGCTATAATGACGGTGAAATTCTTAATACCGAAAATCCATCGCCGCTGTCTGACAAAGCTTCTGTTACTATTTCGATACATTCCGCAAATCCTAATGCCGGCATTGTCGTCGGAGGAAATTCCGGATCCATACATGACATAGACGCTGAAAGCATTGTCGGAGGTATTCCTGTAAAATTTGAAATTACCAAATCAACCTCCGCTTATGAGCAGAATATCAATATAGGCGGCATTGCCGGAAGAAGTGAAGGCGGTACAATCAGCAGTTGTTCAGCTGTATTCGGGTCATCTTACGAATTGAATACAAACGTTAGCGGAGCAGTTCTCAATTACGGAAGTATTGCCGGCTCAATATACGCTTCAGATGAGTATGGCGAAAATATTGAAGGCGGAATTATTACCGACTGTACAGCTTCATTTTACTGTAACATTGATTATGAGCCTATTGCAAAAAATATCGGCGGCATTGTCGGCAATGTGTTAAATGAAAAAAGTACAATTACAGACTGCACATCAACGAATAATATAAACATTACAAATACCGACGCCGGAATAAATCTCGGAGGTACAGCGGGTATTTCAAACGGCGTGATTGACAGCTGTTCGGCAGGAGGTGAATTTTCCATAATTTCCTCTGCACAGGTAAATGCCGGCGGTATTGCCGGTGTTTCAAACAACACCGTAACAGACTGTATCAGCAGCGGCAGCTTAACCTCAGTATGCACTTCCTCGGATTCGCTCTCACGCTTAGGAGGAATTTCAGGAGCTTCATACGGAAATGTTATTCGTTCTAAATTTACAGGCTCAATTTCCAATAAAGCTGTTCAGGCATACTCCGGAGGTATTGCCGGTTATGCCGGATTTCTCAGCGGTACATCTGTAACGGCTGAGTCTGATGCAGATAAAACCTTAATCAGTAAATGTGATTTGGATAAGTCTGCCGTCGTTTCAGGCACATATATTTCCGGCGGCATTATAGGCAGTGCATCAAATGTACGGATAAATGCAGCAAATGCAGAGGGCACTGTAAAAGGTATTTTATCTGAAACAGAAAATATATCCGATGACAATGTTTCGGTTGCTGTCGGAGGTATAGTTGGTACAGCGTCAACGGGCCTTGAAATTGAAAACAGCAGTGTAACATCAACGCTCAGCTCTGATACTGCGGCAGGCGCGGTTTATGCGGTTACAGGAGCAGACAACAGGATTTCCACCTCATATCTTTCCCCCTCTTTCAGCGAGGTTACAAACAAGTATCAGGTGTCAAGCTCCGAAAAGCCGGAGGAAATCACAACCTATGCCGTATACATTAACAAGGATATTACGGGAGCCGATACTGATGCTTCCGGAGTAACTCTTGTTTCAGCTGAAGAAGCAAAGCTGCGCTCAACCTTCACAGCCAAGCCTGATGAAATGCTTAACTTTGACACCATATGGAATATGGGTGAGTCATCGCCTGTTCTTCAGCACAGGTATTATTCAAATTCCTATGCTAAGATGACAGACGCGACTACAAGTAAACTCACTTTCCATACAGTACTTGAAAATCCGCAGATTGGTCAGAAGGTTTATGTTGCATTATACAATAAAGACAATCGCTTCTGCGGTACTGCCTTGGCTGTATGCACCGAAGAATATATTAATGCTACAGAAACAAAGGCAGAATTTATGCTTGAATACAGTTATAATTACTGGTATAATCCGAAAAACTATGACGAAAACGGTGATCCAAAGCCTGATGACGAGTGGATTCCGGCAGACGATGTTCCTGTAACTGCGAGAACATTTACATGGAATGAGGAAAACGGTATGAAGAGTCTTTCTTCCGTTTCCCAAAGCAGCCTGCAAATATATTTTGAAGAATAAAAAGAGAACTGTAAAGTTTTTATAAAGCTTTACAGCAGCTCTTTCAGACGAGATGAGATCAGACGAGAACAGAAAGGAAAAGAAAGTCTATGTTTAATTTAACACTTGAACAGGTTAAGGAGCTTGCTAAAGATTACAATATCATCCCCTTAACAATTGAAGCCTATGCAGATATGGATACTCCTATCAGCGTATTTAAAAGAATGCAGACCGAGCGTGACTGCTTTCTGCTTGAAAGTATCGGTCAGAACCAGGTAACCGCGCGTTATTCCTTTATCGGAAGAAATCCGTTTATTACCTTTACAAGTCTTGGGAACGAAATTACAATTAAAGACTACACCGGTAAATCACAAACCTATTCCGGAAAACCGATGGAAGAGCTTGAAAAAATTATTGGTAAATATAAGGCTCCAAAGCTTGATGATCTTCCATCTTTTAACGGAGGAGCAGTGGGATTTTTTGCCTATGATATAATTCGGCAGTATGAAAATCTGCCTAATATCCCCGAAGATGAGCTGAAAATACCTGATATGCACTTTCTGCTGACAGATGAAATCATTGCCTTTAACCACACCAACCAGAAGATAGTTATTATTGTAAACATTCATGCTGAGGGAAATATAGAAAATCAGTATAAAAAGGCTACACTCCGACTTATGGATATTCATCAGGAAATGGCGGATCTATCCAAGCTCACAAAAAAATCACCGCGCAATTACCGCGACTCACTTGAGGTTAAATCAAACGTAACAAAGGAACAGTTTTGTAAAAATGTTGAAAAGGCAAAGCAGTATATTTGTGACGGGGATATTTTTCAGATTGTTCTGTCACAGCGTTTTACGGTTACAACCTCACAGGATCCTTTTAACGTATACAGAGCATTAAGACTTATTAACCCCTCGCCTTATATGTACTATCTAAATTTCGGAGAGTACCATATTGTCGGCGCATCACCGGAAATGCTTGTTCGAGTTGAAAACGGTATTGTTCAGACCGGTCCGATTGCGGGTACACGCTGGAGAGGAAAGACCCTTGAAGAAGATTTGGCTCTCGAAAGAGATTTACTAAACGATAAAAAAGAAATTGCCGAGCATACAATGCTTGTTGATTTGGGAAGAAATGATATAGGCAAAGTAAGCGAATTCGGCAGCGTTAAGGTTACCCGCTTCAAGCATATTGAAAGATTTTCTCACGTAATGCACATCGTATCAGATGTTGAAGGCAAACTCAGAAGCGACAAGAGCTGTTTTGACGCACTTGCTTCCACTCTTCCGGCGGGTACGCTTTCCGGCGCGCCGAAAATCCGCGCAATGGAAATTATTGATGAAATCGAACCCACAAAACGATGCGTTTACGGCGGTGCAATCGGATATATCAGCTTCAACGGTAATTTTGACAGCTGTATCACAATTCGCACAGGCGTATTCAAAGACGGCAAAGCATATGTTCAGGCGGGAGGCGGCATTGTTTATGACAGCGTACCGGAATATGAATACAACGAATCTGTCAACAAGGCGGCCTCGGTTCTCCGCGCAATTGAGGAAGCAGGTGATATAGTATGATTATAATGATTGATAACTATGATTCATTTACATACAACCTTTATCAGTATATCGGTACAATTAATCCTGATATTGAGGTTTACAGAAATGACAAGATTACAGTAGATGAGGTGCTTGCAAAGAAGCCTGACCACATCATACTCTCTCCCGGACCGGGTTATCCCGATAAAGCCGGAATCTGCAATGAGTTGATTTTAAAAGCCGGCAGTATCCCGATTCTCGGAGTATGCCTCGGACACCAGGCAATGGGCAGCGCATTCGGCGCAAAAATTATCCACGCACCTCAGATTATGCATGGAAAGAGCGATCTTGTAAGTATTGATCCTTCCTGCCCTATTTTTGAAGGTATAGGAGAAAAATGCGAAGTAGGACGATACCATTCACTTATAATTGACAGAGCTACTCTCCCGGATTGTCTTAAGATAACCGCCGAAAGCGACGACGGATGTATAATGGGAGTGGCTCACAGAGAAAAACCGATTTACGGTATTCAATTCCACCCTGAATCGGTGCTTACGCCAAACGGAATGAAAATAATAGATAATTTTCTTAAATTATGAATAAAACAGTAACTATAGTAATAACCGCAGCACTGCTGATTTCAGCGTGTGCAGGCGCTGCTTACAGCCTGTTTCGTCCGATAAACGTATATAAACCTGACGCCGAAGCTTTGGAAATTCCTCAGATGAAGCGAAAAGCTTATCTTGACAACGGTTGGTATGCGAATCCGGTACGCATCATGTATAATCCTGACGGAAGTACTATATGCATAGATGAAGCTGAAACCGATAACTATATAAATCAAGGGTGGTTCACTGAAACACCCTTGATTATATATGCGCCGGACGGACGCACAATGTATATAAATGAGTCGGAACGTGAAGCATACGAAGCGGTTGGCTGGTATACAGAAGCGGTCACACTTATGTACGCAACGGACGGAAGAACCATGTACGTGAAAAATTCCGAGGTTGACGATTATTTACAGGTAGGCTGGTATCTTGAAAGACCCGACCATGAAGGACTTACCGAGCTTAAAACCCGGCTTGCCGAATACATAGAAAACCGTCCCGGTGAATGGGGCTTATATGTACATCGTCTTTCCGACAACGAATATCTCAGCATTAATGAAAAGTCATATTCCGCTGCAAGTCTCATAAAGCTTTTTACCATGGCGGCTGTATATAATGAGCTTGAATGCGGCAGCTTTGAGAACAGCGAGGAAATTGATAGTATGCTTGAACAAATGATTACAGAAAGCAGCAATAAAGCCTGCAACTCTCTTACAAAACGTCTTGGAAGCGGAAACACAGTGCACGGCTTTGAGGTTGAAAACAAAAACACTAAAAGTCTTGGCTGTGAAAATACATCACACGGCTCAGAGCTTATTGATGAATCCGGACAGTATGCAATATTTGTCGGTTATAACCGTACATCTCCGCGCGACTGCGGACGGCTTCTGAAAGAAATTTATAATGGTACACTTGTTTCTGAACAAGCAAGCGAAAGTATGCTTAATCTGCTTAAGCAACAAACCCGTACATGGAAGATTCCCGCCGCGCTTCCGGACGAAGCTGTTACAGCAAATAAAACCGGAGAAACAGACACAGTAGAAGCAGACGCGGCAATTGTATATTCACCCGGCGCTGATTTCATAATATGCGCAATAGGCAACGGAAATATAGACGGCGGTATTGAAACTATCCAAACCTCTGCCAAAATCGCCTATAATTATTTTAATCCTTAAACTAAACCGGCGGCAAAATTGATTTTGCCGCCGGTTTAGTATTATATAATCTTAATATATTTCATTACAAATTTTTGTAACAATGTTTTATCCGTATAAACACATTTATACAGCTTTTCCATAAAAATTCTAATCGTACGCAATTCATGCTCTCTGAGCCTTGCGCCGCCGTAGCTTGAACGTCTTAACAGCGTAATCACCCTGTCAAACTCCTGCGGCAGAAATTCAGGATACTTCTTCAAAAGCGGCTCTCTAAACGCGTTTGGATTGTCCGGATTAGCCTTTATTCCGTCTGCCGTAAGCGCCGCACAGATATAACCCATCATACAGCTTGTTGTATCCGGCTTTGTCTGCCCGTATGTTTTGTCATACTTCTTGTATGTAAGCCAGATATAGCGAATATGCATCAACATAATAAATATAATGAGTAATAGTATAATAGTAAACAATATTCTTACGCCGCTGCTCATTCTGTCGCTGTCATCCGCCTTTTCCGGACTGTACATACTGAGCTGATTTGTATAATGCTCACTGCCTCTGCCGTTTACATTTCCTACATCACCGATATTTTTTGAAATATCGATAATTTCCTCTGTATTTAAGGTTTCCGAATAAAAGCCCGGTGTAACTTCCATGCTCACCCAGCCTATACCGTCACGGTATATTTCAACCCATGCGTGAGCATTTTTACCGGTAAGCTGAATTTTCTTTAACCCGGAAGCACTGAGATTGCTGACGTCAGACTGTGAAATATAGTAACCCTCTGCATATCTTGCCGGGATGCCTGCCGCTCTGTATGCCATTACAGCCGCCGTAGCGTAATACGGTGAATTACCCTTTTTGTAGCTTCCAAGGAACCACCCGATAAAGTCCTTATCCTCCGGTTTTACAGGGTTTTGCGTATATTCTGTGATGAGCGAAAGTATAGAACGAATACGCGAGGTAATAGTATAAACACCCACATCATCAGACTGAGCGTCAATATTCTTAAAGAATACCTCATTCACCTCTGCTCGTGTCAGATCATCAATTTCAAGATATGTATCCCTTACAAACGCTCTGTATACATTTTCTTTCTCTATATAATCTTTCTGCTCCTCGCTTATTTCTCCTCTGCCGTTAATCCAGCTTGATGGGTTAAGCTGCTCCGGCTTTTTGTCTGTTTTCACGTTTTTAAAGCTATAGCTCTTAGCTCCGAAAAGCCTTCCGGAACGCGTACATAAATCCCTGTAATTTTTTGAGCCGTCCGCTTCCGCGGCTGTAAACGGAAGATAAACATAGCTTCTGTCTGCACCGTTATTTGTAACGCTTACATAATTGTACTCTATGCTGTTATTCCCTGCTTTGCTGTAATCAGCAAACATATTCTGTACGCTGAATTTATTTTCTTCAAAATAATGAAGCATACCGTTCCATTCACCGAGATAGCTTTCGGAATTATATTCCTGCCACTCATTATTTTCAAAACTACTGCCGGTAAAACCCTTGAGATATAAAACCTCCGGCTCATCAAAGCTTACAGTCAGTGTTTCATCACTTGAATTAAGCATATCCGAAGCTTTTGAAAGCTGTCCGTGAGGCAAAGAATCATCGCCGTAGCGGATACTGTAAATTCTGTCGCTTACATCCTCATGCAAATCACCAAGTACCTTAAAGCCGTTAAAACCCGTTGCTCCGACAATTATACTCGCTATAACCGCTACAACCGTCATTCCTGCACCGATAAATATCATATTCCTTCCGCCGCCGGAAACGCACAAGCTCCAGCAGCCGATTAAACCAATGAATATAACAATTACAAGAACCGCACCAAACGGCAGCTTTAAAGTCATCTCTATAATAAGCAGAGCAAAGGTCAGTACAGTAAGAACCATAACCGCCCTTTTGCTCACAAGAAAGCTTATAAGCATGGCAATGACAGCTGTCATTACTCCGAAAAACGCAATTTGCGCCCCAACCGACGCCGACTCTGCTCCCAAAAGAGCTATATCCTTACCAAATGCTCGGTTAAAATTATCTATAGCACTGTTCACACTTCCCAGCATTGCATTCTGGACAGAGTGAAACCCTAAAATAATAATCAGCGCAAACACAATAACCGCTGCCGCATGAAATATATGCGATACTGTCGGTTTCTTCCTTACAAGCGCAATTACGGCACTCATAACCGCCGATTCTATCAATATAAAAATATTAGCCGCCACACTGCTCGTAAAAGCGCATAATATTCCCGTTATGCCCGCAGTAAGAAGCGTGCATACAAGTATTTCCACAATCAAGGAAAGCCTTTCAGCCTTTGCCCCGGCGGCATAAATCCTTTTTTGCAAATCTCTCACTCCTCCTGCATTACAATTCTATAAAATTTGACTGCGATGTGACATTCTTGGCTGAAATAGTATATACTGTATATCCTGCCTCACGGTCATATCGCGTTTTCCCGTCCTCGGATACCGCAATAGCTGTAACATCCATATATGCCGAAAAATCCCGAAGCATTTGCGCATTTTTTTCAGGTCCTATATATACAAGCTTTGAATATGTATTCTGAATATTATTTGCCAGAATTTCATCAATAAGAGAATCATTCTTCCCCGGAATCACAATACTCATCATATCGTCAAGCAGCACTGCGCTGTCGCTGACCTGATGTATACTCATATCAAGAAATGGTCCACAGTTTATCATACTGACATTATGTCCTATTCCCTGATAAGCAAGCTCTCTTGAAACAGCAGCAGTAATTCCCATAACTGCCGACTGAACATCGAAACTCAGTGAGCTGCCACTAATATCCTCAGACATCAAATCAAAGAGCAGAAGCAGACGGAAGTTATTCGGACGGCTCCATTCTCTTATAACAATATTATCTGTCTTTGCTGAAAGCTTCCAGTGAGCCGCGCTGAGATTATCTCCCGCTTCATAATCCCTTACTTGGAAAACCTCACTGTTATCATTACCGCTTCGGCTTCGGTCATAATTCTGACCTCCAAATTCGGCTGTTAATAGCTTCTGCGCATGAAGCTGTATATTCGGAAGCTTCGGATATACAGTATAACTTTTTCTCCAATGATACTCTATCCTGCTCTTCATGATATTTAAAATATCATAGCAGTATACATTCTTGATTTCAACCTCGCTTCGTCCGCAGTGTTCAATATTCAGCGGAAGCTCAAAAACCTGTTTCTTTCCGGAACCGCAGAGACTTACTCTTTCCTCATACATATCTCCGAACATATGGTTATTATATTCGAGTACAAGCTCAATACCTCCCATAGGAAGGAAGCTTCTATTCTCCACCGTCACAATAATCGGCTTCGCATCAGAACCGACAACACAGGCATCCGTCATCTGACACTTTATATCTATCTTTCCCGCATTATCCATTACCGACAGCTTAATTATCACCGGAAGCACTATCATAAGTATCAGGAGCATAAGTGCAGCGGCAGTATTGACATACACAAAAGCACCAACAGCCGCAAGAAGCATTACTCCGTAAAGTATTTTGTATTTAAGCATTTACCTTCCCCTCTTGGACGATGATACGCTTATATCATCCAAAATCTGTCCGCACAGCTTCTCAGCGGTAAGACCTTCTATCCTTGCCTGCGGCTTCATCTGCAGTCTGTGCGCGCAGACCGGAATGAATACCTCTCGTATATCCTCAGGAGTTACATAGTCACGGTCACGCATAATTGCGCATGCCTTAGCCATCTTTGACAGAGCGATTACACCTCGCGGGCTGACGCCGAGCGCAACCATCGATTCTTCTCTTGTAGCCTCACAAAGCCTGATAAGGTACTCCATAATATTATCGTTCATATTTATTGACGAAAGATAATTTCTTGTTTCAAAAATATCCTCTTTTGACATAATACACGATACGGAATCCAACGGATTTGTGTAACGGCGCTGCTTCAAAATACTTTTCTGATCCTCAAGCTTCGGATATCCTATACTGAGCTTTACCATAAAACGGTCAAGCTGCGAATCCGGAAGCGGCTGTGTACCCGCCGAAGTTATCGGATTCTGAGTTGCGATAACCACAAACGGATTCGGCAGCTCATGAGCCTCACCGTCAATTGTTACCTTTCCTTCCTCCATTGACTCAAGCAATGCTGCTTGAGTCTTTGCAGAGGTACGGTTAATCTCATCGCCCAAAAGCATATTGCAGAATACAGCTCCCTGTTTGAATTCAAAATTTCCGTTAGCTTTATTGTACATTGTAAATCCGGTAATATCGGAAGGCATTGTATCCGGTGTAAACTGAATTCTCTTATAATCAAGACCCATTACCTTTGAGAACGCAAGAGCAAGAGTTGTCTTACCCACACCCGGACAATCCTCCAACAGTATATGACCGCCCGCATAAATTGTCATTAATACACGCTCAATGACCTCTCTCTTACCTACAATTACCTTGCTGACTTCATCTACGACTTGCTTTGATTTTTCTGATATCATTTTCTCTGTTTCCTTTCGATATTACTTTTATACATCCGAATCGGCAGTGCTGCCGGAATCTTTCTTTGATGGAGGAACTGCCTTCGGCTCCTCCGATACTGTTTCTTTATTCACAGGCTCTTCATTTTTTGCTGTCTTGGACTCCGAAGCCTCAGACTTTCCGGACGTTTTGGGTACGGGAGGTTCTCCGGCTGTCTCTGATTTTGTTTCTTTCCCAACTTTTTTTTCAGAGCTTATATAAGCAGCCGCTGATTCCTGTTTTTCTAAGCCGTTAGATTCGGAAGACGATTCTGTGTTTTCAGATTCGACTGTTTCGTCTGACTTATCAGGAGATGTTTCCGATTTCTCCGAAGTATTTTCAGACGGCGCATTCGATTCCGACGGAATATTCGGCTCTGACGAAGTATCCGGATTGGGTGTTTCCTCCCGGCTTGTCGTTCCATCAGGCAATGCCGTTGCTTCCGGATTTGACGTTCCTTCAGGCGATGCTGTCGTTTC
>JAUNPN010000247.1 GCA_030536655.1 bacterium | reverse complement strand
GACAAAATCAACTGGGACGCAATCCCGGAGCTGTGGAAGGGTACGGTAACGATAACATCAGGGACACAAGTACCGCCGTCAAATATAACGGCAGAGTATTATGCAGCTAAAAAGTAGGAGGAAATACTATATGCAGTACGGAAAATTAATTAACGGTTCATTTATACCGTTTACCGGGAAATACATACGTGCAAATGGGCGTGTTTATGTAAATCCTAAAAAAGATACACTTATAAAATCGGGTTATAAACCACTCACAGTGGCTGAATATCCGGAAGAACAAGAAGGTTTCTGCATTTCGGTAGTTTATTTAGAGGCTGACGCCGAGATAATACAGTCATATGAATATATAGAGATACAAGACGAGGATGAGGTCGCAGAGGAAGAAACCGACATATCAATGCAGAAAGATATATGATGGAGGTGACGAATAAATGCTTGTTTCAAAAAATTTCAAACAGGTCGATAGAAACGGTAAAACATTTGAGATACATTTCGGAGCAGACGCTAAAAATGTGACAGTAAACGGCGAAAAGCTTACTAATGTTATTGATGATATTAAGGTGTCTGCACATACTCACGGCAACAAAAACGTGTTAGACCAAATAACAGCTGATGAGATGTTAAGATGGAGCGATGCGGCATATCAAAGCGAAAGCTTTTTTTCAAGCACTGAGTATGTGAGCATAAAAGAAATTGCCGATGATATTGAGTCGGTCAGAGACAGCAGCGTTCAGACACAGCGTTTGCAGAATGTTGATATTAAGACAATTACGGCAACCGGAATATACGATGTTGATGTACCTACATGCAGCGAACTTCCGGACGATGTCACGTCTGCCGCCTGCGGGGCAACGCTGATTGTATCCAGAGGCGCCGTTCAGAATGATATATTTTATGTGAATCAGTACTTGATTGTCAATGATTTTTCGGACTCCGCGACCGCACGGAGTATCATGACGAAAATCTATGCATGCCAGTTATACGGAAACAATTATGATTACCCATGGCGGCTTGTTGCATCAAGTGATTCTGCAAATCAAACCAAGTACTCTACAACGCCTGTGAAAATAGGAGAATGGATAGACGGTACGCCGGTATGGAGAGTTGCGATTCCGATTACGGAGGTTGAGAAAATAGGCTGTACAAATGTTCTTAATGCCTGGTCCGTACGAGTTGATGAGATACTTGATAGGCTTAACGTTGTCGAGGATACCTCTTATGTTATTTATCTAGAGGACAGTCTTGTTTTTCAAAATAGTAATGATTATAGCTTAGAGGCATTTTCGAGCAATATGTCAAAATATGCTGCCGTGTGCTATCGATTTGCCGCCGCCGATGGTGACCCCACAACCCATTTTTACGGCTGGATTGAGTTTGCAACGCCGGAGAGCAATATAGTCAGAAATAATTAAAGGAGTGATAGAATGGATGAGTACATAACGAGAGCGGAGCATGAGGAGTTCCGCCGGAGAATGGAAGAAGAACACCGGCGGCAGAGCAAACGCACCGAGGTATTGGAAGAAGGAATAGAGCGGCTGAATGCGCTTAACACCTCGATAGAAAAGCTTGCCGCAAACATGGAAAATATGCTGAAGGAGCAGCTTCGGCAGGGCAAGCGGCTTGAGGTACTGGAGAACCGTGACGGTGAAAAATGGCGAAAGGTTGTTGCATATTCGGTGACGGCTGTAATTGGTATTATGATTGGTTACATTTGTAACAAGCTTGGATTTGGAGGTTGATTTTAATGTTAAAGACATGGATTAAGGCGGCGGGAGTAAGAGCGGTAAAGACAGTGGCACAGACAGCAGCTGCAACGATAGGCACAGCGGCGGTATTAGGTGACGTAAATTGGGTAATGGTTGCAAGTGCGGCGGCTCTTGCGGGCGTGCTGAGCTTGCTTACAAGCGTTGCAGGCTTGCCGGAGGTGGAGAATGAACATAATTGAAACAAAATGGAACTGGCGCGGCGGCTTGACGAACCGACCGCGTACAGACTATATAGTATTGCATCACGCGCAAGCAGTCAAATGCAGCGCGGCGGACATTGACAGCTGGCACAAATCCAACAGCTGGAGCGGTATAGGGTATCACTTCTTTGTTAGAAAGGACGGCAGCATATACCGCGGCAGACCGCTTGACAAGATGGGCGCACACGTAACGGGTATGAATAACTGCTCAATAGGAATTTGCGCCGAGGGCAGCTACGAGAAGGAAACAACCATGCCGACGGCGCAGAAGCGGGCAATCAAGGAGCTGCTGAGGTATCTCAAGGGGATATACCCGAATGCAAAAATAGTGGGACATCGTGAAATCGGTTCAAGCGATTGTCCGGGCAGATATTACCCGCTTGAGGAAATGAAAAAGTATTATGAGGACGGAAAGGCGGAAATCGACATGGAAGAATTAAAAGCGTTAAGAGCTGAAATGGCAGCAATGCAGGCGCGCT
>JAUNPN010000246.1 GCA_030536655.1 bacterium | reverse complement strand
ATTTTTGGGGGATAGAAAATGTTTTACCGGAAATGTTTGATGATAAGGGAACTTCACTTGTGTTTGTTAATTCGGATAAAGGACAGACTTTATTTAACAGTATAAGCGAGAGGACGAAGTATATACGAGTTGATATAAATGAAGCCGTAAAATATAATACGTCAGCATATTCTAACGTATACCGACCAAGACAAAGAAAAAGGTTTATGAACAAAGTTAAAAAGTGTAATTTTAAGGATATAACTGAAAAATATAGAATATTAAGTATAGAAGATAGGATAATATTAAAGCTAAGGTCAATATGCAAACGAATAAATATTAAATTTAAATAAAGAAGGAATTCCAAATGGAGTAGTATAATATAAATAGAGTCTACAAACACCCAAAAAACTGATATAATAAATAACAGAAAGTATGGTGTAAATGATAAATACCCGGGAAAATATGATATAGTTTGGGTTTTTGAGAAGCAGGTAAAAAATTCCGACTGCTTAAGTATAAGGGAGATTGAAATGCTGAGAAACAGATAGAATCAAATAAACAAACTTTCACTAACTGGGAATATATAATCTGCGACGATGGCTCAGTCGATAACACATGGGTTATCAGGAAATTCAAAGAACATCAATAAAGTATTTAGGCTGTAAAGAATCATTTCAAAGTGAGGAATAAAAAAATGACGCCGGAAAACAAACAAATTATGCTGCTCCTTAAGGCGCATATTACGGGCAGCGGTACAGTGACGCTGTCTGAGGCAAATCTTGGAGAAGTCATCGAAACAGCAGACAGGCAGAATATACTTTCAATGATAAGCGATAAGCTTATTGAAATCTTTAATGGCGATAAGGAACGCGCCGAAGACGGACGTAAGCTTTATTTATCTATGATGCGCCAAATTTACAGCACTTCGCGGAAATTTGAACGCGCGATGAGTATGCTCGCTCTTATGCATGACAATGGCATAAAAGCCGTTGCCCTAAAGGGCTGCGCCCTGCGAGATTTCTATCCTGTGCCCGAGTGGCGCACGATGGGCGATATTGATATTTTAATATCATCGGAAGATATGGAAAAGACCCGTGACCTGTTTGAAGCAAACGGTTATACCGTTACGGGAACGAAAAAGCGCGAATTTGACTGTGCTAAAGATAAAAATATCTCATGGGAGATAAAATGCACGCTTGAGGCGGAATATAAGGACAGCTATATTAAGTGGGATAAAATCTATTACGACAGCGCGGAACCGTGGAAGTATAATCAATATTTCCCTAATTACACGCTGCTTTTGCAGCACATAATAATTCATACGGCTTGCAACCTCATAAGCATCGGCGCGGGAGTGCGGAATTTGTGCGACATCGCCGTGTGCGTGAGAAGTTTTCCCGATATCGACTATAACGTTGTACGCTCCGTGTGTGCAGAGGAAGGATATATTAAGGTATATAACGCGCTTATGAGTTGCGTTGAATATTGGTTTGATATTGATATATCAGATAAGGGTGCAGAAAAACTTAATGAGGATAAAATTCAAGCGGTTACGGAATATATGCTCAGCGAAACGGTTTACGGCAAAAGAAATGCAGACAACAGGCTGACAAACTGGACACTTAGAGAAGACGACGAAATATCACCGTGGAGGAAGGTGTTTTTCCCAAGTCTTAAGCTTATGAAAATGCCGTATCCGTACTTGAAAAAGTACCCGTTTCTGCTCCCTGCAGCATGGGTGCAGCGCGGTTTTGACGCGGTGGTAAAGCAGAAAATTCCGATAAAGCAAATGATAACGGGAGTAAAAAAGAGCGTTGATTACGCGAGAGAGCATGAAGAGTACATTAAGAAACTTGGTCTGAAATAGTGGATGTGCAAAAGCCCATCCCCTGCAGAGAAAACTTATCAATAACTATCATAGAAAGCTAATTTACAGAAAAATTTCACATGCCCTTCTGTGTCAATGTTGAAAGATAAAAACAAAATGCCGAGGCTGTTACCGTATAGGCAGACAGCGCTCGGTTAAAATAAGCTTAGTCAGTCGTAACACAGCAGAACTTTCCCTTGAAAGCTATTCCGTACTTGAAGATATTTACATATCCTAGACTGCGGGCTTCAGATTCGTAGTTGCGTTCGTTTATTTGCTCCAGAGCCTTTGCTGCGATAGTACGGATATTTTCTGCTTTCCTGCACACCTTAAGTTCGAGTATAATTGCATTGTCCTCGTAGCCTTCCTGATACAGAACAATGTCGCTCCTTCCATCGCCCATTTCGCGGTTGGATTCAACCCTGTAGTCAGTGTTCCTTGATAACAATCCTACAAGTAATCCATGATAGAATGCTTCCTTGGTGTCGTAATAGCTGATGGTTTTCTTCATGACATCATTTATATGTTTTTCAAATACAACTGTGTTTTTGCTCAGCAGTGCCTCATAGAGTTTATTATCATCACTTTGATGTATAACCTCGTTAAAATATTCCAATATG
>JAUNPN010000245.1 GCA_030536655.1 bacterium | reverse complement strand
GTTTAGATTGTAATTTTGTGCATTATTTAGTCGTGCTTAAGTTGTGGATAGTGGTATTTTATTATCCGCCATGAGGTCGGCATACTCCGATGCCTCACTTTCATAGTTCTGATAATCAACAGGTACCTCAGATACTCCGAGTTTCTTTGCTGCAAGTAATCGTCCGTGACCTTTTACAACAAAACCGGAACGGTTCGATATAACTATCGGATGCCGCCACCCCTGACGCTTTATAATCTTGGCAAGAGCATCAATTTGTTCAGTGGGGTGCTTGTTTGGATTTCTCGGATTACCGACAAGGCTGTCGGTTTCAATTATTTTATCGTGTGCGCAGAAAACGGCAATACCGTCTGCCACAGCTTTGGGTTCAACTTTTTCTATCATTTCTAACTCCTTTTTCTGTTTCCAGTGTTTTTTACGGCAGCTGTCACCGCAAAACACCTTTTTGCGTTTTCCTTCTGTATGCTGCAGTTGCTTGCCGCAGTGCTTGCATACAAGACCTTTCTCGACCGATACAAGATTGTTTATTGCCGCCACACTGCCTGTTCCTTGAAGTAAATTACGGCGGCAGTATGATTTCACAGTGTTCAGAGAAAGGTCAAGCTCCGTTGCGATTGCCTTGTATCCGGCACCCTCGTAGCGTAGCTTTCGTATTTGTTTTCTTTGCTTATCCGTCATGATTATTCACGCATAAAAAATCGCATAGGTGACGATTTGAAGCCCCTGCGATATATATTACCTTCATATATTCTGCGATTTTTTCAATGCGGCTTTGCCTGAACCCCCCTTTTTAATTTTGCGAAAAAGCACAGAAAGGAGGGCGGCGGTCTTGGTGCAAATCCATTGTAGAGATTTTGACCGCCCCTCCCATAAATACTTTTCAATATTTTGCATATAATATTTATAACATTTAAAACGCAATTTGCATTTTATCTGCTTGACAACAGCAGTTTAAAATGCTATAATTATTATAGAAAATATATAATTTATAAAGGAGCTGATTATTATGGCAAACGTATCAAATGTAAGTTTCCGTATTGACAGTGATTTGAAAGCTCAAGCTGACACTCTCTTCGCTCAGCTGGGTATGAATATGACCACAGCTTTTAACATTTTTCTTCGTCAAGCGGTAAGAGAAGGCTGTATCCCATTTAACATAACTATCAACACACCAAACTCAGAAACAATCGCTGCTATGCTCGAAACAGAACGTCTGCTTAATGACCCTTCAACAAAACGATATGATGTTGAGGATGCTTTGAAGGAATTAAAATCATGAGCTTACAGGTAATTTGGACTTCCCGATTCAAAAAAAGATTATAAGCTGGCAATGAAACACGGATTAAACATTGATAAAATAGATGATGTAATCTGTATGATTGCCGCAGGTCAAACGCTCCCGGAAGAATATTGCGACCATCAGCTTACAGGAAATTGGAAAGGTTACCGTGAATGTCACATAGAACCGGATTGGTTATTGATTTATCGTATAGAAAATGACATTCTTGTTTTAACTCTTTCAAGAACAGGTACTCACAGCGATTTATTTAACAAATAATATTCAGGACGGATTTCAGTACTGATATGTCAGTGTACTGTCTTCCGTTCCTGTTTTTTTATCGTGACACGACTTACACAACGCTTGCCAGTTGTTCTTATCCCAGAACAGCTTTTGATTACCTCTGTGCGGAACGATGTGGTCAACCACCGTTGCCTCTACAAATCTGCCGTTAGCTTTGCACATAACACACAGCGGATTGTCACGAAGATACCGCTTGCTTTCTTTTTGCCACTTGCTCGTGTAACCGCGAGATGCGGCAGACCGTTTTGTTTCCGGATGCAGCGGCTTGTGTTCATCACAATATTTCTGTCTGTATGCAACAAGCTTACCACATCCGGGATGCTTACACGGTATGTTTGGTCTGTACGGCATTTGTTTCACTCCCAAAAATAAAAGAGCCGGAAAACCTACTCCTTTGGATATTATTCTGATACTACCATTATACCACATTTGACATTACAATCAAGTGAAATTGTGTGCAAACTTTCTGTTTTGCTCAACTTTTTTTAAAGCACGGTTATGCAGGTAATGTATGCTCCTCAAAGAACAGTTCATATCCGCAGCAATATCCTCCCAAGTCATTAAACGCAGATAGCGCATTTCCAACAGTAAGCGACAGCTCCTGTCATTCACAGTGTTAATAGTATCCGTGACTTCTTTTTTTATCCGAACCATATTGTCAATGTCAGATTTGAGTTCATTCTCCATACCAAGCATTTTTGCGATGATATTTTCCTTACTGTGTACATCCCTTGAACCGCTCGGCATATCCGTCAATACAGCGGTAGCTTTAGTGGAAAGTTCCTTCAATGACCGCATTTGTTCAATTTTGGACTCTATCATTTTGTCAATTCGATAAGTCTGATTTAAGAGTCTATCCGTAAATAAAAAGTACTTGTCAAAATACACAAAAGAATGTAT
>JAUNPN010000244.1 GCA_030536655.1 bacterium | reverse complement strand
CTCCTTTTATTTTATCCCAATAGGCTTTAGCGCTCATTTCGGTTTTGTTTGTTCCGTAGACATAATACTGAGCGTCCTTAATATTATCCGGCAGATACTGCTGTTTTATGTAATGATTTGTATAGCTGTGAGGGTATTTATATTCCAGACCATGACCCAGCTTTGCCGCGCCGCCGTAATGGCTGTCCTTTAAATGTGCGGGGACATCACCGGTATCTTTTGTTTCTATATCCTTTATTGCGGCATTTATTGCATTTACAGCGCTGTTGGATTTCGGAGCGGTTGCGATAAGGATTACGGCTTCGGCAAGAGGAATTTGAGCCTCGGGCAAGCCTAACTGCAGCGCACTGTCAACACATGCTTTGACAATAGGAACGGTCTGCGGATATGCAAGTCCTACATCTTCGGCAGCGGTTACAAGCAGGCGGCGGCAGATAATCTGCAAATCACCGGCACATATTAGCCGTGCAAGGTAATGGATGGCAGCGTCCGGATCTGAACCGCGCATGGATTTCTGAAATGCGCTTATTATATTATAATGACTGTCACCATTGCGGTCATAACGCAGAGCCTTTTTCTGACTTGCCTGTGAAGCTTCGTCAATGCCTATGCAAATGCTCATGTTTTTGTCTGGGACTGCGGCAATAAACGATGCTTCAAGAAAGTTTAAAGCCTTTCGCACATCGCCGTTGCAGGAATGAGCCATATGAAGGTATGCTTCATCTGAGATTGTAACACTGTAATCCTTATACTCGTCCTCACAGAGCAGCTTTGCGGCACGATGCAGAGCTTCGTTAATATCATCAGGCTCAACCGGCTTGAATTCAAAGATAACGCTTCGGGAAAGCACCGCATTATATACGTAGAAGTATGGATTTTCCGTAGTGCTGGCGATAAGCGTGATTTTGCCGTTTTCCATGAATTCAAGAAGTGACTGCTGCTGCTTCTTGTTGAAGTGCTGAATTTCATCCAGATAAAGAAGTACGCCGTTAGGTGCGAGAAATGAGTCCAGTGATGCGACAATATCCTTTATATCGCTTACCGAAGCATTCGTGGCATTAAGTCTGCGCAGCGTTTTTCCTGTTCTTGAGGCGATGATATTCGCAACGGTAGTTTTGCCGACGCCGCTTGGACCGTAGAAAATCATATTCGGTATTTCATTGCGTTCAATAATCCTGCGAAGCAGCTTGCCCTCGCCCAGAAGATGCTTCTGACCTACAACCTCGTCTATGCTTGCAGGACGTATTTTATCTGCTAATGGCTTCATGTATGCCTCCAATTATTTAATAGTATAAATTTTCAGATTACTGTATTCCGCGGTAAGAGGAGCCTTTTGTCTAAAACCTATGTAGCCGTCCTTTATATAATCTCCGTAGGTTTTTCCGTCGTCGTCAAAGCGGAATACTTCGAGATCATTTACCGAAAAAATAACAGTATCTGTTGCTTTAACAATTCTCATATGATAGCTTTCCTCTGAACGGTATTCTGCGGTGGGAATCGGATCCGCACCCTGTGAAACTATATGGAAGCCTGCTGATTTACGCAGATTTGCCACGTTAAATTCACGCTCGGATGTCTCGCTTCGTCTGTAGTATGAAGCATGAAACGCATTTATATCGCTCGAATGATACTGCCTGTACTGACCGGTTCTTTCGGAAAGTGACTCATCAAACAAATCCTTGCCGTTCTGACCGTTTGCTCCGAAGAACATAATCGCAAGTCCCTCGTCAGACAGAGGAGTAAAATCCCATTCGATTATAATATTATCCGGCTGCTTATGCGGGCACCAGTATACAAAGTTTGCAGCCTGTCCTTCAGATGCGTCAAGGATACTTTCCATACGCAGGCGGCCTTCCGGGAAGGTTACCTTTGCCAGTCCTTCCATAATCCAGTTTTCCGTATCCTTTTCTGATGACAGAGGATTTTCGTAAATAAGCTCTCCCTTTTCAAATTCTTTGTTTTTTTCTTTGTTTGCATCAGAGGTTATGGAAACGGTATTTGTTTTTTCGTCCCAGTTAACCTTCTGACCGAGCGCCTCGGCTACGGCACGCACAGGCAGATATGTTGTTCCTTCAGAAATAAAAGGATTTACGGAATTACCGTTTGCATCCTTCGGAACGGTTTCGGTACCGTTTATTACTATTTTAATATTATTATAAACAGCATCGATGGTTTTCGTTAACGGTTCGGCAAGTACAGCAGATGCGGCAAATACCGAAACCGCCGCTGCGGCGACAGCTATATTTTTCTTTTTCATAAAACTCTCCCTTTTTATTAAGAGCCTATCCTTAAGCACTTCTTGTTTGCTGATTTTACGTCATATTGTCTCAAAAATTCTCGGCATACGCTGATATGCGTCGAATTTTTGTAATAGTCTGACAAAAATCAGGCTTCGCAATATGCACTTTTTACGGATAGGCTCTGAATTACATATTATAATTATTATACCATAAAAAAGTTAAAAGTTCAACCCCTAAAAAGCCGATAAAAC
>JAUNPN010000073.1 GCA_030536655.1 bacterium | reverse complement strand
TAACGAATTTGACACAATGGGAAATATTTGCACGTTAAAAACGAAATCTCTGTTTAATATATATTTTGCTTGACACCTTGTATTATTTGTTGTAAAATAAGTATATAATAAGATAAAAGAAAAAACGGAGATTAACATGACAAGAAAAGAAAAAATTTATGCATATATGACGTCTGACACATATGTACCGCTGCGCTTCGACGAACTCATGGCTGTACTTGATGTTCCCGCCGAGGACGGTGATGAGCTTGCCGTGATACTGGACGAGCTTATCAATTCCGGCAAAATATTAATAACAAAAAAACAGCGTTATATGCCTGTAACCCGGTCAGATATGATTGAGGCAGGAGTACTGAAATGCAATGCAAAGGGATACTTTGGATTTCTTATATGCGATGATGCAAACGAAGCTGATATATTTATTCACGGTGACAACATGGGCGACGCCCTGCACGGTGATCATGTGCTTGTAAAAATTGACAGAAACAGTAACGACAACGGCAGGCGCGAAGGACACATCATAAAGGTTACCGAGCGTGCAAACACAAATATTATCGGTGTGATTTCAAAGTTCAAAGACGGACTTTACCGTTTGCGTCCTGATGACAGACGCATATATAAAGGCGTGCGGATTTCTCCTGAGGATATGGGCGGCGCAGACGTAGGCGACAGAGTATGTGCCGAAATTACAGATATTTCGGCTGCCGGCAAGCTGCATGGCAGAGTTCTTATGTTGCTTGGCGACAGTGATTCATTAAAGAGCAGAATTGAAGGCATTATACTTTCAAATAATATCAAACAGGAATTTGATCCTGAAACAATCACCTCAGCAGAAAGTATGCCGGATAAAATTACCGAAGGCGACCTTAAAGACAGAACTGACTTCCGCGATAAGCTTATATTCACGATCGACGGCGATGATGCGCGCGACTTTGATGACGCCGTTTCTCTTGAAATACTTGAAAACGGAAACTATTATCTTGGGGTTCATATTGCTGATGTAACTAACTATGTCAGAGAGGGGGAGCCGCTTGATACCGAGGCATTCGAGCGCGGCACAAGCGTCTACCTTGCCGACAGAGTTATACCCATGCTGCCGACAAAGCTTTCAAACGGAATTTGTTCTCTTAATCCCAATGAAGACCGGCTTACGCTTTCAGTCATGATGGAGATTAATCAAAGAGGCGAGGTTATAAGCCACAGTCTTTTGAAGTCAGTTATTAATTCAAAATACCGCATGACCTACAGCAAAGCAAGTGCAATAATCGAAAGAACAGACGCTCAGCTCACGGAAGAATATGCCCCGATAGTCCGCACGCTTGATATCATGCAGGAGCTTTCAGAAATACTCATTAAAAAGCGGTGCAAGCGCGGTGCAATTGATTTTGACTTTCCTGAAACATATATTGAGGTCGATGAGGATGGAGAACCAATAAGCATAGGACGCGCGGAGCGCGGAGTTTCACACAGACTGATCGAATCGTTTATGCTCTGTGCCAACGAAACTGTTGCCGAATATGCCTTCTGGTCAGAGCTGCCGTTTGTTTACAGGGTTCACGAAGCCCCGTCAACAGATAAACTCACCGCTTTCAATAGATTTATCCGTCCATTTAATCTATATATTAAAGAACGAATTGACGGTGATGAACCAATCCATCCAAAAGCATTACAGGAAATTCTGGACAGCGTGAAAGGCACTGCCGAGGAAAGAATGGTTTCGCTTGAAATGCTGCATTCCTTGATGAAGGCTGCGTACTCGGACGAAAATAAGGGACACTTCGGCTTAGCGGCAAAATATTACTGCCATTTTACCTCGCCTATCCGCCGCTATCCCGATTTAATGATTCACAGGATTTTGAAGGAGTTTCTGGACGGACGGCTTATTGATGATGAACTGCGGCACTTTAAAGCAATTGTTTATGAGGCTGCCGCCAAGTCAAGCGAGCGTGAGGTAGCTGCGGAGCATACAGAACGCGATGTTGATGATTTGATGAAAACTGCATATATGTCTAATCATATAGGTGAAGAATTTGAGGCGGTTATTGCAAATATTACCGGCTTTGGAATGTTTGTTGAGTTGCCGAACACAGTTGAAGGACTTATACGTATTGAAAATATGCATGAGGATTACTTTGAATTTGATGAAGACGCATCAATATTAAGAGGAATACACTCAGGTATTTCCTACAAGACGGGTGACGCAATACAGGCGGTGCTTGTAAATACGGAAATTGAAACAAGCAGAATAGATTTTGTTCTTGCTCAAGACATGTATCCCGGAATATACAAGCAGTTTAAAAAAGCCGAAAAGCCGCGCGAGGATAAGAAAAAGAAGCGCGGCATGAGAAAGCCCGGCAAGCCCGGACACAAGAGAGGAAGGACAAGAAATTACAGACATGGAAAATAAATTTGAAATAATAATTCCTACCCTATTCGGAATGGAGGCATTTGTGTCACGCGAGGTAAGGCGTCTTGGCTATGAAACGACATCGGTCGAGGACGGACGTGTTGTATTTATGGGAGATTATGAAGCAGTCTGCCGTGCAAATTTATGGATAAGGACAGGCGAACGCGTGCTTATCAAGCTTGCGGAATTTAATGCTCTGAGCTTTGAGGAGCTTTTTGAAGAAGTATACAGCATACGCTGGCAGGATTGGCTGCCGGCAGACGCTGCTTTTCCGGTAAAGGGATATTCTCTGAAATCACAGCTTACCAGTGTTCCCTCCTGCCAGTCAATAATCAAAAAGGCAGCTGCAAAAAAAATGTGGTCCGCTTACGGAATTGAGCATTTGCCCGAAAACGGCTCACTTTACCAGATACAATTCTCCATACTTAAGGACAGGGTCACAATCATGCTTGACACATCGGGTGAGCCGCTGCACAAGCGCGGATACCGCCGATTATCAAATGCTGCGCCGCTGAGGGAAACAATCGCTGCTGCGATGATAA
The DNA here is from genome assembly GCA_030536655.1 of bacterium. Lineage (GTDB taxonomy): Bacteria > Bacillota > Clostridia > UBA1381 > UBA1381 > UMGS1958. The sequence continues at coordinate 13,993 of JAUNPN010000073.1, read as the reverse complement.
CGATGAGCTACTGGAAGTTTGAACAGCCCTTTCTTGACCCGTTCTGCGGTTCGGGAACAATCCCGATTGAGGCGGCAATGTTCAAGAGAAATATAGCGCCGGGGATTAACCGCAGATTTGCCGCTGAGGAATTCAAAGCGATTCCTACAGCTCTTTGGTCAAAAGCACGCGCGGAAGCACGGGACAGCATATATAATGTCCCGCTTGAGATTTACGCTTCCGACCTTGACCCGGAATGTGTAGAGCTGAGCCGTGCAAATGCAAAAAATGCGGGCGTAGACGAATTTATAAGCATATCAAAAGCAGATGCGCGAAAGGTTTTCATTGATAAACCGGACGGTACAATTATCTGCAATCCGCCTTACGGTGAACGTATGGGAGAAATCAAAGAATGTGAAAGGCTTTACCGTGATATCGGAAAAAGCTTTAACAAAATGAATAACTGGGCAAAATATATCCTCGTTCCTAATGAGAATTTCGAAAAGCTTTTTGGAATGAAAGCTGACAAGAAACGCAAACTGTATAACGGTATGCTTAAATGCAATGTGTATCAGTATTTTTCAAAAAGAAGATAAAAATACTTTAGCAGATTATATAAATGAATTAAACAAACCCGGAGCAGCTTGCATTGCTCCGGGTTTTTATGAATGAACTTGTATTAATAAAAAAATTACATTATCCTTGCATCACTCCTTACAGTGGCTTTATGCCCTTTTATCCAAAGTCTGCCTTTTTATTTACACCGATAATCAGCTTTACAGCTTTTATACGGTGCATTATAAATGAAAGGTTACCGAAAATTAAGGGGATGTTCGGTTTACCCCTTTCATCTATTTATATTATACCACTTTCAGCGCAAATGTCAATAGTTTTCTCATAAGTGGTAATGATTTAAACATAAACGGATATATAATTACTGCAAGATTATCCCTCGGTATTCGGCTGAGTCTCTTGAGCCTCCTGAGTTTGCTGTGCCTGAATTCCGGCAATTTCCTTTTCAAAATATTTGTCAAAAATATCTCTTGCAACATATGCCGCATTTGTACCCGCAGAACCATGTTCAAGAACAACCGCAACGGCTATTTGAGGATTGTCAAACGGAGCATACGCAATGAACAGCGCATTATCTGAGCCGCTTCCAATCTGAGCAGTACCTGTTTTTCCGCCCACAGCTATGCTGTAGCCTTGGAAAATATTACTTGCACTTCCCTCATCCGTAACCTTGCGCATTCCTTCCTTTACCGCATTTAATATTTTGTCACCGACATTTATCTGCTCAATGGTTTGCGGAGTAAATTCCTTCACGATACTTCCGTCAACCGATGAACGTATACTTTTAACCAGATTAACCTTATGACGTGTTCCTCCGTTGGCTATCGTAGCGGTGTAATTTGCAAGCTGGATAGGTGTGAATAAGCTGTAGGACTGTCCGATTGCCGCCTGAAGGGTATCTCCGTCAAACCATGAGCTGTCGGTTATCGTTTCCACAACCTGCTTCTTATACTCCGGACTTGCCATATGTCCGGCTGTTTCCTCATACAATTCCACTCCCGTTTTCTGTCCGAGTCCAAATTTTGCCGCATATTCACCAAGCGTATCTATTCCCATTCTGCGTCCTACCTCATAGAAGAAATAGTTACATGAGTTTTCAAGCGCCTGTGAAACATTTACCGGACCGTGCGTAGTATGATAGCCATTCCAAATCCAGCAGGCAGGCTGATAGTCTGGATAATACCTATACACGCCCTCATCAACTATTATTTCGTCAACAGTCACATTATTCGATTGCAGTGCCGCAATAGCGCTCAGCGGCTTAAAGGTTGAACCCGGGCTGTATGTTCCGCTTACTGCCCTGTTCCACATTGGCTTGCGCTCGTCTTTTATAAGCTTAGAATAATCCTCGTCAAAACGCGACATATCATAGCTCGGATACGATGCGCAGGCAAGCAAATCACCGGTTTTGACGTCTATGCAGACAGCTGCCCCGGCGTCACAGTCTGCACCTTTATTTTTCATGCCGGAAGCGGAAATACTGTTAACCGCATTTTCAAGACTCTTTTCAGTATGCTCCTGAAGCTCGCTGTCTATTGTAAGTACAAGATAATTTCCCGGAATAGGTTCAACATTTTCAATCGCGCTGCTGTCTCCGCTAACATTTTTTAATGAACCCAGACTTCCGTCAGTACCACGAAGATATGACTCACCCCAAAGTTCTATGCCCTGTTTGCCTATCATATCATTCATGCCATAGCCTTCATTTTTCTTTTCGGCGTATTCCTCGGCATTTATTCTGCCTATCCGTCCCAAAAGCTGCGTTGCAACTCCCGGCTTGTCAAAATTACGGACATACGAGTTCGTGATTGAAACACCCTTATACTCATCTTTACTCTCTTTTATTCTCGTTACAATTTCCACATTGACGTTTTCTGCAAGAGTATACGGAGTTACCGAAGAAAAACCGCGGAGCTCTGCCTCAAACCTTGCACCGATAACGCGCCTTGACTGATTTTCATTATATGAGTTATCAAGCTTATATATCTCTTTAAGCTTCTGCATTACCGCTTCAGCGCTCATATCCGATTCAATACCCTTATTCTTATACGGATTTTCATCAAACCAAGCGTTCTTTTCGTCCTCAGCAGAATCGTCTCCGTTTTCATCTTCAAATGTATATTCATAAGGCGGATATGAAATTGGCAGCGTGTCATAATATTCGCAGCCGTTCCTTTCAATAAGAGCGGTTGTTTTTTCAAACACACTGTTAAGCTCGGCACTGTCCATACCCGCTCTCTGCATTACAATTGAATAGCCCACCTTATTTGTAATAAGCGGCACACCATATCTGTCATATATCGCTCCTCTCGGAGCCTTTTCCGTTATGCTTGTTGTTATTCTGTTATCCGCAATGTCTTTATAGCTTTTCCCCTCAATTATCTGCAATGAAAACAGCTTAACGCCTATTGCACACAGCATTCCAAGGGTTATAAGCTTAAGTATAAAAAATCTTCCTCTGCTTATTGACATGAAAACCTCCATTCCGCCGCATTCCGTTAAATTAACTGATTGTAAGCTTACCCATTATCTTTTTTCTTCCAAATAATGTTTTTGAAACAAAAAAATAAATTATTGCTCCAAACAGAGCTGTCATACCAGCTGTAGGAAGCATATGGAATACAAATGCACTTGCAAACCATTTCACCGATGAATACAGCAAAAGATAGCTTACCGCCTCCGATATAATTGATGTGGGAACTACCCACATTAAAAAACGCAGAAAATCCGGCATATATCTCGGCCGCCTTCTCATATTGAATATCATTGCTCCCGCATAAGTATAAAACAGCACACAAAATGAAAAGTTTTTTCCGCTCAATGCTCCCGCCGCTGCCGCGCAAACTACAGATACAATCGTTGCACTCTTAAAGCTGTCCTCTTTAATCGCCGCCGCCGCTACAAACGGCAGTATCAAATCCGGTCGAAAACCAAACGGAGCAATATAATTCATCACAACTGTCTGAAGCAAAAACAGAAGGAATATCCATACTGTATACTTAAATATCTTCATATCACTGTACTACCAATACCTCCCTAAGCCTTGAAAAATCAACAGTCGGCTCAACAAGTGCCTCACTCAGATGACCGGTACTGTCATTTTTCACTTCTTTAACACGTCCTACAACATATCCCTGCGGATAAATTCCTCCCGACCCGGAGGTTTCCAATATATCTCCCGCAATAAGACTGCTGTCGTTTTCGATAAAGGATACACGGCATAACCCCTTCATGCAAAGCTCACCGTCCCCCTCTACAACTCCTATATCACCGGTTCTGGATACTCTTATACCGGTTGCGCTTCCGGTGTTTATAATTGAAGAAACGGTCGCCCAGTTTCTTCCTACATTAACTACTCTGCCGACAACTCCGTCACCGCAGAGAACGCTCGCTCCACTGTTTATTCCGTCCGCAGTTCCTTTGTTTATCTGAATAGTATCATACCAATTATTTGCTGAATACGCTATTACCGATGCAGCAACCGTACTGTAACCCTCCATGCTGTTTTTCAGATCAAGAAGTGAGCGTAATCTTTCGTTTTCCTCTCTGTATTTTGCAGCATCCATTGTATTCATCTGCGCTTCATTAAGCTCATGCTCAAGCCTTTCGTTCTGCTCCTTATAGCTCTGAGCCTCCCAGATAAAGCTTGTAAGATTATTCACCTTTGCCGATACATATGCGGCGCCGTTCTGAAACGGCGAAAATACTGTACGAATAGCATTCGTTACAGGATTGGAGCCTGAGAAATGTACAATTAATATGCAAAGTACTACCGCAAGCGTTACTATAAGCGAAGGCATAACACCGCGCTTCTTCAAAAATTTCATTTATTCTTTACGCCCCTTTAATTTATCAATCAATTTTCCTATATTTGAAAGAGCCTTTCCGGTTCCTACCGCAACGCAGTCAAGCGGATACTGAGCCACATAACAAGGTATTCTCGTTACCTCCGTTACCAGTCTGTCCAGTCCTTTTATAAGAGCGCCGCCGCCGGTTAATACAATTCCTGTTTCCATTATGTCTGCCGCAAGCTCCGGCGGAGTATGCTCCAAGGTCATTTTAATTGCCTCAAGCATTTCATTTATGTTTTCGCTCATTGCTTCGCGGATGTCAGTTTCACGTATTTGAACTGTCTTAGGCAATCCTGTTGAAACATCTCTGCCTTTTACATCAAAAATAGCTTCCTCGTTATCCTCATATGCAGAACCGATTGTTGTTTTGATTTCCTCTGCCATCCTGTCACCTATATTAATGCTCATTTCCTTTTTAAGGTAATTAATAATCGAGCTGTTCAGCGCATCACCGGCAATTCTTATTGAGCGCGAGGATACTATACCTCCGAGAGAAATTACCGCAACCTCAGTTGTACCGCCGCCGATATCTACTACCATTGAGCCCTTAGCCGCATCAATCGGAAGTCCCGCACCCATAGCCGCCGCCATAGGCTCCTCTATAAGTACTGTTTCTTTCGCGCCCGCACTCATTACAGCCTCCTCAACAGCTCTGCGCTCTACCTCCGTAATTCCTGACGGAATACATACTATTACCCTCGGCTTAAATACAGAATTCCCTCTCGCCTGACGAATGAAGGCTCTTATCATAGCCTGAGTTATATCAAAATCCGCAATAACTCCGTCCTTCATCGGACGCACGGCAATGATATTTTCCGGAGTTCTTCCTATCATTTCATTTGCCGCTCTGCCTACAGCAAGAACCTTGCCCGTATATTTATCAATTGCAACAACCGACGGCTCACGCACGGTTATTCCCTGTCCCTTTACGTACACCAGCGTATTCGCTGTTCCGAGGTCTATTCCCATATCCTTAGAAAATAATCCCATTTCTACCCCTCCGTTTTAAAGCAGTCTTATATCAAATTCCTTTTCAAGCACATCAAAGAGTGCCGATACAGGAAGTCCGACTACATTATTATAATCACCGTTTATTTTATTTATGAGTACTTTCCCAAGTCCCTGTATTCCATAGGCTCCCGCTTTATCCATAGGTTCGCCCGTTTTTACATACGTTCTGATTCTTTCATCGTCAAGCTCCTTAAAAAATACTTCGGTTTTTTCAGCCTTGCTTAACGTAAAACCATCTTCAAGACGCATCACACAATAACCTGTATATACCTCATGCTTCCTTCCGGAAAGCCGCTTCAGCATATTAAATGCATCCGATTCATCTGCCGGCTTACCAAGTATTTCTCCGTCAAGAGTTACAACCGTATCCGCGCCTATAACTATATACGATTTCTTTTTATCAAGAGTTTTTGATGAAGCCGCTGCCTTTAAAAGCGCAAGCTCTTCTACATAAAGCTCCGGAGCCAGCGTTTTAGGCACACTTTCCTCATCAGCCTCCGAAACCGCTATATCAAAGCTCGGTATAATCTCACTGAGAAGCTCTTTTCTTCTCGGTGAGCCTGACGCAAGTACAAACTTAATTTCTCTGTTAAAAATCCCCATCTATTCTACACCTCTGTAATAATGTCCTCGTGTGAATGTGTTCTCACGCATTTTGCTCACAGAGCCGTTTAATGCTTCCTTATATATTTTTATAATTCTCCTGCATTGCTGCGGCGTTTCAAGCGTAAACACAAGCTTTATCCTTGATGCGCCTGTTTTTATCAGGTCGGAAAGCTTATCCGCCATATACATCGGCTTTGAATTAAGCAGCTCAGCCATACAGCCCTTACGGCATATTATAGGGAACTCCTCTCCCCGTCTGTCCTTAAGACTAATCTTATCTTTATGCTTCTGGCATCTGCCCATTGCCTTTATCGGGCAGTTTTTCATCAGCATAAGCGGAATTCTTCCGTAACCGATAAGCTCAAACGGTATATTGCTGTGCTCCGCTATATCTTTAATTTCACTTAACCTCAGCTCCGGTGAAATCGTTACAAGCGTCAGCTTTCGATAATGCTCAAGCGACGCCGCATTAAACACATTAAGCCTGTGAGTTCCGTAAAGCCTTATACCGCTTTTTCCGTAATGCTGAATTGCAGCATTTGATGATACGGACGCCGCACCGGTTAAAATTCTTTGTTCTCTGAAAATTTCCTCTGTACGAGTAACAATTTCAATATCTTTAAAATTCCTTTGCAGCTCCGACGCCGCTTCAGCAGGAGCGTAAATCAAATCTATTCCGCTCTCCGCAGCAGCCCTGCCCTGCTCCGCAGTTCTGACTTCGGCGCTGAATTTTACCTGCACCTCTTGTCTTTTTACCTTTTTTGGCAGCTCTGCCGCAAGGCTTCTTCCCGTTGGTCTGCTGCTTCGTATCGAAGCAAGCTTTTCAAGAGCCTCACGTCTTGCACCGTTTATATCCTTAATCGGTGCAGTTACGTCATCGTCCATATCTGTGTACATTTCAGTCACTTCAAACGGAGTTGAGCCCGTTTTAACAAGCTGAGCAATAAACCTCCGCTTATCCAGCGGCTTATTTGCCGCTTTCTCAACAGCTTCTTTACCCTCAGCCTCCGCAAAATTCCCTTCCGAATCGAACACACTTACTCTTATCGGCTCTCCCTTATGCATTGATCCTGAAATGCTTACAGGTATCTTTCTGACATTCGAGTCTGACATTGCGCGCTTTTTCGCTTCATCTGTAAATGTATTATTATCATTGCCCGGATTTTTATGGCTCATCATAGGCGCACCGAGATTGCCCGTAAAATATCCGTCTGTAAAGCCGGAACGGGAAAAGGCATCGTGCAACTCACGCATATCCTGCTTTGAAACCTCGGCATCGCTGTCAATATATTTTCTGTACACTCCGACAACAGCGCTGACATACTCCGCGCGTTTTAAACGGCCTTCTATTTTAAGCGAGGAAACGCCTATATCTCGCAGTTCCTTCAAATGCCGCACAAGAGCCATATCCTTCGTACTTAAAACATATGCGCTGCCGCAGGATTTACCGTTTTCCAGCATCGTATAATTAAGCCGACACGGCTGAGCACACCGTCCTCTGTTTCCGCTTCGGCCGCCCAATATACCGGACATAAGACACTGACCGGAATAGCACATACAAATTGCACCGTGCGCAAAAACCTCAATTTCCGCTCTTGCTCCCGCACATATCGTTTCAATCTCTTTTTTATTCAGTTCCCTTGCAAGTACAACTCTTGAAAAGCCCATATCCTCCAGATATTTTACTCCTTCAAGACTTGTCACTGTCATTTGTGTACTTGCATGAAGCTGCATATCGGGAAGCGCCTTATGAATCAGTTCAGCCGCACCCATATCCTGAATAATCAGCGCGTCAACTCCAACGCTGTTCAGCTCACGCGCATATTCAACAACCTCCGAAAGCTCCTTTTCCTTTATAAGAGTGTTAACGGTTACATGTACATCAACACCGTAAAGATGACAGTATTCGGTTTGCTTCATTATATCATCTATCGTAAAATTCTTTGCGCTGTGACGTGCGCCGAACTTTGTACCGCCTATATACACCGCATCGGCTCCCGACTGCACCGCAGCATGAAGCGCTGTTTCATTTCCCGCCGGTGCGAGCAGTTCTATTGATTTGTTCATCTTTATTACAATCCCGAATTTTATTTTGTTTTAGTTTGTTTCTTTCGTTTGTTCGCCGCTCTGCGCTCCGCGCGGTTCGCAGGCTTTTTAGCCGCATCATCAATCATATCAAATATTTCCTGCTCACGCCGCTCATAGTCCTGCTTCATTTTTTCATTCTTCCCTTCAAGCTCCTTAATCCTGCTTTCAAGAAATTTTATCTGTGTATGTGCATCATTAAGCTCACTCTGTAATGACACGCTTCTTGCTATAGCCTCGGTTTCTGCGGCTGCAATCCCCTCTGCCTTTATTCTTTCAAGCTCTGCTTTTAACTGCTCATTTTCTTCGCTTTTTTTTTCGTTTTCAGTACTCAGCACCGCGTTTTCGTCCTTAATTCTGCCCATTTCACTTATATCAATACTGCTTTTTTCTTCAAGCAGTTTATAATATTCATCACAGATATTCAGTGCAGCAAGGACTATCGGCTTTTCACCCATTATATGCCTGCCGTCCTTCAACACTGCGGCAACCTTTTCATTAATATGCTCACCGAGCATCTCCATGTATTCAATGCTTTCGTCCGATACTACTGTATACATACGTGAGTTTATTGTAAGACCGACCTTATTCAGCGGCATTATTTCACACGTCCTTTTCATAAATATTGTCAATTTCTGTCCTCAATACACAATGAAAGACAGTATAAATATATTATACTATAAATCGACGAAAAATAACAGTCTTTTTTTCAAATTTTTTCAAAAAAAATTACTAAAATTTAAGATTTTTTTTGCTATGCTTTAAAATATTTTTTTGCGGGATGAAAAAACTGTCAAAGCGGACAATCGCTTTGACAGTTTTTGCTATTAATAATATATTAAAAGCCTATCCTTAAATTAAGCACATCTTGCTTGCCTATTTTTTGTCATATTGACCCGAAAATCCGGCAAAAAATCCGACTTCGCAATATGCACTTCTTTAATTAAATATACATTCTAAAATTTTCCGCTGAGCAAAACCGCCGATACGTTATTGCTTATCTTATCGTAGCCTTCCTCAAACTTTACCCATTCTCCGCTTGAAAAATAATATTTTTTGTCATTTCTATAACTGCCGCTTACAGTAAGTATTCCGTTATCATTTACAAGCGTGCTGTCATTTTCGGTATCATACACCGCAAGCTCTATTCTGCCGCCACGGTAGCCTTCACGATATACCGTATAATTTGTTCCTTCCTTAGGAAACTCCGGCAGCTTTAGTTTTCCTGCATCGGTTATCATATTAAATATTCTAAGCATTGTTATTTCAGTCTGAATTGTTGTATAATTTCCTTTCGGTAAAAAGCCTTCCTCTCCTGCTCCGTTCATTATTCCACAGCCGGCGCAGATACGAACTCCATTCATTGCCCAGCCGGATATATCCTCATTATCCTTGTAGTCAATTTCTTTTACTTCTTTAAAATCATACAACTCCGCTATTCTTGACAGAATCACTGCTGCCTCTTCTCTTGTAATCGTATTATTAGGCTTAAAGCTTCCGTCCTCGTAGCCGGTTATTATCCCAAGCTCCGCCAGCTGTCTTACCTCGCCTTTATCCGTATCATTAAATACCGCCTTAGGCTTTAACGGCAGACTTAATGCTCCGGTGTATCTTATCACATTCGCTGCAAGTCCGCAGAAATCCTCTCTTGTTATCGGCTCACTCTGTTCACTGCTCAACCCGTCACCCAGACCGTAAACCGAAAACAGTTCAAAATCCTGCTCTGCCCAATCCGGAACTTCTCCGTTTACAATAAGCTTTTCCTTCTTTTCTTCCTTTATCGGCTCTGTATGCACCGGTGCAGTATTCTCCGGAAGCTTGCTTATTTGGGGTTCCTGAATATACGTATTTCCGTCCTTTGTTGAATATATGCCGTTATGGTATGTAGATACATACAGCCTGCCGTCATTATAGCTTAAACCTGTAGGAAGATCGTCAAAGGTGTGATAGCCTGTTACATTAAAGCTCTCGTCAAGAATATACACATGCTGTACAAGCCACCAGCCCCCATATGCCGATGAGGGAGAGCCGTCCCATATGCACCATCTCAATGCGTAAAAATCTCCGCAGTCCAGAACCTCATAATTTTCCAGTGTTCCATCAAAAGCATTAAGTGTCGCTTCCGGCAGCTTATCCTTATATTCCGACAAAAGCTTTCCGGTTATGAACGGAGCCTCCTTATAGAATTTATGCTTTGAAAGTATCTCACCAAAATCAAGCTTTATATCATCATCGTGTATCACAAACGCATTCCTTATTCCGCCGTTATAATTTACCGGGAGAATTACGTTCACGGAAAACTCTGTTGTCTTTCCCTTCAGCAGTTCAACTGCCGCCATCACGTCCTGCTTATATTCATATGAGGAATTTTTCGTAAATGCATAGCTGCTTTCTTCACCGTTCTCATTCGTATATACAATTATGTTTGACTGGGTTGTCGGCTCATAGGTTATGTACCTTGTCTTTGAGCTGTCATTTTTTATCTTCATATTATATGTATAGGTTACTCCGTAGTTTCCAAGGTTTGTCGCATATCCGTTTACATCGTCCTCGGCTGTTATTTCATAATTCGGCGAATAGGTATCCGCCCCGTCTGTCCCCGGCTGTCCCTCATATTTATGCGTGTCTGTATGGTGTGTGTCAAAGCGCCAAATGTTGTCACGCTCGGACTGAGGAACCTTTTTTCCGTAATAGGTCAGCTTATTATCATCCTCATACGTAAACGAAAGCATCCCCGTTTCATCCGCAAGAGCCTTTGCCCACGGATCGTCAAGAGCCGCAATATGCGTTATCCAGTCATAATTAACCACTCCGTCCGGCGCGTACTGATTATGCATTGTAACCGGAAGATACTCCCCGTCTTTCGTATCATCGTCAATCGTATATTCAAGCTCCGCTTCAACCTGTGGCAGCGTATCCGCTATTCCCTTTATTGTTCTGTCATAGCGCACCAATCCGTTTTCCGCATCCTTGCGCATAGTCGAGCGGTCGCGCAGCTTTCCGGTCGACTCAAATGCGCACACATTAACATTCATATGCCCCGATTTTATTTCAAGTATTGCCTGCATATGCACCGGGCGTCTGTAATGAACAACCGAATAGTTCGGTATGTACTCACTCAGCCATTTTGTCTGTGATGCCTTGACACTTGATATTTTATTCTCCCCGTTCCATGTATAATAATTCTCCGAATCAATATCTATAATCGACTTATTCATTGCCGCCGCACAGCAGCTGAACAAGCCCCATGCCGGCTCTTTTTTCACAATATTATTGTCCTCGTCATAATAAGCGTACCCGGTAGCCGTTTCAAAGCCGACGTTACTTATTTTGTACTCACACTCACCGGATACCGGAGTAAGCTCCACATCAAGCTCCATATCCTTTGATACATGTTCACCGCTGGAATCCATTGCGATATAATTATAGTGAGAAATATAAAGATAATACTTTCCCGGTCCGAGATTGTCATTATTCATAACGTAACGAGGTTTATCGCTGTTCATCAAGGTGTTTGAATCTATTGCCTCCGGATTATTGCAGTATATGTATTTTCCGCCGCCTACCGGCTTGAACTCTAACTCAGGTGCCTCTCCCGCGTATTCAGCACTTACATGAACCGTTGCGCACGCACTCACCCCGGCGGCAGCAATAAACGCTGACATAATTAATAATAGCTTTTTCACTGTTTTAATCTGAACTCCTCTCGCCAATGCGTTTGGGAAAAGAGAAGCGGTGCTTATCTTTTTCCAAACTTTTATTCCGAACTTCTTTCACCAATGCGTTTGGGAAAAGAGAAGCAAGCAGATTGTCGTCAGAAGCGACGCAGACGTATGTTTATACTTCAAGTCGCTGAAGGCGGCAAGATGCGCCGCTTATCTTTTTCCAAACTTTTATTCCTATTTATCCATTATTATATCATTTTAAGCGTTAAAAGGCAATGCACATTGCACGAAATGCCAACAAATTGACATGAAATGCCCAAACACATAATAAAGGAGCCTTTATAAAGGCTCCCTATAAGTACATCAGTTAAGTCCAAAGCTTATTGAAATAGCGTCATTAACTTTTTTCATCAGCTTATCGTCAAGTCTGCCTGTCTTTTCACGCAGGCGCTGTTTATCAATCGTTCTTATCTGCTCAAGTAAAATAACCGAATCCTTATTCAGCCCGTACTCCTTAGCACACAGCTCAATATGCGTAGGCATCTTAGCCTTGTTAATTCGGCTTGTAATCGCCGCAGCGATTACTGTCGGACTGTATTTGTTGCCGACATCATTCTGGACTATCAGAACAGGACGAACTCCGCCCTGTTCACTGCCTACCACCGGACTTAAATCCGCATAATAAATATCTCCTCTTTTCACAATCACTTTCATTCACACTCCGTCAGATTGTCCTCACAGATTTCCAACGCCTCGTTGTCGGTAATAACCGCCTCCGCAGCAAGCGCAGCGTTTATTTCCGCCATCTCGGCGTAACCTCTTGCAAGAGCCTCATATAATTCCTTATCATTATTGTGTGACAAAGCAATCCCTCCTTACAGAACCCGAAGCGGCATTACATAAGATAATTCAATACCTTGACTGCCTTTCCGTCCTTCTTGTAAATTCGCGGTATTCTCTTTCCTATTACGCAGGTTACTTCATAGTTGATTGTATCAAGCCATTTTGCCAGATCGTCAACCGTAATGCCCTTATCAGAAAACAGGATTACTTCATCTCCTCTTTCTATATTATGAACATTTGTGACATCAATCATACATTGGTCCATGCAAATTCTTCCGATTATAGGAACATGCTGACCATTTACAATCATCCTGCCTTCTTTCGCAAGCCTGCGGAGATATCCGTCTGCATAACCGATCGGAACTGTTGCTATTTTTGTTACCTTATCGGTTATGTACTCCTTACCATAGCTCACACCCCTGCCCGGCTCTACCTCTTTGACAAAGGTTATCCTTGATTTAAGGGTCATCGCGGGCTTAAGACACAATCTTGACTTATCAACCTCGTCCGAAGGGTACATTCCGTAAAGAATCACACCCGGACGTACCATATCAAGGTGCATTTCGGGATACATCATGATTGCTGCGCTGTTGCATATATGCTTTATCGGGATATGCAGCCCACGCTCCTCAAGTCTGTTTATTACATCCATAAACCTCGAATACTGAAGCCTTGTATAGCTTTCATCATATTCGTCCGAGGTTGAGAAATGCGAAAATATACCTTCAATTTCTATATACGGAAGCTTTGAAATCCTTATGATTTCATCGGCAACGCTTTCATTATTGTCCCCGGTAAGGAAGCCTATTCTTGACATACCTGTGTCAAGCTTTATATGAATCTTGGTAACAATCTCTTTTTTTTCCGCAATATATGAAATTGCATGCGCCATTTCATATGAAAATACATTCGGAGTTATATTAAAATTAATATAATCCTCAATATCTTCCTCCATCAGCGCACCCAATACCAAAATCGGAACTCTTACGCCTCGGCTTCTCAGCTGCTCACCCTCGCGGAGAGTTGCCACCGCAAGTCTGTCCGCTCCGTTTTCAAGAAGCGTCTTGGTTACCTCCAAAAAGCCATGACCGTATGCGTCTGCCTTTACAACAGCCATAAGCTGTGCCGACGGATTTGTTATTTTTCTTATTTCCCGTATATTATGAGCGATAGCGTCCAAGTCTACCTCCGCCCATGTTCTATGTTCCATTTTAAAGGCTGCCCCTTTCAGTAAAATAATTATAAGTGCAAAGCCATCGGCTTTGCTTCACTCCGGCACAATAATTACAACTGCTTAAGGAACCACTGATTAATTAACGCTTAACGGCTTAGCACGCATTGAACTTTCATATTTTCCGTCATATCATACAAAAATCTCTC